>CALNBV010000256.1 GCA_937874515.1 uncultured Paenibacillaceae bacterium | reverse complement strand
GGCTCCTGTTGGATATTGGGCCGGTGATACGGCACTGGTTATAAAATCCACTTTATTTATTTTCATGATTTAGACACCTTTAATAAAGCAACTTCGAGAACTTCATCCAAATGTTCCACAGGTATAAATTTCAAATCATCCCGCACACTTTCAGGGATTTCTTCAATATCTTTTTCATTTTCTTTAGGAATAATAATGGTCTTTAATCCAGCACGATTAGCAGCCAGGGCTTTTTCTTTTAATCCCCCAATGGGAAGAACACGGCCTCTTAGGGTTATCTCCCCTGTCATTCCTACTTCTTTGGAAACAGGAATGCCTGCTAATGCAGAAACAAGGGCTGTGGCCATTGTGATTCCTGCAGATGGTCCATCTTTTGGAATGGCACCTTCTGGTACGTGGATATGAATATCGTTTTTTTCATAAAAATCTGGATCAATATTTAAAGCTTCAGCCCTTGAACGAATATAACTGAAAGCTGCCTGAGCTGATTCTTTCATGACCTCGCCCAATTTACCAGTTAACGTAAGTTTTCCTTTCCCAGGGGATAAAGAAACCTCAATGGTCAAGGTGTCTCCACCAGCTTCAGTCCAGGCTAATCCAGTCACTGCCCCAATTTGATCTTCCACCTCAGCAATTCCGTAACGGTACTGGGGTTTACCAAGAAGATCTTCCAGAGTTCTTTCAGTTACAACCACCTTTTTCTTTGTACCAGAAACAATAATACGGGCTGCCTTACGACAGATGGTCTCCATCATTCGGTTAAGATTGCGCACCCCTGCCTCACGGGTATATACACGAATGACTTTTAACAGAGCATCTTCTTGAACTTGCAGTCGATCTCTCCCTAAACCATGTTCTTCCATTTGTTTAGGCAATAAATAGTCCAGACAGATTTTCAACTTTTCAATCTCGGTATATCCAGGAATATATAACATTTCCATACGATCCAATAAGGGACGAGGGATATTATGCACCGCATTAGCAGTAGTAATAAACATTACATTGGAAAGATCATAGGGCTCCTCAATATAATGATCCACAAATGTATCATTCTGATTGGGGTCTAACACTTCCAAAAGAGCAGCTGCCGGGTCCCCACGAAAATCCATGGCCATTTTATCAATTTCATCAAGCAAAAAGACAGGGTTAATGGTTCCTGCCGTTTTCATCCCTTGAATAATCCGGCCAGGCATGGCTCCCACGTAAGTTTTGCGATGGCCACGAATTTCAGCCTCGTCTCGAACGCCACCAAGAGAAATACGGACAAATTTCCGATCCAATGCTCGGGCCACAGAACGGGCTAATGATGTTTTCCCTACCCCAGGGGGTCCAACCAAACAGAGAATAGGCCCTTTCAATTTATTGACCAATTTCTGTACCGCTAAATATTCAAGAACCCGATCTTTTGCTTTTTCCAAACCGTAATGGTCTTCATTCAAAATACTTTCTGCATGATGAAGATCTAAATTATCATCTGTTCGTTTGTCCCAGGGAATGCCTAATATCCAATCAATATAGGTACGGACAACCGTTCCTTCCGCACTGGTCGTAGGCATTTTTTCTAAACGTTCAATTTCCCGCTCCACTTTTTCCACAATATTAGGTGGTGCGCCACTATTGTCTAGCTTTTCCCTTAGTTCCTCAATTTCCCCAGAACGGCCTTCTTTATCACCCAATTCTTTTTGGATGGCTTTCATTTGTTCTCTTAAATAATATTCCTTCTGGGTCTTTTCCATTTGTTTTTTGACACGCTGGCCAATTTTCCGTTCTAATTCAAGAACTTCCTGTTCATTTTGTAAAATGCTTAGGAGTTTTTCAATCCGCTCTTTTACATCCAGGGTTTCAAGAATCTCCTGTTTATCCTTAATTTTCAAAGGAAGATGAGAGGTAATAATATCAGCAAGACGGCCAGGCTCTCCGATATCAGAAACAGATGCAAGTGTTTCTGGCACGACTTTCTTAGAAAGGCTAATATATTGTTCAAAACTGGATAGAAGGGTACGCATCAGCGCTTCCCTTTCTACATTTACTTCAAAATCCTCTTCAATTAATTGAATATGAACCTGAAAAAATTCTTCTTCATTTGTATATTCAATGATTTGCGCACGAGAAATTCCTTCCACCAATACTCTTATGGTACCATTCGGCAATTTTAACATTTGCTTTACTTTAGCAACTGTGCCGATTGAAAAAATATCATCTATCGTTGGTTCTTCGATATGAATTTCTTCCTGTGTCGCCAGAAGAATAAGGTGATCATCCACCATCGCATTTTCTAGGGCTTTTATTGATTTCTCACGGCCAACATCAAGGTGTAAAACCATACCCGGAAAAACCAATAATCCACGCAATGGAAGAAGAGGGATTTGTCTATTCGTTTCCTGTGTTCCCATCTTATCAACCTCCAAGTTCCCTGTATCCTCCGATATGAATTTCTTGCCAGTTTCATTTTAGCGTAACTAGACTGGCTTGTCTAATCTAAGGCGCCCATATTTAGGGATGGAGATGGGTTTAAATGATCTCCTGCAAGTAAAACAGGTTGTTCTAAAGGGAGAATTTCTGGCATCACTTCTGGCCTTTCAGCCAGGGCAAGATCAATGACTTCCTGAAAACGGTCAACAGGGATGACTTGAATGCCTTCTAATTCATTAAAAATCTCTTGCCAATTTTCTCGAGGAATAATTACTTTTTTCACTCCAGCGTATTGTGCCGCTTTTACCTTCGCTACAATTCCTCCTACAGGCTTTACATGGCCTCTAATGCTGATCTCTCCAGTCATTGCTAAATAAGGATTCACAGGTTCATCCTTAATTGCTGAATAAATGGCTGTGGCCATCGCGATCCCTGCAGAAGGCCCATCAACTGGTGACCCACTGGGAAAATTAATATGGAGATCGTAATCCCTGGTTTTTAATCCTTTATGGCTTAAAACCGTAAGAACATTTTCCACAGAACTACGAGCCATAGATTTTCTCCGTAATTTTCGTTGCCCGCCACCCATTTCTTCTTCATCCACAATTCCTGTAATCATTAAATTTCCTTTGCCTTCTTCCCCAGCCGGAGTAGCAGTGACTTCAATTTCTAAAAGCGCTCCCATATTTGGCCCATAGACAGCTAACCCGTTTACAAGTCCAACATGGGCACCTTCATTCACTTTTTTATCAGGTCGAGGATTCTTTTGGCTACTATTAATGACCCATTCAAAATCAGAAATCCGTACTTCATTACGATTCTCTGTTAAGGCAAGACCAGCAGCAATTTGTACCATATTCACGGCTTCTCTACCGTTGGTTGCATAACAGGTTAATAATTCAATGGCACCTTCCTGACAATCCATTCCGATTTTTTCAATTGCTTTCGACCCAATTTCATAAATTTCATCGGGATTCAATGAACGGAAGAAAATTTCTAAACAACGGGATCGTATAGCGGGAGGCAATTCGTCAGGAGTCCGTGTTGTTGCGCCAATTAAGCGAAAATCAGCAGGCAATCCATTTTGAAAAATATCATGAATATGGCCTGGAATTTGCATATTTTCTTCACTATAGTAAGCACTTTCCAAAAATACCTTACGGTCTTCTAATACTTTTAATAATTTATTCATTTGAATAGAATGCAATTCACCGATCTCATCGATGAATAAAATCCCCCCATGGGCCTTCGTTACCGCACCTGGCTTAGGCTGTGGAATTCCTGCCTGACCCATAGGTCCAGCACCTTGATAAATAGGATCATGAACTGATCCAATGAGAGGATCTGCAATTCCTCTTTCATCAAAACGGGCTGTTGTTGCGTCTAATTCAATAAAGCGAGCATCATCTTTAAAAGGCGATAGGGAGCTTTTTTTCGCTTCCTCCAAAACAACCCTTGCTGCCGCCGTCTTTCCTACACCTGGCGGTCCATAAATAATAATGTGTTGTGGATTAGGACCACATAAAGCTGCCCTTAAAGAACGTAATCCATCCTCCTGTCCCACAATATCCTTTAGTTGACTGGGACGGGTTTTCTCAGCAAGGGGTTCAGTAAGAGAAATGGAACGAAGCTTTCTTAGCTGTTCCATTTCTTTTTTAGATTCTCGATCAATTGTACTTTTACTGTTTCTTTGACTCTTAAGCAAATTCCAGAAATATATCCCAATAATTATCGCAAAAAACACTTGAATTAGGGTTAAAACCAATGTCCAATTCATAAGGATCCTCCTTTACAGCGAGTTTCGGTCACCCCATTAGTTATAAAAGTTATTATTCCCCCTTAGTAGGGATAATTAAACGAAAAAAAGACGTTAACAAAAAGACGACTCTAAAATTCAAAAAAAATGAATTGGAGTCGTCTTTTTTCTTTATTGAAGTTATTTAATTAAGCACTTCTTTCAGGTTTATCAATCACTTTTTGCCCTTGATTTGTATACAATTCTGGATCGCTTTTTTGTCGAACAGACTCTTCCGTTATGACACACTTGACAATATCTTCTCGTGTTGGAAGTTCAAACATAATATCCAACATAATGGATTCAATGATTGAGCGTAATCCACGGGCACCTGTATTCCGTTTAATGGCTTCTTTCGCAATTTCCAGTAAAGCGCCTTCAGTAAACACAAGTTCTGCATTATCCATTTCCAATAACTTCTGATACTGTTTAACAAGTGCATTTTTAGGCTCTGTTAAAATTCGTATTAAAGCTGTTTCATCCAGGGGTTCTAAGGTAGTGACCACTGGAAGGCGTCCAACAAATTCAGGGATTAAGCCGAATTTCAATAAATCTTCTGGAAGAACCTTTTGTAAATATTCACCAGGTTTTAATTCCCTCGCTACCTGTTGCTCTTCTTTTGTGCCAAAACCAATCACTTTTTTACCTAAACGGCGTTTAATGATTTGTTCAATCCCATCAAATGCTCCACCAACAATAAAGAGAATATTGGATGTATCAATTTGAATAAATTCCTGATGGGGATGCTTTCTACCGCCTTGTGGTGGAACGCTAGCAACGGTGCCTTCAAGAATTTTAAGAAGGGCTTGCTGTACACCTTCTCCAGAAACATCCCGGGTAATGGAAGGGTTTTCTGATTTTCTTGCTACTTTATCGATTTCATCGATATAAATAATACCCCGTTCTGCTTTTTCCACATCATAATCAGCAGCCTGGATTAGTTTAAGAAGAATATTCTCAACATCTTCACCCACATAACCAGCTTCTGTTAAAGAGGTGGCATCCGCAATGGCAAAAGGAACATTTAGAATCCTTGCCAGAGTTTGTGCAAGCAATGTTTTCCCACTACCTGTAGGACCGAGCATTAAAATATTACTTTTTGCAAGTTCTACATCATCAATTTTAGCCCCTGTATTAATCCGCTTATAATGATTATACACGGCAACAGATAAGGATTTCTTCGCTGCGTCCTGTCCGATTACATAATCATCTAGAAATTTACGAATTTCCTGGGGTTTCGGAACCTCTTTAAGGTCAATTTCCTCTTCAGTACCTAATTCTTCTTCAACGATTTCTGTACATAATTCAATACACTCATCGCAGATATAGACCCCTGGTCCCGCAACCAATTTGCGGACCTGATCCTGGGATTTACCGCAGAAAGAACATTTTAATTGACCTTTTTCATCATTAAATTTAAACATGAAGTCACCCCTCACATTTGATTATTACGCGAGATTATCTCGTCGATTAAACCATATTCCTTTGCTTCCTCAACGTTCATAAAATTATCTCTGTCAGTATCTTGTTCAACACGTTCTAGTGGTTGACCTGTACGCTCAGCATAAATCCGATTTATTTTTTCTTTCGTTTTCAAAATCCATTGGGCATGGATTTGAATGTCTGAAGCTTGCCCTCTTACTCCACCAAGAGGTTGATGTATCATGATTTCACTATTTGGCAGTGCAAAGCGTTTTCCTTTAGCCCCAGCCATGAGAAGAAAAGAACCCATACTGGCAGCCATGCCTGTGCAAATAGTGGAAACATCCGGTTTAATAAAGTTCATTGTATCATAGATAGCCATCCCGGCAGTAATTGATCCGCCAGGTGAATTTATGTATAGATGTATGTCTTTTTCGGAATCTTCAGCTGCGAGGAATAAAAGTTGAGCTACAACTGCGTTGGCAACTTGATCATCAATTTCGGAACCAAGCATAATGATTCGATCTTTAAGCAATCGAGAATAAATATCATATGCCCTTTCCCCCCGATTTGTAGTTTCAACGACATAAGGTATAACCATTACTGATTCCCCCTTCCGACTGTTTTTGAAAAACAAGGCACGATTTCTCGCGCCTTGTTTTTCTAGTTATGTTATATTATTTACTATTTTCAACAAGAAAATCAATGGTTTTGCGGATCATAAGGTCATTTTTTAATCCTTCAAATCCGTCACGGGCACCGAAAATTTGACGAATTTCATCAGCATTACGGTTATATAGCGCAGCGAGGTTCTCAATTTCTTGATCAATTTCTTCGCTGGTCACTTCGATGTTCTCAACTTTACCAATGGTTTCGATAGTTAAAGTAGTGCGTACACGCATTTCTGCATCGCTACGGAATTGGTCACGCATTTTTTCTTCATCTAAACCAGAGAATTGATAATAAAGTTCAAGGTTTAATCCTTGCATTGATAAACGTTGTTCAAATTCCTGAAGCATATTAGAAATTTCATTTTCAATCATTACTTCAGGGAGTTCAACAGTTGCATTTTTTGTTGCCTGTTCAATCAATGCTTCTTTTTGATAATTTTCTTCATCTTTTTTCCCTTGCTCTTCAAGTTTATTCTTGATATCTTGTTTAAGTTCATCTAAAGTATCAAACTCGCTAACATCTTTAGCAAACTCATCATCAAGAGCAGGAACAGATTTACGCTTAATTTCATTTACTTTCACTTTGAATACAGCAGGCTTTCCTGCAAGTTCAGCAGAATGATACTCTTCAGGGAAAGTTACATTTACATCTCTTTCCTCATCCTTTTTCATGCCAACCATTTGGTCTTCAAAACCTGGAATAAAGGTATTGGAACCAATTTCAAGTTGATAATTTTCTGCTTTTCCACCTTCAAAAGCTTCCCCATCAACATAACCATCGAAGTTAATGATTGAAATATCGCCTTTTTCAAGTTCTCCATCTTCAATCACATTAAGTTCAGCTGCACGGTCTTGCATTTTCACAAGCTCTTCTTCAACTTTTTCATCGGTAATTGAAAAGTCTTTTTCTTCAACAGTTAATCCTTTATAATCTCCAAGAGTAACCTCTGGCTTAACGGTTACTGTTGCTTTGAAAATTAAAGGTTGACCTTTTTCCATTTGTTGAATATCAACTTCTGGACGATCAACTGGATAAATTCCTGTTTCGTCAACTGCTTGAGAATAAGCTTCAGGTAAAATAATATCTAAAGCATCTTGATATAAAGATTCTACACCAAAACGTGCTTCGAATACTTTACGTGGTACTTTTCCTTTACGGAATCCAGGGATGTTCACTTTTTTGGAAACCTTTACAAAAGCCATTTCAATGGCGTTTTCTACTTGTTCCTCTTCAACTTCAATTGTTAAAACGCCCTGGTTATTTTCTAACTTTTCCCAAGTTGCTTTCATTTATGCTTTCCCCTCCTAAAAATCTATGACAACTCATAATTTTCCCGACAATATGTACTTGATTACATCTGCCATTATAACCATTTTATTATATCATAAACCCACCTGATTTCAACTGACGAAACCCGGTTACCGTATTCTCGAATCAATGATTAATACATCATTCAGGTTTTTATAATTTCTGGATACAATGGACATGGATACCCCATAAAGGTTGGCAACTTCTTTTTGGCTTTGATTCAAATGCAATAACTTCGACGTTGCATAATGGAGGGCAGCTGCCCATCCAGATGGATTATGCACCTTAGGATGCAAAGGAAAAATGGAAAATAAATATTCCATCCATAATTGAAAGGCAAAGGGCAAAAAAGAAGTATTATCTTTATCTGTCATTTCATTGATTTTCTCAATGACTTTCCATTCCTTTTCAGGAACTTCGTGATCCTGTAAAGGCACATCTTCTATTCGGGTACAATATTCATGTCCAAATTTATGTATAACAATTTCACCTTTTTCACCCATTTCCCGTAAGGCTCTTAAAGCAAAGGTTTTCAAAATAGGTTCAGGCCCATCCATAAGTAAGTAATTTTTCAATGCAGCAACTGTATTATTCGTATGTATATGTTTTAATTGTTCAATGGAGTTAAGCTGTTCTTCAAAATTGCCACTGTGCAAATTATCTTCCAATAAATGATGATAATCAGGATTTGTTTCTAATTTATTTAACACAACTTCTTTTGTAAAATGTTGCTCCTCGCCACAGTCCCGAAGAAGGTCGCATGCTTCAGAGATTTCTTGGAATTGTCCCATTACATCCTGGAATTCTTCTTCTTTGGTAGCTTTATGCAACACATCACTAATCGATTCATAATCCTCTAATTGAATTAAGCAAGAAAGATAGTATGGAAGCCATTCTCTCCGCTTGCCAATTTTCTCCTCCCACATAAAAGAAAAAAGTTCTACGGCTTCTTCAAAACATTTCGCATCATATAAAATAAGAGCCAGTGTTAAGAGAGCTACAGGATGCCGGGGGCTAAACTGCAAAATTGGGAGCAGGTGTCCCTGGGCCTCTTCATAACGTTTTTCCTCTTTTGCTGTGAAAGCTTTTTTCAGGAGGTTTTCAACCATATTCGGAAACAAAACGACCTTTTCATTCTGATTCCCAATCATAACATCCCCCCTCATTACTGATTAACTATTGAATTGCCTTCAAATAATATACTCCTCCATAACCCTTTTGCCGTTCACCATATAAGGAAAAGAAATCCACATCCAATCTGACCCTTTCCTGGTCCTCGGCAGCACTCACTGTAACAACCGCGTAAGTAGGAACAGAATAAAAACGTGGAATCAATAAGCTTCCAGGATTTAAATACAATATATTCTTATTCATCACACAGGTTGGAATATGGGTATGCCCAAATAACACAAAATTCGCTCCAAGCTCCATGGCCCGGTATTGTAGTTTTAAGGAAGTTTCCTTTACTTTATACCTATGACCATGAACTTGTAAAATTCGCAAACCACCAATTTCTATAAGGTTCTCCTCTTGTATTTCCTCATCCCGATCACAGTTCCCTTTAGCAAATGTGATTTCTGGAAAAGTAACGGCAGGAATACAATAATCACCACAATGAAAAATTCTAGTACTTTCTTTATGGTGCCTCTCCATTACCTCTAAAAGGGGTTCCTTTTCTCCATGGGTGTCACTTACCACGAGAAATCTCACATAAAACGCTCCCTTACAACTTTTTCTAACTTAAGTAATGCCTGTCCCCTGTGACTAATTTTATTCTTTTCATCAGGGGGGAGCTGGGCCATTGTTTGCTTTAGTTGCGGGACATAAAAATAAGGATCATAACCAAAGCCACCATTTCCTTCAGGTTCTGTAAGAATTAATCCTTCACAAACACCTTGTGCCGTTATGGTTTTCTGGCCTGGAATTGCAAAAGCCAGTACACATACAAACCTGGCAGACCTTTTTTCCAGGGGGATATTTTCCAGCATCACAGTTAATTTCCGATTGTTTTCTTCATCTGTAGCATGAAATCCTGCAAAACGAGCAGATAAAACACCAGGTTGGCCCTGTAGTGCATCCACTTCCAATCCAGAATCATCGGCTAAAGCAGGCATTTCTAAGGCTTGAGAAATGGTTTCAGCTTTTTTGATTGCATTTGCTGCAAAAGTATCTCCGTCCTCTTCCACATCAGGGACAGAAGAAATTTCATCTACACCTAAAACTTCAATTCCCATTGGTGTAAATAATTCTCTAAATTCTTTTAATTTCCCTTTATTTCTTGTCGCTAAAACGATTTGTTTCATTTTATTAATTCCTTTTACCAATATGTATTGCAAGATCTCCTAAGGCGGCCTTTTGCTGTTCAATTAAATCGTTAACGCCTTTTTTTCCAAACTCAAGAAAGGTATGTAAATCCTCAATACTGAAGGGCTCTTCTTCACCTGTTCCCTGTATTTCTACAAATTTTCCTTCTCCAGTCATCACCAGGTTCATATCTACCTTTGCCTTGGAATCTTCTGTATAACATAAATCCAATAAAATTTCGTCGCCAATCAAACCTACACTGGTAGCCGCCAAATAATCAGTGATTGGTAAAGTAGATATGGTATTTTGTTTGAATAATTTCCCTAAAGCAAGTGCCATGGCTACAAATCCGCCAGTAATGGAAGCCGTTCTTGTCCCGCCATCTGCTTGAATTACATCACAGTCAATCCAAATGGTCCGTTCACCTAAACCTTGCAAATGAACCACAGAACGTAAAGCCCTTCCAATTAAACGTTGGATTTCCATGGTTCGTCCACTGACTTTTCCACGGCTAGATTCACGCACATTTCTTGTTTCTGTTGCCCGGGGCAACATGGAATACTCTGCAGTTACCCAACCCTTTCCCTCTCCTCTCATAAAGGGGGGAACCTTTTCTTCGATAGTAGCACTGCAAATTACCTTCGTATCTCCAACCTCGATTAACACAGAACCTTCGGCATGTTTTATATAATTGACGGTCATCTTAACCGGGCGTAACTCATCATTTCTTCGTTCAGCATCTCTCATGGCATAACCTCCCAATTGTTTTCGCGCTTATTATAGCACAATATCGCCCTTAACATGTATTTTAGCTTCGGAAACACTATAAAAGGGGAGCTGAAAATAGGCTCCCCTTTTTATTCCATTCATTTAATTTAATATGCCGAAGGGTTAATCACTGTTGGTCTGCTAACTGGTTTAGAGTAATCTTCTTTGCCAGCTTTTAAATTTTTCTTTCCATCAACCATCAGTTGAATTTTCTTGGCATCTGTATTTTCTGTTAAAGAAAGCACAATTTCTGTAACAGCATTGGGATTGGCTTCCCCTTGATTATAGGAAAGAATCTTATTATCAAAATTAACAGTGATGGTTTCGTTTTCTTTCTTCACACTCAGTACATTAACAGATGGTAAAAGGGAGCTATATAAGGTCGATCCCTGTAATGGCCCTTTTAACAACTCATTAATAACTGCACTAGCCACATCATCTGTTCTAGGAATCAAACGAGTAACTGGCACAAAATAAGTCACTTTATCAGATAATTGGCCCTGTAAATAAATCGTTACTGGCCGGGTTTGGCCCATTTTTACATTTTCGCTAATTTCTAAGTTGATGCCATTTTGTCTGCTTAAACGGTTCACAGGTGTCCCCTTTACAGGCATGGTTTCAAGAGGAGTTCCGTTAATCCAGATGCTTACTTCTTTCACGTTATCAAATTCTGTTAATGCCCAGGTAATGGCATCAATAATTTTCTGTTCATTTTCCCCTTTATACTTTTTAAAACCTGGTGAAAAATCGACCGTAGCCACTCCATCCTTAATGGTCATACCAATAAGTTTTGCGCCTTCAGGAAGGATGTTAGTTAGGCCTTTGGGTAATAGTTTATCCCCTTCGCTACCTTTAATCATATAAGAAATGACCTGTTTTGCCAGACCATTTCCTTCCACTTTAGGCATCTCAACAGACCAGGGAACCACATAGCCATCCACATCTGTAACATAAACCTTTTGCATGTTTTTCCCACTTTGTGACTTAGCCTCATTTTCTGGATTATCAGTGGATTGTCCCGTTAACGGTGGTGGGTCAATTCCTTGAGAATTGGATACATCTTTAGGACCAAACAAATTACAACCGCTTAAAAGAATAAAAATACTAATTAAGGCGGCCCATAGTAACCCTCGGCGTGCCATTTTATTCCCTCCTCAGGCTCAATTTGTACTATGTATACGAGCCTGATTGAGAATTATACGTATTTTGTCCAAAAATATTTGTCCACTTGATTAATTCACTCTATTTAAATCCACCAGTTGGGATTCTAAAGGAATCCCAAGCCATTTACGGGCAATGGAATTAAATAATTCACGATCCCCACTGGTAAAGAAACGGTGATGGTTGTTTACCAAATCTCCCCCATTGGCTAGCATGCCACGGTGAGAAAGCACTGCGCTAAGCTCGCTGGCCGCTTCCTCAGCAGAACTAATTAATTTCACCCGAGGACCAACCACATCTTGAATAAAGTGGGAAATCAGAGGGTAATGGGTACACCCAAGAATTAATGTATCAAAATCTTCTCCAGCAAGAGGAAGAAGTGCATTTTTTACAATATCATAACCAGTAGGGTCATTTAAGTTTCCGCTTTCCACAAAAGGAACTAAAGTAGGACAGGCTAAACTAACCACTGTTGTACTGGGGCTTAATTTTTTTAAAGCTTTAGCATATGCTCCACTGCGAATGGTTCCTTCTGTTCCAATAACGGCGATTTTCCCAGTTTTCGTTTTGCGAATCGCAGAACGGGCCCCCGGTTCAATAACACCAATGACAGGTATATCTAATTTAGAACTTATTTCAGGGAGAATGACTGCAGTGGCTGTATTACAGGCAATCATTAACGCTTTAATATCATATGTAAGAACATAGGAGATCATCTGCATTGAGAAATCCCTTACTTCATCATAAGGCCTTGGACCATATGGACATCGTGCTGTATCCCCAAAATAAATAATATCCTCTCTAGGCAATTGTCTAAGGACTTCTTTTGCTACTGTTAATCCGCCAACACCAGAATCAACAATACCAATTCCTTTTTTCTTCATTTTTTCGCTTCCTTTTATTTAGATTCCTTTTATAATCTTGATGTCTAAGGAATAAAAAAGCAATAGTTTCTTTTGTAAAGACTTTAAGTGTAAAGAAAAAACCGCCCCATAAAATAAGAGGCGGATGCCAGTTCTCTATTTCTTATATTTTTAATTCTCCAAGTCTAACTAATTCAACAACTGCCTGTGACCGACCTTTCACACCAAGCTTTTGGATAACATTACTGATGTGATTGCGTACCGTTTTCTCACTAATAAACAGTTGCTGGGCTATTTCTTTTGTGGTTTTATCGAGCACTAATAATTCAAAAACTTCTCTTTCCCTATTTGTTAATAACGGCTTTGCTTTGTGTTCGTTACCCAAAAGTTCTACCCCTCCTTGCTCGGGCTCTCAAGTACAAGGTTTTGGGATACAGTCACCATAGTTTATGAAGGGGTATGACAGGAGGTGCGGTCATAGCGGGAATTTGGGCCTGTGACACATTATATTCCCTTATGTTACATTAGGTTCAAGTCCGATTCCTTAACAAATATGATTTTTTTTCCGGGAAAAAAGGACCTTAATTCTTCCTTTAAACCATAATCTTTATAAAAAATCCAACGCACCCTTCGTACATCCAAAATTGGCACACCAATTTCGAAACGGCTTAATTGCCAAAAGGGCAGTGGTATTGAAGAGAAAGCTAATACTGTATTTCCAAATAAAAAACAAGATTTTAAACAATCTCTTCCCTCGTATTCTCCCCGCCAGTATTCTAATAAGTGAACAGGCTCTAAACCAAAGCGATCAATTAAGTGCTTCCGGTCAGCTAACTGTTCCTCCGATTTACTGCCCACACTTTGCCTGGGAGATAATATGGGATAATGATTTTGTAAGTGACAAAGGTCAATACCATGAAAAAACATAGATTAGTTATACCACCTGTATTTGTTCAAAATTGTTAATGATATCTCTATAGTGTTCTGGGATGGGGACACTCTTTGCTGTATCTTTAGAAACAAATACACAGGCCCCTCTACCTGATGCGACAAGAACATCCTGTCCTTCTCTTTTTGTTGATAAATAATACTCTATATCCATGGAGCGATTGCCTAATTTCCCAATTCGTACACCTAACTCAAGGGAGTCACCGAAATAAACCTGGGCAAGATACTGGCATTCAATATCTACGGCCACAAACATAATGTCTGATACTTCTTGAAAAATAGTTTTTCCAATTCCGAGATGATTTAAATACTCTACTCTTCCTTGTTCAAAATAAATTAAGTGACTCACATTGTTTAAATGTCCTGATTGATCTGTTTCACAGTAACGAACAGTAATTTGGGTCTTAAACTGAAATTGATTCAGCCAGGATTCAGCATCTGGTTTAATAAAAGATGGTAGGGCCATTGCGTTTTCTCCTTTCCAAATCCATGTAATTTTTGTTTATCTATCACACAATATTATCATAAATTTCGGAGAATTTAAGCAAAAAAAAGGTTGCCCTAAAATGGACAACCCTGCATGTTCATTACTCTACTACTTCTTCAATTTCAAAGCCTAAATCTTGAATCATTTGATGGTCCATGCTTACCAGTTGTCCATCTGTAGTTAAGTAATCCCCAACAAAAATTGAGTTAGCCGCAAATAATCCCATTGGTTGTAATGTATTTAAATTCACTTCACGTCCACCAGAAATACGAATTTCTTTTGTAGGATTAACGAAACGGAACAATGCAAGAACTTTTAATGACTTCATTGGGCTATTATCTCTTAAATTCTCCATTGGCGTTCCAGGAATAGGATTTAAGAAGTTAACAGGGATGGATTGAGGGTCTACCTCTTTTAATTCAAAAGCCATATCCACAACTTGTTCTTCTGTTTCACCTAATCCAATAATAACCCCAGAACAGGGAGACATTCCTGCTTCTTTAATAACATTCAACGTATCAAGTCGATCCTGGTAAGTATGGGTAGAAGCGACTTTGCTATAATGTTCAGCTGTTGTATTAATATTATGATTGAAACGATCACAGCCTGCTTCTTTGATACGCTTTGCCTGTTCAGGAGTAATAAGACCTAAACAAGCGCAAACGTTTATGCTCATGGTTGCTTTGATTTCTTTAATTGCTTCGATTACTTCATCTACTTCGTTGTTTGTAGGTTTTTTGCCACTGGTTACAATGCAATACGTACCTGCCTTTAAATCTTTTGCCTTCCGTGCACCCTCAAGGATGGTCTTTCTCTCAAGCAATGGATATTTTTCAACTGGAGCGGTAGATACCATGGATTGGGAACAGTAACCACAGTCTTCTGAACAATGGCCACTTTTCGCATTAATGATCATATTTAATTTCACTTTGTTTCCATAATAATGATGGCGAATTTGATAGGCTGCATGAAGAAGAGGAAGGATTTCAGAATTTGGTGTATTTAAAATAGCCAAAGCTTCATCTTTGGAAATGGCTTTTCCAGCAATAACTTCTTGTGCTAATGAGAATAGATCGACTTTTTCTTGTGTTTCCATGGACATAAAAGGTTCAACCCCTAATCTGAATATTGTTAACCACTTTAATATATTTGGTTTACAATAATTATAGTAAGGATATCGGTTATTTGTCAACACAAGTTAATAAAGTAGTTGACAATTATTTATGAAAAAAAAGTGACCCATAAAGGGTCACTTTTTATCGTTTATTAAATTAGCTACGGAAGAAGTTTTTAATTGAATACAAAGTAGTCGCACGGTTCATATCAGCGATAGAAGTCGTGAGTGGAATCCCTTTTGGACATACTTGTACACAGTTTTGAGAGTTACCGCAATCGGTAACGCCACCTTCACCCATTAATCCTTCAAGACGTTCTTCTTTGTTCATTTGTCCAGTTGGATGTTCATTGAAGAGACGTACTTGAGAAATAGCGAAAGCACCGATAAATGGAGATTTATCATTTACATTTGGACATGCTTCAAGGCAGCATCCGCAAGTCATGCAACGGGATAATTCATAAGCCCATTGGCGATCTCTTTCAGCCATACGTGGTCCTGGTCCAAGTTCGTAAGTTCCGTCAATTGGAATCCATGCTTTAACACGTTTAAGAGCATCAAACATGCGGCTACGGTCTACAGCAAGGTCACGCATAACTGGGAATGTAGACATTGGTGCAAGGTTAATTGGTTGTTCTAAGTTGTCAATAAGAGCCGTACAAGATTGGCGAGGTTTTCCGTTAATAACCATAGAACAAGCGCCACAAACTTCTTCAAGACAGTTCATTTCCCAAACAATAGGAGCTACTTTTTTGCCTTGAGTGTTTACTGGATTACGTTGAATTTCCATTAAGCAACCGATTACGTTCATATTCGGACGATAAGGAATTTTAAACTCTTCTTTGTAAGGCGTTGCATCCGGGCCATCTTGACGGGTAATGATCAGATGAATAGTTTTTTCAGCCATGGATTATTTACACCTCTTTCTTTTCTTCTACGTCATGTTTCTGAGAGTAGTCACGGATACGTGGTGTGATTAAGGAAACATCAACATCTTGATAACTAATTTCTGGAGCGAAAGTAATATTATTAAATTTCGCCATTGTAGTTTTAAGGAAGTTGGCATCATCACGTTCTGGGAAATCTGGTTTATAGTGAGCCCCACGGCTTTCGTTACGATTTAATGCACCGATCGTAATTACACGGGCAAGTGCAAGCATATTCCAAAGTTGACGAGTGAAGGATGCACCATTATTGCTCCAATTAGCTGTATCGTTGATGTTGATATTTTGATAACGTTGCATTAATTCTTGGATCTTCTCGTCAGTTTTTTGAAGTGCATCGTTATAACGTACAACAGTTACATTGTTCGTCATCACTTCACCAAGCTCTTTATGGAGAACATACGCATTTTCATTTCCACTCATTTTGGTAATGCGATCATATTTAGCCTGTTCTTTAGCAACTTGAGCATTGAATACAGAATCAGATAAATCTGCACTGGATTTCCGTAAACCGTTAATGTATTCAATGGCTTTCGGACCTGCAACCATACCGCCGAATATAGCAGAAAGAAGGGAGTTAGCTCCAAGACGATTAGCACCGTGTTGAGAGTAATCACATTCACCAGCTGCAAAGAGACCAGGGATGTTGGTCATTTGGTTGTAATCTACCCACAGACCGCCCATGGAATAGTGAACCCCTGGGAAAATTTTCATAGGAACTTTTTTCGGGTCATCCCCTACGAATTTTTCGTAAATTTCGATGATACCACCGAGTTTTACATCTAATTCATGTGGATCTTTATGAGAAAGGTCAAGGAATACTTTATTTTCCCCATCTACCCCAAGTCCTTGATTAACACATACATCGAAGATTTCACGAGTTGCAATATCCCGAGGAACAAGGTTTCCATATGCAGGATATTTTTCTTCTAAGAAATACCATGGTTTACCATCTTTATATGTCCAAACACGTCCACCTTCACCACGTGCAGATTCAGACATTAAGCGGTTTTTATCATCACCAGGGATTGCAGTAGGGTGAATTTGGATAAACTCCCCATTTGCATAATAAGCCCCTTGTTGATATACAGCAGAAGCCGCAGTAGCAGTATTGATAACAGAGTTGGTAGATTTACCAAAGATGATTCCAGGACCGCCAGTAGCAAGAATAACTGCATCTGCACGGAAAGATTTCACTTCCATGGTACGGAGGTCTTGAACTACAACCCCACGACAAACCCCATCTTCATCAATAATAGCAGAAAGGAATTCCCATCCTTCATACTTCGTTACAAGACCATTTACTTCCCAACGGCGAACTTGCTCGTCCAACGCATAAAGAAGTTGTTGCCCAGTAGTTGCACCAGAAAACGCTGTACGGTGATGTTGTGTACCACCAAAACGACGGAAGTCAAGCAAACCTTCTGGCGTACGGTTAAACATTACACCCATACGGTCAAACATATTGATGATGCCAGGTGCTGCATCACACATTGCTTTTACAGGTGGTTGGTTAGCAAGGAAATCCCCGCCGTATACAGTATCATCAAAGTGGATCCAAGGAGAATCCCCTTCACCTTTTGTATTTACAGCTCCGTTAATACCGCCTTGTGCACAAACGGAGTGAGAACGTTTTACAGGAACTAAAGAAAAAAGTTCAACAGGATAGCCAGCTTCAGCTGCTTTAATGGTAGACATTAAACCAGCAAGACCGCCACCGATTACGATAATTTTGCCTTTACTCATGCTCTCAACCTCCTATCGCTGAATTGCTTGGGCTACATCACTCGGATTCGCAAAAGCGAAAAGAGCCATTAATCCCATAGCTGAGATAAGCACAAAGATAATCATGGTTACATAAGTTGAAATTCGTTGGGCGCGTGGGCCAATTGTGATTCCCCAGCTAACAGCAAAGCTCCAGAGGCCGTTTGCCAAATGGAAAACTGCAGCAAGAAGTCCAACAATATAGAAAGTTAACATGAACGGATTTGCAAGAATTTCGTTCATCATTTTAAAGAGTCCAGTTGCTTCTACGTTACCAAGAACAAGTTGAAGCTTGGTTTCCCATACGTGCCATGCATTAAAGATTAAAGTAACTACACCAGTTAAACGTTGCAACATGAACATAAAGTTACGGAAAAATCCGAAATTAGCCACATTGTTCTTTGCCTGGAAAGCAACATATAATCCATAAATCGCATGGTATAATAATGGAACAAAAATAAATAAAATCTCAATTAACGCAAGAAATGGCAGTGATTCCATCATCTCTACACGTTCGTTGAAAGCGGATTCACCCCGAGTTGCAAAGTAGTTTGTCAACAAGTGAACAAACAAAAATGCTCCAACTGGAATGATACCAAGTAAAGAGTGCAGTTTTCGATTGAAGAAATGACGATGTTTGGTCATCTGCAAGGTTCCCCCCTTTAGTGATGTACATTTACTCCTGGTAATTTTTCTTTAATAAAACACTCCACAAAATCTCTCTCCTACTTCATCCCTACCTTTTAAATTCCCCCTTTAAAAAAATCTTTGGAATTCAGATTATAGACAAGAATAAAAGCTTCCAGTGGAAGCCAGTATAAAGTGAATACTTTGTGACAGATTTATTTTACCCTCTGTACCAAAAAGCGTCAAGGTAAACAAGTAGACATTTGTCGAATTAAATATTAATTTTCAAAAATTAGAATCATTTTGTAAACATGCTGATTCTTTATGCAAATTTGTATATTGAGTTTCAATATAACCCTTTACAATTGGACCTAATTTCGCAAATTCAACGAGAAATCCATCATGACCATAAATGGAATCGATATAATGATATTCAACATTTTTCCCGTGTTTCTTTAATATATTTACCAATTCTTCTTGATGATCGGCAGGATAGAGTAAATCCCTGGAGATTGAAATAGAAAGGACATTGGCTTGCACACGTTCAAGTACCTTTTCTATTCCTCCCCTTCCCCGGCCAATATCATGGGTATCCATGGCTTTCAATAAATAAAGGTAACTATTGGCATCAAATCGTTCTACTAATTTTGTGCCCTGATAACGTAGATATCCTTCAATCTGAAAGGTAGAGTCAAATTCCGTTAACGCTGTATCATCTTTCAACCTTCTGCCAAATCGTTGCTCAAATAATTCTGATGTACGATATGTAATCATCCCAAGCATCCGGGCAATGGACAACCCCTGAACAGGGCCTAACCCTGGATAATAATGTCCATTGTTCCAATTTGGATCAGTAAGAATGGCCTGTCTTCCTACATCATTATAAGCAATAGCCACTGCTGACAATCGTGCACAGGTAGCAATAGGAATTAAGACATACGCCATCTCTGGATACATAACCGCCCATTCCATCACTTGCATTCCGCCCATAGATCCACCAATAATGGCAAATAATTTATCAATGCCTAAACCTTTAATCAGGTGATATTGCACATGCACCATATCCCGAATGGTGACAACAGGAAAAGCCCCTCCATAGGGTTCTCCTGATTCAGAATTGACATTCGCCGGTCCAGTTGTCCCTGAACATCCACCTAAAACATTGGTACAAATTACAAAATATTTATCTGTATCTATATAACGTCCCGATCCAATAAGACCTTCCCACCAACCAGGGGTTTCATCATTACCCACAACATGTGCATTTCCTGTTAATGCATGGCAAACAAGAATTGCATTATTTTTTTCTCTATTTAAAGCCCCATAAGTTTCATAGGCTATATCGACATTTTGTAGCTGATTGCCTGATTCCAGGGTCACCTCATTCAACCTAAACATATGCTCCATTCAACAGGTTCACTCCTTTCCCCGGACCACTTTCTTTACTTCTACACACAAAAAAAGCCCCTCTCCAAGTAAGAAGAGGCGCACCTTTAACATTACCCTCCTCTTATCTCCCAGAACACAACGGTTCTGCTGGAATTGGCACCTGAGCCGCATCTGCGGGGTTGCCGGGTTTCATCGGGCCAGTCCCTCCACCTCTCTGGATAAGAGCTATTACGTTTTATTATTATACCCATAGTACGTTGTTTAAAATATAATGTCAACATTGACAAACAAATCACTTCCTTTGTAAACTATATACATAATTTAGGTTTACATTTAAGGAGGAAACATTCGTGAGAAATCATAAATTAAAAATAATGATTTTAATTGCATTGTTTGCAGCAATTACAGCAGTTTGTTCTCAAATTACAGTCCCTCTTGGACCAGTACCCTTTACTCTGCAGACCTTCGCTATTGCTATAACAGCAATCATTCTTGGTCGCTATGGCGGTTTAGCCATTCTTCTTTATCTTATAATCGGTGCTATTGGCGTACCCGTTTTTAGCGGTTTTAAAGCTGGTATTCCGGTACTCGTTGGACCCACAGGAGGCTTCCTCATTGGATTCACCCTCGCCGCTTTTATTATGGGTCTGGTTATAGACCGCATGAATCTTTCTTTTGCAAAAGCGTTAATCATTAATATTATAGGTCTTGTCCTTGTCTATGCAATTGGTGTTACACAACTTAAGTTATTAATGGATTTAACCTGGGTAAAAGCCATGTCACTTGGTATGATTCCCTTTATCCTCCCTGATTTATTAAAAATCGGAATCGCTTCTTATTTGGGTGTTCTGATCCGCCGCCGCCTTGATACTGCGGGGCTTTTTCCAGGCACAAAACAAAAAGCAGCCTAAATTAAAGGGAGCGTCGCAAAACTACTTTTTCTCAGTAGTTTACGACGCTCCTTTATTTGTCTTGATTTCGCAGATGATGGATAATTTCTCTAGCCAATTTATCGCCAATGCCTAAATTCCGATATTCCTCCACAGTGGCTTCCTTCATCTTTTTAATTGAACCAAAGTGCTTCAGTAATAATTTTCTCCTCTTTTCCCCAATGCCTGGAATATCATCCAGGCTTGATTTGAGCATATTCTTACCCCTGGTCGTTCTATGGAAAGTAATAGCAAAACGATGTACCTCATCTTGAATCCGGTGAAGTAAATAAAATTCATTGCTATCCCTTTTGAGAGGAACTTCTATAGAGGGACTTCCCATAAACAATTGTGAAGTGCGATGTTTTTCATCCTTGGCTAAACCACAAACAGGAATAAACAACCCGAGTTCATTTTCTAAGACATCCACCACAGCGGATATATGTCCCTTTCCCCCATCTACTATAATTAAATCAGGGAATTCCAGATTTTCTTTTAAGGCCCTGATATATCTGCGGCGAACCACTTCTCTCATAGATTCATAATCGTCAGGTCCCTGGACTGTTTTTATTTTATATTTTCGATATTCTTTTTTATCAGGCTTGCCATCCCTAAACACAACCATAGCTGATACAGGATCTAAACCCTGTATATTGGAATTATCAAAGGCTTCAATACGGCCTGGATAACCAATGCCTAACCTCTCCCCTAATGACTTCACAGCTTCAATGGTTCGCGCTTCATCTCTGGCCATTAACTCAAATTTTTCCATTAAGAAAAGACGAGCATTTTCAATGGCCATGTCGATTAATTTCTTCTTGCTTCCTCTTTTAGGAACCAACACCTTTACATTAAGCCATTCTTGTATCCCTTCTGTCCCTTCCTCAGTAGGCAAAAGGATCTCCCTGGGCCGGACTGATGCCTCATAATAAAATTGGGTGAAATAAGAATAAAAATCTTCCTTTTCATCTCCATAGTAAGGAAAGGTTGCAACATTTCGTTCTATTAACTTCCCCTGGCGCACGTGAAAAATTTGAATGCTCATCCAACCATTTGCTACATAGTATCCCCATACGTCCCGATCCGTGTAATCTGTAGAAGTGACCGTTTGTTTTTCAACAACAGCATCAATGCCATAAATCTGATCCCTGAACTCTTTTGCTTTCTCAAAATCTAAATGATTTGATGCTTCTTCCATCTTTTTTTGTAGACGATCCCTTATTTCAGTATAATTTCCGTTCAGAAAACGGGTGATTTCATCAACAATAGGTTTATAGTTTTCAACATCCAGTTTATGAATACATGGAGCAAGGCATTGGTCTAAATGATAATAAAGACAGACATTTTTAGGAATGTTTTTACACTTACGCAATGGATAGATTTTATCCATCAACTTTTTCGTTTGTTGGGCTGCTCCCACATTGGCATAAGGGCCAAAATACTTTCCTCCGTCTTTCACAACTTTACGGGTTACCTCTAATCTGGGATGTTTATCCCCGGTTATTTTTATATACGGATAGGTTTTATCATCTTTCAACATGACATTATAACGAGGATCATGCTGCTTTATTAAATTGCATTCCAATAAAAGAGCTTCCATAGGTGACGAGGTCACGATATATTCGAAATCCTCAATTTCACTGACCAGTCTCTGAGTCTTTCCGTCATGGCTTCCCGTAAAATAAGACCGCACCCTATTTTTTAATATTTTCGCCTTGCCAACATAAATGATAGTGCCTTCATTATTTTTCATTAAATAACAACCAGGTTGATCTGGCAGGAGGCTTAATTTTTCTTTTAATGTCTTATTCATTCTCATCCCCTCCTGCCTTCCATCTTAACATGAAGCCTTTAACAAAAAAAAGAGATGCTTTAAATCAAATCAATGCCAGTTCCTCGCCGACAATGATGGTAAGACTGACGGGAAAAGGCAACTGAATTGATTCAATAGCATCTCAACCATGGACCTTACGGTCTTGTTATGTGAAAAGAACACTATCACTATCGGTAGCTCTCAAACTAATAAAGAAAAAAAAGACACCAATACGGTGTCTTCACTTGCAGGTATTACAAATGTTTATTAATGGTGTTCAATAAAGCTTCTTTAGGTTGGAAACCAATGATTTTATCAACTGGTTCGCCATTTTTGAAGATAAGAAGTGTAGGAATACTCATAATGCCATATTTTTGAGCAGAACCAGGATTCTCATCTACATTTACTTTTGCAATTTTTAATTTATCTCCGAGGTCCTTGCTGATATCCTCAAGAACTGGAGCAATCATTTTGCATGGGCCGCACCATGGAGCCCAAAAATCAACTAATACTGTTCCTGTAGAAACTTCATTTGCAAAAGCATTATCATTCACATTAACAATTGCCATTTTACAAATTCCTCCTTACCTAATATTTCCTCAAATACGGTACAACGTATAGTATATCATATTCATTTATATTTTCACTCTATAGAATACACTTTTCCCCGTTGGATATGTAAAAAAAGAGATACTTTAAATCAAATCAATGCCAGTTCCTCGCCGACATGGATGTTGAAAATGACGGTCAACTTCTCTTCGGGCGCGCCTTCAAAACATCTGGTTAGCTCATGATGTGAGACTGTTGAAGGCTTCTTTCGCCCTCCTTTCAGTTTCCCTTGTATCGGCTCGCAAAAAGGCAACTGATTTGATTCAATAGCATCTCACCCATGGACCTTACGGTCTTATAGTGAAAAAAAGGGGGGGAATCTCCCCCCTTACTCATTTTATGATACGACTGATTTTTTTAATTCTTCCATCAAAAGTGGGATAACATCAAATAAGTCGCCTACAATGCCATAATCAGCAACCTGGAAAATGGGCGCTTCAGGATCTTTATTAATGGCAACAATCACTTTGGAACTAGACATACCAGCTAAGTGTTGAATGGCTCCAGAAATCCCTGCCGCAATATAAAGGTCTGGGGTTACCACTTTACCTGTCTGGCCGATTTGCAGTGAATAATCACAATATTCGGCGTCACATGCACCACGGGAAGCACCAACTGCTCCTCCAAGAATATCAGCCAGGTCTTGAAGCAAGTTAAATCCATCTGCAGATTTAACACCCCGGCCGCCAGATACAACAACTTTAGCTTCTGAGAGATCTACCCGTCCAGAAGTTTTTCTTACAACTTCTTTAACGATGGTGCGAATATCTTTCAAGTCAACTGTAAAATCAACAGCTTCTACACTGGATGATATAGGTTGATCAGCAGGAATATTGTTGGGGCGAAGGGTTGCAAAAATAATTCCTTCGTTTACTTTTTTCTTTTGGAAGGCCTTACCTGCATAGATTGGCTGGGTAAAGATTGCTTCCCCATCCTTTAATTCTACATTAATCACATCAGAAACAAGTCCAATTCCCAAACGAGCAGCAATCCGAGGAGCTAAGTCCTTCCCAATTCCTGTATGAGGGAAAATCATTGCTTCCGGTTTAACTGTATCAATCACTTGCATAATCGCCTGGAAATAAGCGTCAGTTGTATACGTGTCCAATTGAGGATTGGACAGAGTATACACTTTATTTGCACCATAATTACCTAGTGTTTCTACATAATTAGCGGCTTGTGATCCAAAAGATACAGCAACGATTTCGCCTCCATTAGCGATTCGTTTAGCAGCTGCTAATGCTTCCATGGTTACATTACGTAAACTACCCTCTCTGGCTTCTGCGATAACTAATATATTTTTTCCCATTAGTCTCTCCCCCTCTACACGACTTTCGCTTCATTATGAAGAAGTTGAACTAACTCTTTAACCTGGTCTGCTAAATCCCCTGATAAAATTTTGCCAGCATCTTTTTTAGCTGGAAGATAAATTTCTTCAACAACTGTTGGAGATTGTACAGCAGCAGGATCAAGATTTAAATCACTGGCATCCAGGCGTTCCATCGGCTTTTTCTTTGCTTTCATAATACCAGGCAAGGAAGGATAACGGGGTTCATTCAAACCTTGTTGCGCTGTGACCAGAACTGGAAGGGTAGTTTCAATAATTTCTAAATCCCCTTCTACATCCCGTTCGCAGGTGACTTTGTTTCCATCTACATCAATTTTAGTGATGGTCGTTACCTGAGGAATGTTTAACTCTTCTGCAAGACGGGGGCCAATCTGGCCGGAACCGTTATCTACAGCCATATTCCCAGCAATAATTAAATCATATTCACGATCTTTCAAAACAGTGGCAAGTACTTTTGCTGTTGTGAATTGGTCCCCAAATAATTCTTCATCATTAACAATTACTGCTCTGTCTGCACCCATTGCCAGAGCTGTACGCAGTGCAGTCTCTGCACGATCAGGACCAACAGTTACCAGGGTTACTTCTCCGCCAACTTCATCCCGGAGTTTAATTGCCTCTTCAACGGCATACTCATCGTATGGGTTAATAATAAATTCAACGCCATCTTCACTGATTGCGCCATTTTCAATGACAATTTTCTCCTCAGTGTCAAAGGTTTGTTTTAAGCAAACAATAATGTTCATCCATTTCTCCCCCTTTTTTCATCATTAACTGTGATTATTTATCATTAAAAACTGGATTTCTTTTTTCAATAAAAGCATGGATTCCTTCTTTGGTATCTTCTGTTAAGAAAAGGTCGCCAAATAAATCTGCTTCCTTATTCAATCCCTCTTCCTGATTCGTTTGTAGTCCATATGTAACTGCTTGAATTGCATAAGCCATTGAAACAGCACTTTTTTCATTAGCTAGGGATTCTGCGAAGGCTTTTACTTCGGTAAGAAGAGATTCCTGGGGGAAAACTTGATTAACCAATCCCAATTTTTCAGCTTCTGTCCCTTTAATAAATTTACTTGATAAGATTAACTCCAAAGCTTTCCCTTTACCCACTACCCGGGCTAAGCGTTGGGTTCCGCCAAATCCAGGAATTAATCCTAGTTTTAACTCGGGCAAACCAAGCAACGCTTCCTCAGTTGCATAACGCAAATGGCAAGCAAGTGCAAGTTCAAGGCCACCCCCGAGAGCTGCCCCATTAATAGCAGCAATCACTGGTTTTTCCATTGATTCAATTTGGTCAAATATTCTCTGACCTAATTCAGCCATTTCTTTCCCTTTTTCTTTGTTTTGAAAGGCTTCCGTGAATTCCTTAATGTCAGCACCGGCTATAAAGAATTTTCCAGCCCCTGTTACTACCACTACTTTTACTTCAGAATCCTTTGCAACATAATCCATAGCCCCCTTAATGCCATGCAATGTTGCTGTGTTTAAAGTATTTGCAGGTGGATGTTGAATAGTTACATAAGCGACTTTATTTTCAATCTGCAGGTTCACATTGGAAAAATCCATTTTCTCTCACCCTCCTAGCACTTGTTTACTCCTCTAAAAAGTATTCTAACAAATCAAAATGCTTTTTGGAATTGTTTTATTAATAAAATAAATTTTATTTTTTTTCATTGATTATTTTCCTTTATTTCCCTACTCTTTTCTTCATCAATTAAAACCCTTCTCAGGATCTTTCCTACGATTGTTTTAGGCAATTCTGTACGGAACTCATACTTTCTTGGCACTTTATAGGAAGCCAATCTCTCCCGACAAAATTCATTGAGCGCTTGCTCATTAGTTGACATATTATCTTTTAGAACAATAAATGCCTTCACTGTTTCGCCACGATAAGGGTCAGGAACTCCGACAATTGCTGCTTCTTTTATGGCAGGATGTTCGTATAATACCTCTTCTACTTCACGGGGATAAATATTAAATCCTCCTGCAATGATTATATCTTTCTTCCGTTCAACAATATAAAAATACCCTTCTAAATCCATTTTCCCAATATCTCCTGTTAATAACCATCCATCCTGAAATACTGCCTTAGTTTCCTCTTCCATTCTCCAATACCCTTGCATCACTTGAGGCCCTTTGATATATAATTCCCCTAATTCCCCTACTGGCGCTTCTTCTCCTGTTTCCATGTCAACAACTTTCACTAATGTATCTGAGACAGGAATCCCTATACTACCCGCTTTGCGAATCCCATAAAGGGGATTCACGTTAGCGAGGGGGGAACACTCCGTAAGCCCATACCCCTCCACAATATGGCATCCTGAAATGGCTTCAAAACGCTTAATAATTTCCACTGGCATAGGCGCTGAACCACTAAGACAAAACTGTATGGATGTTAAATCGTACTTCTTAATTTTGGAAATTTGCAGAAGGGCAATATACATGGTAGGTGCACCGGGGAAAAGAGTGGGCTTTTCTGAATGGATTAGTTTTAATACTTGTTTCGGTTGAAAGCGTGGAGTAAGAATCATACAAGCTGCGATGGAAACAGGAAAATTCAAACAAACAGTCATGCCATAAACGTGGAAAAAAGGCAAGATAGAGAGAAACTTTTCTTCTCCTTTTTTTGATTCAGAAAACCAGGCTCTACATTGTTGCACATTCGCCACCAGATTGGCATGTGTAAGCATGACACCTTTGGCAAGACCTGTGGTTCCTCCTGTGTATTGCAATAATGCTAAATCTTTTTCCGGGTCAATTTCTTCTCTTACAATCTTCCCTTTTCTATTCTCCAAAAATGGTCGAAATGAATAATCCCCTTGCTCTAACCACTGTTTTTTGTTAACTGCTTTCCTTTGTACATAAAGAGATAAAGAAAATAGATGGTTTTTTGGAAAAGGTAAATAATCTTGAATTCCTGTAACAATCCCCCATTTTAGTGAAGTTACTTTTTTCATTTTTTTAACCTTAGGATAAAGCAAATCTAAACAAACAATGCCAATTGATCCAGAATCATTTAATTGGTGTTCTAATTCTCTTTCCGTATATAAAGGATTGGTTTCCACTACAATTGCGCCTGTAAAAAGAATTCCATAATAAGCAATAACCGCCTGAGGAATATTAGGCAACATTATAGCAATTCTGTCCCCTTTACCAACCCCTAATTCTTTTAACCCCTCAGCAAAACCATTGCATGCCTCTACTAATTCTTTATAAGTCATCCCATTTTGAAAAAAAGAAATAGCTGTATTGTCTGGGTATTCTTGTGCAGCTTCTTCGAGATAACCGTATAAGGGAATTGACGGATAGGATAAATGAAGGGGAGTATTAGGGGAGTAACTGGACTTCCATAAAAAGGATGATGTAGACACGATGGATCACCTCTCTCCTGTTCACTAAAACATATGGAGAAGGACCCAATAACATGATTCAAAGTGCCTTACTTTCATTATAATATTTGAACTGTTATACTATACTGTACATGTTTTAAAACAGGTCGAAAGAGGGATTTCTAATTATGACAAGGATCTTGATATCCGGATATTACGGATTTGATAATGCAGGAGATGATTCCGTTCTATTTGGCATAATTGGGTCACTTAAAAAACAAATACCTAACGTAGAATTGGCTGTATTATCTAATACGCCTGAGGATACACAACGTTTATTTGGCATCGCTTCCTTTAATCGCTGGAAAATCGGAACAATTATACAGGAAATAAAAAAATCCGATCTCCTTGTTATGGGTGGCGGCAGTTTACTGCAAGATGCCACAAGCCCCAGAAGTGTCATCTATTATCTTAGCATCGCCATGATTGCCAAGATATTAAAAAAGCCTGTAATCTTCTATGCTCAGGGGATTGGTCCCATTACCAAAATCATTAGTAAGAAACTCGTACAATTAATCGTCAATGAAATAGATGTTATCACTGTAAGGGATAAAGAATCCAAAGAGGATTTAGTGAATTTAGGCGTTAAGAAAGTCCCCATCCATATCACAGCAGACCCTGCTGTAATGATTAACCCTTCACAAATTGACTCAACAAAAGGGAAAGAAATTCTTCATACCTATCACAAAGATTCATCCAGACCGATTATGGTTATTTGTGTACGTTCCTGGAAGAATCACCACGAATTCAAGAAATCCATTGCATGTTTAGCAGATGAATATATCCGTAAAGGGTGGGATATTTTTTTCCTTCCCATGCAAAATCCCGCTGACTTAAAACCTTCAGATGATATAATGAATCTTATGGAAGAAAAACACCATCATTACCTTGTGAAGGAACGCCTGACCTATTTAGAAATTATGAGCTTTATTTCATGCTGTGATTTCGTTTTGGGGATTCGCCTTCATTCAGTTATTTTAGCTGCTGCTCTAAATGTACCTTTTGTAGGCATCTCTTATGACCCGAAAATAGAACGTTTTGTCCAACGGTTAAAAATGACAACAGGAGGGCATATCACCAATCTAGATTACCCTACCCTCTCCCAACAAGTAGAAAATATAGTAAGAAATCCAGATCAGACAAAGGAATTAATTATGCAGCAAATGAATCTCCTTGTAAAAGAAGCAGAAAAAAGCAGTTTATTAGCACTAGAGCTCCTCACACCTCCCTCTGCACGGAAAAAAATGAAGGTTATTCATGTGATTGGCGGTGGGGAATTTGGAGGTGCTGAACAACACATTCTTGAACTATTAGACATTATCAAAACCAAATCAACTGAACCGAAAGTTATTTGTTTTTACCAGGAAGCCTTTGCACAGGAACTTAAAAAAAGGGAGATTCCTGTATTTGTTGTGGACCGATTTGGAAAAGCAGATATTCGCACAATTAAACAATTGCGGACCATCTTCAAACAAGAACATCCTGCCATTATACATACCCACGGCGTGCGAGCAAATTTTCTTGGCCGATTGGCAGCACATAACCTGGGGATCCCTATTATAACAACAATACATAGTGTATTGCGTTATGACTACCCAAGTCCCTTACACTACTTTATTGCTTCAAGGATGGAATTTTTCACAAGAAAATGGAATCAACACTATATCGCCATTTCACAATCCATCAAACAAATTTTACTAAATGAAGGTATAAAATCAGATAAGATTTCTCTTATTCACCACGGAATCAATATGGATGCTTTTCATATCCTTGAGGAACAATCCAAAATCCGCCAAACCCTTGGACTGCCTGAACATGCCTTTGTGGTGGGCACGGTTTCCCGCTTAGTGCCAATAAAAGGCCTAAATGATTTAATAGAAGCACTCGCCATCATTTCTGAAAAAATCCCTAATCTACATTGGTTAGCCGTTGGGGATGGTCCAGAACGGGAGGTCCTTGAGCAACTTGCACGAAGTAAAGGAATTGAAGAAAATGTGCATTTTATTGGCTTCCGCAAGGATGTTCCACGTTGTTTAAAAGCCCTGGATGTGTATGTTAGCACATCCTATTCCGAGGGTTTTGGTTTATCCGTTATTGAGGCAATGGCTGCGAAGGTACCTGTCATTTCTACACCTGTTGGCGGAATTTCCGACTTTCTCATAGATCGGGTGAATGGATTAGCGGTACCATCCAATCGTCCTGATGAAATTGCCCGTTCTATCATGTATTTATATGAAAACCCCCAGCTTCGCAATAAATTAATTGAAGCAGCCTATGAATTAGTCTCAGAACGTTTTACCTTAAACAACATGGCAGACAAAACCCTTACTTTATATCAAAATTTAAACAATAAGAAGAAAGCAGCTACTCCTTCGTAGCTGCTTTCTTCTCTCCTACTTTTTCTTTTATGCGGTCAAAAATTTCCCATACTAATTTTTCTTTTAAGATTATCAAAAGGATAAAATAAATCCCGGCTCCTCCTCCAACAAGGACAGTAAGAGTAAGCCAGTTTGGCATAAATTCAAGAATCCCTTTTCCGTACCAAATGACAACACCCATCATGGCTGTTGCAACAAAGGATTTCCCCAATGTTTTATAGAAAGTTGATGAAAGAAGAGACCAGCCCATTTTTCTGCGTAACAATAAGCCAAGGATGAAGGTATTGCTGAAAGCAGCAAGGGAGGCTGCCAGTGCAATGCCCCCATGATTCAGCACAGGCATTAAAACAATAGCAAAAACAATATAAAGAATAATGGTCACAACCCCAATAGATACAGGGGTTTTCGTATCTTCAAGTGCATAAAAAGCTCTGGTAATTAAATCACGGCAAGCAAGCCCCAGTAAGCCCACACTATAAAAGATTAAAGCAATGGCAGTAATCCTCGTATCATCAGGGGTGAATTTCCCCCTCTCATACACTAATGCACAGGTCTCCACAGATAACATAATCAAACCCAGGGTGACAGGCAATAAAAAAATAATTAAATATAACAAACCCTTTTCTAATACTTCCCTCATTTTCTTTAACTCATTGCTTTTTACATACTCAGATAAGAGAGGAAACAAAGGTAAAGTAAAGGCTCCTACAAAAATGGCCATAGGCAGCTGCATGATTTGATTGGCATAGACTAAAGCTGATAACTTGGCCTCACCCACCTGTGAAACAAAAAATCGTTCTAAAAACATCGTTAATTGGGAAATGGTCGAGCCAATCATAATTGGAACCAACCTTTCCCCCATAGATTTTATTAAGGGGTCCTTTAATGCAAGGTTAAAGCGAAAGGTATACTTTTTCCGATATAAAGACGGAACCATAATAAAAGCAAATCCTATAAATCCCAATAAAGTGCCAAGGGCCAATCCGTGTATGCCCATATAGGGTACAAAAATGAAAAATGAGGCAATAATGATAAGGCTGTTTATAACACTCCCAAATGATGAAACAAAAAATTCATTATGTACATTTAGCATGCTAGAAAACAAACCCATTAAACCTATAAATAAAGAAGAGGGAATCATCACTTTAAATAATTCTACGGTCAATTCATGGGTATATCCTGTAAAGTCAGGGACTAGGATGGTAATAATGGAATCTGCAAAAATAACTGCCAGAATGCTTAAAAAGATAAAAAATAAGGATATCACTGTAAACATTTTATGATAAAGGAGAATGGCATCCTGTTCCTTATTCTTAATAAATAGCCCTTTCATGGTTGGGATTACTATTGAATTAATAGCACCTGGAATGACAAGAGATAGGGCTAAAGGAATAGTAAAAGCTGCAAAATAGGCTGCAGATTCTACCCCTAAACCAAACTGGTCTGACATAAATATATTTCTGATAAAACCCAGTACTCTTCCTATTAAGGTTACTGCAACAATAATAAATGCGTATTTTAATATTGAACCAGACATGAACTGCTCCTTTAATGCTTTCCTTTGAAATATACACTGTAATAAACATCTTATCCTATTCGTCCCTCTGGTTCAATCGGTTCTATTTATTCATAAGGAGGATCCCGGTATGCCTCAGGCTCCCTTGCTTTATTTATTTCTAAGCTACCCACTGATTGATTTTTTATTTCGTACAGTTCTGCCTATTCCCTTTCTATCATCCATATGGGATGAGCTCCTCATCCTCCTTTTATTCATGTTTATTTTATTTAAGAGGAACCCTGCTCCTCGCCCCTTTCCAGTCATCAGTAAGCCCATGCTGGCCTTTTTCATTGTAGGATTAGCCTACTTAACAATAGATATGGAACAATGGGGCATTACCATTGAAGGATTTCGTGCTGTGTACCAGTACATCCTGGCATTTTTTATTGGCTATTATCTTCTCTCCCAAAAGGAAGAAGTACAAAAATACCTTTATTTTATGATTGTTTTAGCCTTCATGATTGGACTTTATGGCATCATGCAAAAATTTGCCGGTGTACAAACCCCACAAAGTTGGATTGATGCCAGTGAAGGAATTACCTTTCGTGCTTTTTCCATTGTCCAAAGCCCAAATGTATTAGGTGCATACATGATTCTTATGATTCCCATTACCCTTACCTTTATTTTTCTCGAAAAAAGCTTGCCTAAAAAGTTACTTTTGCTATTCTTTTTTCTCACCATGCTAGGGGCATTATACTTAACCCTATCCCGTGGAGCATGGATTGCATTAGTAGCCTCTTTTGCCATTATAGGTTCACTGTACAATCGTAAGGTATTGTTCCTTGGATTAGGGATTGCCATTTTGTCTCTTATCTTCGTCCCATCTGTCAATCAACGTGTCTCTCATCTTTTTTCCAAAAGTTATATGGAAAGTAGTTTAAAAGATGGCAGGGTTGCCCGTTGGATCAGTGCCTATGACCGAATGAGAAATGACCCCTTTTTCGGAAGCGGATTAGGCCATTACGGGGGAGCCGTTGCCAAAAGAAATTTGCAGACCATTTATGTTGATAGTTATTATTTTAAAACCCTGGGTGAAATGGGCATTGTGGGACTGGGCATCTTTTTTTGGTTGCTCTATGTGCTAATGAGAAATATTTATCTCTATTTAAAACGAATAAAGAAACCTTACCAACTGCTCTTAATTGGCGGCATCTTTACAGGATTATTAAATGTCATTCTCCATAATGCTGTGGAAAACATTTTTGAAGTCCCATTTATGACCACTTTTTTCTGGTTTTTAGGGGGAATTGCTTTATCCTATCCCTTTTTAGGGGAGAGAAAAAATGAGGAAATAATCAAAGGAGTATCTTAGAGCCATGAAGAAAACCATTACGTCTTTCCTGTTTTGGGTTCCTTACAGCTTTTTTATCTATTTTTTATATCATTTAATTTTTATCCCTTCCCTTCTCGAATACTCTTACCTTGGTTTTTGGGGGCTGATTTTATTACTTGGAATCATCCTATTTCTTTTAAAACCTGACGAAAGAAAACCTTTGCTTGTTTTTACTTTGCTTTTTCTTTTGTTAATTAAGTCTTTCGCGGGAATGGAAAAAATCGAATCCTATTGGAAAACCTTTCTTTTCTATGGATTTGTATTTATCCTTAGTTTTCTAATTGCCCGCTTCTACGGCAAACTATCCTACACAGCAGTTGCAAGTCTTTTGCTTCTTAGTCTTTTGCTAAATACCCTGTTTATTAGAAGTGAATTACCACTGCTCACTCAATTCTCGATTAAGTGGGTTTCAGATAAGCTTTATACTGGCTCTACAACGGAATTTTTTCCCATCCTCCTTAAAGAAATAAACAAGGATGGAAAACCTGAAGTAATCACTTTAGGCAATACTGATGCAGTAAAAGAACTGAAAGAGAAGCCAATATTAAAAAAAGAACAATTGCACATCTTCGCTTTTACATGGGATGGAAAATCTATAGTAAGGATTCCAGAAAACCAACTTGATAAAAAATCCATTATTAATGATTATCCTATTGATTATGTTGGATTTCCTTATTATGTATTAAACGAGGAATTAGAACTAACCCCACTTACCCAGCATGAACAATTGACCAATCATTTAATGAATTTTGGCGATTCTCCTTTTTATGCCATGTACCTTACGATGAAAAACCTTTCAGAACAGCATCAAAAAAAGGGCACCTTCCCAGATGATCCCTTCCCCCTTCCTGATACGGAATACATAAAAGGTGACGTGGATCATGATCAAAAAGATGAACTATTGGTTTCCTCCACTCCATCCGCCATTATAAAACCTACAACAGATAATCATTGGAAGGTATTATGGACTGCCCGGGATCAATATTTCCGTTTTGAGAATTATATCTCCCTTCATGCTGCAAATAAAAAGGAAATGATCGCTTTAGAAAAAAGCCTTTTTTCCAGTAACCCTACCCGATATGTAGCTAGTTATGACTATTCGCCAAATGGCCTCCTTCGTAACTGGAAAGTCTTCGTCTCCCTGAACAATATACAGGCTGGAGATTTTGATGGGGATGGGATCAATGAAATGGCCGCTTTCGATTACGTGAATCGTCGGGTGGTTATCTTGGAAAAACATAATCTCCCCGTTTTGATCATCCTTAGTGGGGGATTAGGCTTACTGCTTGGAATTCTTGCCATAAGGAGGAGACGCACATAATGGGGAGAAAAATCATGCTAACATTCCTCCTTTTCATTGTTTTAACTGCTTGCACCAACCCATCAGGTGAAAAAACCTTTCCTAAACCTGAACCAACGGAAGAAAAAATGCCAATAGATCATCAATTTGCAAAAAATTTAATTTTACAAAGCGTAGAAACAACCCATGCAAATAAATCAATACGGTTTTCCTTTGAAGGATATGTTGCCAATAACATACAAAGGAGGAGGGTTACCAATATGTACAAGGGGGTATTTATAGGGCCTGATGTACTTTATGTCGATGCCAGTCTTATGACCCAACCCTATAAATATCTGCAATATAAAAATAATAGCTATTATTATAATCAGGAAAAATGGTGGAGAGGGAATCAAAACATAGAATCCCTCAATCCTATGAAAGGATTTACGGATTGGATTCCATACCTTGATCATGCAGTACAATTAAAACAAGATAAAATCCTGAGTGAACCCTGTATTCCTATTCAAATAAAACTACGGGGAGATGAATGGATTCAAAAGGGGACAAATACTTATTTACAGGAAATTCAAAAGACAGTAAAAAACAAACATGATCTAGACACCCTACTTAAAAATACTGAAGTAACAACAACCATCTGGATTAGCAAAAAGGAACATCTATTGTATCAATATAAGACAACCATCAAACTCCCTGTTCCTTCTGCCGGGTATATGGAACAAGAAATTTATTTTAGATTTATTAAATACAATGACCCTGGGATTAAAGCACCCAAAATAGAAGAAATAGAGAAATCCATTAATCAATGAATTTCCCCATAAAATCAGAAAGCTGTTTTCCTTGAAACTTACGGTTATAAATGGATAAATCGCCTTCTTCTCCTCTTTCAATAATGGAAGATTGGAGAAAGGCTGTTTTATCCATTCTCCATTTTTCATAGAAAGCCATAAATACTTTTTTAATCTCTTCTTTATTTAATGGATTTGCCACCTGGCCTAAACCATAGTTGTTAATAATCTGGGTAGATTCCCCTTCTAAGGAAAGGGCAAAAATAGGCCTGCCAATGGCCATATATTCATACAATTTCCCCGGAATATACACCCCTGAACCTGGTGCTGTATCCCCAATTAGCATAAGAACATCTGCATTCTTCATTGCTGAAAGGGCCTTTTGATGGGGGAGATTTCCCATCACCTCTACCACATCTTTTAAATTCAACTGATTTACACAATCCCGATTGTCTGAATAACCCGGGTAATCAAAAACCCCGGCAAAACGCAAGCGAATATGTGCAGGATCCACTTTTCCTTCATCGATTAATTCTTTTACACATGTTAATAAAAGACGGGGATTTCGTTCTTTATAAAATATGCCTGTATATAAAAGAACAAAGAGACCATCATAATTTTCCTCATCCTGGATAGTTTGATAATCCTCTGGATCAAACCCGTTATATATGACTTCTATATCTTTAATTTCTGCCTTATATTTCGATAAAAAATTATCAGCAAAACCCCGGGTAACTGTTGTAATTCCGTCCGCTTCTTCCATGACGCTTTTTTCCATTCTTTCTTCCAGGGCATCTCGCCAGGGAATGCCAGAACGATGCATATTTTGAGTCCATGGATCACGGAAATCAGCAATCCAATGAATGCCTGTCTTTCTCTTAATGGACCTTGCAACCAGATGGCATGTATTGGGTCCAGAAGTAGAAAACATGACGGGGATTTTATTCTCTTGTACAATTTTCTTTCCTAATCGGCTTGCTGCACCATACCAGAGAACACTTTCATCAGGAATCATAAGTGTGTTTTTTACATGTTTAAGAAAAGAAAGAATGGGCGTGATGAATTTTTTCTTCCTTGCCCCCGCCTGTACTTCCTTAGAAGCAGGCTGGGATTGGGTTGTGGCCTTAGGACGCACATAATGAATGGGATTCCATTCTTTTGCCCTGTGAATCATTACATTAGAAGGAAGTTGATTCAACAAGGTATCATCTTTTGTTGCATGATAGGTAGATTCAACAGTAAGAACATGGACCTCCCAACCTAACCCGGCAAGATATTTTGCCATTTTTAACGGTCTGGGCACTCCTCCACCGCCAATAGGTGGGAAAAGGTAAGACACAAGGAGCATTTTTTTGTTGTTATTCATCCTTTTCCTTCCTTTCACAATGTTTGTCCATGTTCATTAAATCCGCAGCAGGAGAGCACCTCCTTCTACTGAACGGGGAATTCTATTTTTTCCATCCAGCAGAACCGGTGTTTTCTTCATAAGTTTGATCATTTCTAACCAATTAATTTCTAAAAATTCTTCTTGTACTGTCAAATAAATTAACCCGTCAGCATCTTGTATAGCCTCGTTAAGTTCATCTACCTTAAAATCATAGTTTGCAGGCACCGCAGGGTCATAGGCTTTTACCACCGCACCTTCTTCCAAAAGGATTTCCACAACATGATGTGGTGGGCTAATTCGGTCATCATTGGAAAAATCTTTCATGGCCAGACCTAAGATTGCAATCTGGCTCCCAGCTAATGTTTTTCCCTGTTGTTCTAAAGCATGTTTTATCATAGAAACAAGGATGCGGGGAACTTGATCATTAATTTGTCTGGCCATTTCCAATAAACTAAGACTTACCCCTAGTTCTTGTGCCTTTGGCTGAAGGTAATAAAGGGCATTCGGTAAACAATACCCTCCTACACCTGGCCCTGGTGTTAAGAGTTGTACCCTTTTATGAGTATTGGCAACACGAATCAATTCAAAGGTATCAATCCCCATCTTTTCTGCAAATCGGGCAAATTGTTGCACCATGGCAATATTAACGTCCCGTTGAATATTTTCAATTACTTTCGCTGTTTCAACGGTTTTAATTTGAGATATGGTAATCTCTGCTTCTGTAACAAATGAAAGGGCTTCTTTCCCTTTCAGAGCACTTGCTTCATTTACCCCACCCACAGCTAAAGGCATGGTAATAAATTCTTCAAAAGCCCTTCCTTCCGCAATCCGTTCAGAAGAATAGGCAAGATAGAAATCTTCCCCTGCTATTAACCCACTTTTTTCAAGTATAAGTTTTACCACTTCTTCTGTGGTTCCCGGAACCACGGTACTGCGCAATATTACACAATCTCCCCTTTTTAATACTTTTACAAGGGATTCACAGGCAGAAGTTAAGTAACTAAAATCAGGGTCCCCATTTCTAACAGGAATTCCTACAGTTACGATGTAATGATCAACTTCCTGTGCTGCCTGTTCATAGTGATTGGTGGCATAAAAACGGTTTTCCTTACGTTGTTCTTGCAAAATTTCTGATAAGGATTTCCCTTCATAAAATTCAAGATGATGAGATATCCCCTGGTTAATTTCCTTAATGAGGCTTTCGCTTACATCAATCCCAACAACATGGGCACCTTTTCTTGCATAACTTAAAGATAAGGGTAAGCCGATAAATCCAAGACCGATTACTGCAATTTTTAACTTCTTCATTTCAATTCCTCACCACTTCGTTATCTAAAAACAACAAAATATAAAATACCAGCAAGAATAAATACCCCTGCAATGGTAATGAGTATTTTCGAAAGGCGCTCTAACATTCTGTTCAACTCCCAGATTACTTTAATTCCACAACGGTAGCGCCCAAGCCACCTTCACCCTGTCCCCCATAACGGATGGATTTAACGAGACGGTGATGTTTTAAATACTTTTGCACGCCTAATCCTAAAACACCAGTCCCTTTACCGTGAATAATAGTAACTCTATGTAATCCACTGATGATGGCATCATCTAAATATTTATCAATTAAAATAATGGAGTCTTCAATATTATTGCCACGAATATCCAAATCCATTTTCATTGGCGGACGATTTACGCTAAGTCGGGTAAGAGGAGGAGCTGTAACGTTTTTATTGGTGGATTTTACTTTTTCCATATTATCCATACGGACAGTCATTTTTAAAATCCCTAATTGCACGAGAAACTCATTTTTATTAAGTTGTTCAATAATTTCTCCTTTTTGATTAAGGGAGAGCACACGAACAGAATCCCCAACCTTCATTTGTTGGTTATTGACCGCTTTTTTCAGTTCCCGTTTTCTCCTGAGATTAGGGGTTGCATCCTCTAACTGTTTTTTTGCTTCAATTAACCGATGCTCTTTAATTCCTGCTTTTTCTTCTAAGGCTATTCTTCTTAAATCTGCAAGAATCCGTTCTGCTTCTTTTTTTGATTTAGTAACAGTTGCAATGGCTTCTTCCTCAATTCGAGCCAACATAAGGTCCTTCTCATTTTCAAACTCTTCTTTTTCCTTTTGCAACTGTTCTTCTTTTTCCTTCAACGAAGCATTTAATTCTTCTGTTTCCCAACGTTCCTTTTCAGCAATTCGCTGATTTTCTTCCAGAGAAGCAACCAGGGTATCAATTTTTGTTTCCCCGACGTGTACCCTTTTTTGGGCATCTTCCAATATATTCTTGGGAAGACCCAATCTAGTTGCAATAGCGAAGGCGTTAGAACGGCCTGGGATACCAACTAACAGGCGATAGGTGGGACGTAACGTGTTTTCATCAAATTCCACACTGGCGTTAACAATCCCATTTTTCTCATAAGCAAAAGCCTTCAACTCACTATAGTGGGTCGTTGCCACAACCCTTGCACCCCTACAATACACATCATCAATGATTGCCATGGCTAAGGCTGCCCCTTCAGCAGGGTCAGTACCAGCCCCTAATTCATCGAATAAAACCAGACTGCGGGAATCCATTTCCTTTAAGATGCGAGAAATGTTGGTCATATGTCCAGAAAAAGTACTTAAACTTTGTTCAATGCTTTGTTCATCTCCAATATCTGCATAAACACCAGAAAAAATAGAAAGAACAGTTCCCTCATCTGCAGGAACATGTAATCCGGCCATTGCCATAACCGTTAATAGACCAATGGTTTTTAGTGAAACGGTTTTCCCACCAGTGTTAGGTCCCGTAATCACAATTCCACTATACTCTTTTCCTAACTCCACATCGATAGGAACCACATCTGTGACCGGTATTAATGGATGCCTGCCTTTTTTAATTTTAAGATAGCCATCTTCATTGATTGCTGGCTGTACTGCTTTACTATCCCTTGCATAAAAAGCACGGGAAAAAATAAAATCAATCTCTGTAAGGTTATCTAAATTATTCCGCAGCATAGGTACATGTTCAGCTACTCTTGCGGATAACCCTAGGAGGATCTTTTCAATTTCCCGTTCTTCTTTTAACTTCAATTCCCTTAATTCGTTATTAATCTGTACAACCTGTTCAGGCTCAATAAAAAGTGTGGCCCCTGAGGCTGATTGGTCATGAACTAAACCACCAAATGTATTCCGATACTCTGGACGTACAGGAATCACAAACCGATCATTGCGAATGGTGATAATAGGGTCCTGTAGCATTTTCTGAATACCAGGATTGCGAATCATTTGTTCTAACTTCTCCCGAACTCGCTTCTCTCCTGTTCTAATTTGGCTACGGACTTGGCCTAATGCGTGAGAGGCAACATCCATGACATACCCTTTGTCATCAATGGCATGGGTGATTTCGTCTTCAACATCCTTTATGCGAATAATGCCGTCTACTAGTTCTTCTAAAATAGGCAAGGGCTCTTTTTCTGTCACACTATGAATAAATCCCTTTAGACGCCCCCCTGCGGCAAGGGTTGATGCAATATCTAACAATTCCCCTGGATTTAGCATTCCTCCAAGGTTAGCCCTGGCGCAAGCCGAGCGAATATCCTTAATTCCGCCTAAAGGAACGGTATCTTTTAACCGTAATACGGTAACCCCTTCCTGGGTTGCGTTTAACAGATGATTCACTTCCCCTGAATCAGAAGAAGGGGTAAGGTTTTCTATTTTTTCAATTCCCATGGTTGTGGCAGCCCAGGGTTTTACTCGATCAATCACTTTATGAAATTCTAAAGATTTAAGCGTTCGTGCATCCAAGGAGAAGATCCCCTTTCTATATTTAAAGAAAAAACTAATCAAGTTTAAAATTTCGTAGAATTGCCCATTGGCATTTCAGTTGGGGTGTGTTGAATTAAACCTTGGAAAAATTGCAAAATCCCTGGAGAGATTTCCACCGCATATGTTCCTAATACAGATTCATGAATCGTCTGTTGTACAGAAGGAATAGGCAATGCATAAGCAATCATAAGCAGAAGAAAAACCAATAACCCATTCTTTGTTATACCCAGAAGTCCTCCACCTAAATGATTAATGGTGGAAATAACGGGCAAATCAGCTATCCCATTAAGAATGGAACCAATGAAACGCAAAAGGATTCCTGAAACAATCAGTAACAAAACAAAAGAAACAGAAGAATAGATTACCCCTGCAATAGGTTCACTGCCCGCTATGGACGAAAATAAATTAGCGCCACTTTCTTGAGATAAGGGAAACCATTGTGCCAGCTGTTGTGAAAGGGGTTTATAGAATAGTATAGCAATACCAAATGATGCAATAAATGTAATAAGCTTTACTAATTGAATCATAAGCCCTTGCTTAAATCCAATCCCTAATCCAAGAACTAACAAAAACAGGATCACCCAATCAAGTATGGACATTCATTTTACTCCTTTTTCAGGGAATTTTTCTCCAGTAAACGGATTAACTCTTCGTATTCCTGACGTAATTTGAAAAACTCATCAGCCACATTAACGGCAGCAAGTACCGCTAACTTATTGGTATCAAGACGTGGATTTGCCTTTGCCATCTGAATCATTTTATCATCAACAAAACTTGCAACAGCCCGCATATGTGCAGCGTTGCTTGTTCCTTTTATGGTATAATATTGCCCAAATATTTCCACAGTTACACGGTTCATTTCCCCACTCACAGTCTGTTCCTCCTCGTGGCTATTTCAACACTAACCTTGTCCCTTTACCGTAAGGAAAAATTCCCCTCCCGTCAAGTATAAAAAAAGGTTCTTATCCCTAATGATAAGAACCTTTTTTTTCCATGTTTCCAGGGTACCTAAATTTATGCCCGAAGTTCAGCTCCATACTCCTGTGCAAGAGCTGCAACTACCTTGTCATGAACTTTCTGTACTTCTTCATCAATTAAGGTCTTTTCCAAATCCCGGTAAGAACAAGAAACAGCAATGCTTTTCTTATTTTCACCTAATTTAGCATCTGTATAAACATCGAAAATCGTCACGGATTCTAATAAAGAACCTGCTGTTTTTTCGATGATGTTCCGCAATTCATCTGCGGTAACTCCACCATCCACGACCACTGCAATATCCCGTGTAATTTCCGGATATTTTGGCAGCGGAATCATGCCTGTATGGGCTGTTGCAAAGTGGAGAATTTGTTCTCCGTCTAATTGGAATACATAGGTTTCATCAATATCATATTTTTGCGCGAATACAGGATGAATTTGCCCAATATATCCCACTTTTTTGTCTTGAATCATAATTTGGGCGGAACGGCCAGGATGCATTCCTTTTAAGTCTTCTGCTCCTTTGTAAGAAACACCTTTAATGCCTAATCGGGTAAAGAGACCCTCAAGAATCCCTTTCACATAATAGAAATCAACGGGAATATTTGATTGGCCCCAATGCTCTTCTGCCTGATTTCCTGCCAGTAAACCAGCAATGGTCATTTTCTCATCAGGAAGTTTCGTTATGTTTTTTTCCTCAGTAATAAATACATTTCCAATCTCAAAAATACTGATGTTCCGTTGCTTGCGATTCAGGTTGTATGCTGCTGTTTCCGCAAGATGAGGAATGAGATTTATACGAAGAAGGCTTCTTTCTTCACTCATTGGCATAGCCAAAGAAATAGGTTCACTTTCTTTATAGATGCTTGCAAAATCATGAATAATTTCACTGCGAGTAAAAGAATAGGTGCTTACTTCATCCATTCCCATGGCATTGAAAATATCTCTAATTATACGGCGAAGACCCTGTTCTCTCGTTAAAGCCCCTCTTGTATTCAACCCTACAGGCAAGGTAGTAGGAATATTATCATAGCCATAAAGTCGAGCTACTTCTTCAATTAAATCAACTTCCCGGGTAATATCCTTCCGGCGGCTTGGCGCATGGACATTAATGAGTTCCCCATCCACTTTGTAGTGGAAAGATAAGCGGGTAAAAATCTTTTCAACTTCTTCAATTCCTAATTGAGTTCCCAGCAAATTATTTAGGTTACTCATTCTAAGGGGTACCCAATTTTCTTCTGGGGTGCTAACATGAGCATCAGCAATACCTCGAGCTACTTTGCCCCCAGCCAGTTCAGCCAATAAAGACGCGGCACGATCCAGGGCTTTTTGTACCGTATGGAAATCAATTTCCTTTTCAAAACGAAGGCTCGCTTCAGAACGAAGGCCCAATTTACGGGAAGTCTTTCTAACGGAACTGCCAGCAAATTGTGCTGATTCTAATAAAATGTTATGGGTATCCCCAGTCACTTCTGAATTTGCCCCACCCATTACGCCTGCAATGGCAATAGGTTGTTCACCATTAGTAATGAGAAGCATTTCCTCATCTAATTCTCTTTCAATATCATCAAGAGTAACTATTTTTTCACCAGTTTTGGCTTTGCGAACGACGATATTCCCTCCAGGCACCTGATCATAATCAAAGGCATGCAAAGGCTGGCCTGTTTCTAACATCACATAGTTTGTAATATCAACTACATTATTAATAGGACGAACCCCAGCTGCAATTAATAAGTTTTGCAACCACATTGGAGAGGGTGCCAGAGTAACCCCTTTAATTAAGCGGCCCATGTATCGATTGCACTCATCCGTTGCTTCAATGGATACCTTCACTTTTCCTTCGATGGATTCATCACTTTCTTGAATGTCGATGGTAGGTTCAATGACTTCCCGATCCAAAATTGCCCCAACTTCATATGCAGTGCCAATCATGCTCAAACAATCAGAACGATTAGGTGTCAGGCTTAATTCTAATACTGCATCATCCAACCCAAGAATAGATTCGATGGATTGGCCCTTTTCCAATTCTTCAGGCAATACAAAAATTCCTTCCTGGATTTCTTTAGGCAATAATTTGTCATTAATGCCTAATTCACGGGCAGAACAAATCATACCCTTGGATTCAACGCCCCGTAATTTAGACTTTTTAATTTTTAACCCACCAGGAAGTTTGGCGCCTACTAAAGCTACAGGCACTTTTTGACCTGCATCTACATTTTTAGCTCCACATACAATTTGCAAGTGTCCTTCAGTACCTACATCCACTTTACAAACATTTAATTTATCTGCATCAGGATGTTTTTCCCGGGAAACCACATAGCCAACTACGACGCTTGAAATCCCTTGATTCCGTTTTTCGATTCCTTCTACTTCAATCCCGCTTCGTGTTAATTTCTCAGCAAGGTCTTCTGGAGAAATCCCTGTTAAATCTACATAATTAGCAAGCCATTTATAGGAAACAAACATAATGTCACATTCTCCTCCTTACACTCGATTAAACTGCTTTAAGAAACGTAAGTCATTGGTATAGAATTGGCGAATATCATCGATATCATATTTCTTCATAGCAATCCGTTCAACGCCTAATCCAAAAGCAAAACCAGTATATTTCTCTGAATCATATCCGGCCATTTCTAACACACGGGGATGCACCATACCGGAGCCAAGCACCTCAATCCACCCGGTGTTTTTGCAAATTTTACACCCTTCTCCTCCACACATACACGTAACATCTACTTCGGCACTTGGCTCAGTAAAAGGGAAGAAACTTGGACGTAAACGGATTCCTGCATTTTCGCCAAACATTTGCTGGGCAAACTCTAGAAGAACCCCTTTTAAGTCACTCATCCGTACATTCTCCCCAACCATCAACCCTTCAATTTGGGTAAATACATGGGAGTGAGTCGCATCATCATTATCCCGGCGATAAACACGCCCAGGACAAATAATTTTAACAGGAACTTCCCCTTCCATTTTCTCCATGGTTCTTGCCTGTACTGGAGAGGTATGGGTGCGCATTAAAATTTCTTCTGTAATATAGAAAGAATCTTGCATATCACGGGCAGGGTGGTCTTTGGGAAGGTTTAATGCTTCGAAATTGTAGTAATCCTGTTCCACTTCAAACCCTTCAGCAACAGTAAATCCCATGCCAAGAAAAACATCTTCAATTTGTTCAATAACAAGAGTTAATGGATGACGATTCCCCACTTGAATGGGACGCCCTGGTAAAGTCACATCAAGGGATTCGCGTTGTAATTTGGCCTCAATTTCTTTTTTCTCGATGGCTACTTTTACTTCTTCTAATTTTTGTTCTATATTCTCCCGAACAGTATTAGCTAATTGGCCAATAATTGGGCGTTCTTCAGCAGACAACTTGCCCATTCCACGCAAAATTTCTGTTAAGCGGCCTTTTTTCCCTAAATATTTCACCCGGAGATCTTGCACTAATTGGGAATTCCCAATATGACAAAGCTCTTCAAGGGCTTCTTTGTTTAATTGTTCTAGTCTTTCACGCAATGCAAACCCTCCTCAAATAGATCTGAAAGAATAAAAAAGACCTCTCACCCGTTAAGGGGCGAGAGGTCGCGATACCACCCTTATTGGAATCACAGGATACACCCTGGCATTCCATCTTACTTGTTTCATAACGGAGTAACAACTCCGGTACCCTCTACTATACAATAGGTTCAAGGGACGGCTCTAGAGTGAATTCAGCCATCCGCTTTTCACGGGAATACTTCCAGTCCATGGTATTCCCTCCCTGGGAGCGCGCAATCGCCTACTAGTCTCTGTCAATGCCTTTACTATTTAAAATATTTGCATCCTATTATAACCAATTCAAATTAGTCATGCAACTTTCTTTGACGAACCGCTTCATACATAAGGATGGACCCTGCTATTCCTGCATTTAAGGATTCTGCCTTTCCATATATAGGAATGACCACATTATGGTCCGTTAATGATAATAAGTTAGGTGATACTCCGCTGCCCTCATTGCCAATAATTAGTACAGCAGAATCTTTATAGGAAATTTGGTCATAAGGTTTTGATTCCTTTAAACTGGTGCCTACGATGCTAACATGAGGTACCTTCTGGCGTAGCTCATGCAAATAATTTTCAGCAACCACCTGGTAAACGGGAAGATGAAAAAGTGAACCCATAGAAGCACGAATGGCTTTCCCATTATAAGGATCAACACACCCTTCTCCAAGGGCAACGCCATGAAATCCTGCAGCATCTGCCGTACGAATCAGAGTTCCAAGGTTACCAGGGTCCTGAATCCGGTCAAGAAGCAACAATAAAAAAGGCTCCTGGGGAATGTATCCTTCTTTCTCCATTTTTACAATCGCTGCGATTCCCTGTGGGGTTTCTGTATCCCCAATTTTTTCCATAACTGCAGTTGAAACACGTACCACATGCCCATCATCAAGAATCTCTTTTAACTCCTCGGGGAGATCCTTCCCTTCTTCGAGAAGAATATGTTCCACATTCCCAGTTTTCAGGGCCTCTTCAACAAGATGGACCCCTTCAACTATAAAACAACCTTTCTTCTCCCTTTCTTTTCGGCTATGCAGTTTGGCCCATTCTTTCACTTTCGGGTTTTGTACTGAAGCAATGTATTCCATTACCGGCTCCCTACTTTTCGGATATGATCTTCAAATTTCTTTAAATCCTTATTATGTCCCAGTACAATAAGTACATCTTGATCTTTTAGGAAATCTGTTGCTGATGGGGCGATATTAAATTCACCTTTATTTTTAATGGCAATGACGTTTACACTAAAGCGAACCCGAACATCCATTTCAGCAAGAGTCTTTCCAACCATATCCCTTGATACCGTTAATTCGGCAACACTATATTCACTGGATAATTCCACAAAATCCAGTACGTTGGGAGAGATTAAATTATGGGCTACCCGAAGCCCCATATCATATTCAGGATAAACCACCTTATCTGCACCAATTTTATAAAGCACCTGTCCGTGCCGTTCATTCTGTGCTTTCGCTACAATTTTTTTAACCCCCATATCTTTTAACACCAGGGTTGTAAGGATACTTGCCTGAATATCTGCGCCAATTGCGACCACTACAACATCAAAATTGCGGATCCCTAACTCTTTCATTGCCTTTTCATCTGTAGAATCCGCTTGAACCGCATGGGTAGACACATGGTTTAATTGTTGAACCCGTTCTGGATTTTCATCCATTACGAGTACTTCATACCCCATATCAAACAATACCTGTGCCACACTCGATCCAAAACGGCCTAATCCAATAACGGCAAATGATTCATTATCTCTCTTACCCATCTTACTTCACCATCCTAATACCACCAAAATAAAGCATGATTTTTTCTTTTCCGGGTGAAACTATATCGTAGCACAGAATTTATTGAAAGGAGCAGTTATTTTGGATATTAATAATCTTGACCTTCGCGGAGCAGTTATGTATAAAATGCATGGCTCATCAGAAAATGACATTCGGGATACCATTCAAGATGCCATTGTTACTAAACAAGAAAAAACACTTCCTGGGTTAGGCGTTCTTTTTGAGCTGTTATGGAACCAATCCAATCCCCAGGAACAAAATCGCATGATTGAAGTTATCCATAATAAATTGCAATAATTTACAGGTAATGCCTCACCTATAAAGCTTGGGGCTAGCCAAGTTTTCTTTAAAATAAGACCCTAAGGTCAATAGTTGAGATGCTAATGAATCAAAGAGGATTTGATTCTTAGCATCTCTTCTTTATTCATTCCTTTTTATCTTCTCAACCATATCCTGATCTAATTTTTTTATGACTGAAACAATTAATTTTACCCCATTATCAATATCATCCCTATGCAAAATAGCTGCATGGCTATGAATATAACGGGTAGCGATGCTTATAACAATGGAAGGAACCCCATTACGGTTTAAATGCATTCTCCCTGCATCCGTTCCCCCTCCTGAAAGAGCATCAAATTGAAAGGGTATTCCCAGCTCTTTTGCTGTTTCAACAAAAAGGTCCCGCAATGATGCATTGGGAATCATAGATCCATCATAAATTAAAATTTGCGGACCAGCCCCTATTTTAGATTGGGCATCCTGTTCTTTAATGCCTGGTGTATCCCCTGCAATCCCTACATCAACTGCGATGGCAATATCAGGATTTACAGTATAGGCTGCTGTTTGGGCACCCCTTAATCCTACCTCTTCTTGCACTGTTCCTACGCCAAACACTTGATTGGGGTGATCCATTCCCTGTAATTGCTGCAGTGTTTGGATTGCCATAGCAACCCCTACCCGATTATCCCAGGCTTTGGCCATCATGATTTTAGGATTGGACATCAATGTAAAAGGGCAAATAGGCACAATAGGATCTCCTGGACGGACCCCGAAAGACGCCGCTTCCTCCCGACTGCTGGCACCAATATCAATAAACATATCTTTTATCTCAACAGGCTTTTTCCTGGCTTCTGGAGAAAGAACATGGGGAGGAACTGAACCAATCACTCCTTCAATAACCCCGGTGCGAGATTGAATCCCTACCCTTTGGGCCAGCATAACCTGTCCCCACCAACCGCCAAGAGGCTGAAACTTAATAAATCCTTTATCTGTAATCATAGTCACCATAAAACTCACTTCATCCAAATGACCTGCAACCATAATTTTTGGACCCTGGTTTCCTTTGCGGGCAATCAAACTCCCCAGATTATCCCGACACATTTCATCTGCATAAGGGCTGATGTATTTCTCCATTACAGCACGAACTCTTCCTTCATGACCAGGAGCTCCTGCCACTTCAGTTAATTCTTTATACATTGTTAATGTAGAATCGGCCATATCATACCCTCCAGTTCTTTATTAATGGTTCTAATAAACCCTCGTCCAGTTTCCTGTTCCTCAGGGTTGTAATACATCACTAATAATGTCTTTCCATCCTTAATGGATTCCCCATGGGAAGCAAGGTAAGCAGGTAAGTCAAAATCAAGAACCTCTACCATAGTATGTTTATGAAGAGAACGTTCATTAAGGCCCAGGGAAGCAAATTCTTCACCAAGTAAATCAGGTCTCTCTGCAACGGCTTGCAGCACCTTACCCCGCACTTCTTTCGTTAAGGAACTTTCCCACCAGGTTTTGCGAGGTTTATATTTAAAGTTTAAGAAATAATCGTATTTCATTAATCCTTCTACTACCTGGGGATGTTTCATTTCCCTGGTTTGTAAATAAAGGCGAAGACGGGTAAAGAGATCCTCCAATTGGTGCCCAATACGGGACCATCCCTTTTCTTCCCAAAAGTCTCCAAACCCTTGATAAAAGTCGAAAGGGGATGGGAATTCTTTGCTCACGATATAGCGAAGGGTTCGATCCATACGATGGGCATTCCAGTATTTTTCCAAAACATCCTCAACCCGTTTAATGCGAACCAAATCAGAGAAAGGAAGGGCCCGATTTCCTAAGACTTCATAGGGGGCTTTATCCATAAACACGTAACCATATTGATCCGCTTCCCGACGTACTCCTGTCCCCCGCAACATTTTCAGAAATCCTAATTGTAATTCTTCTGGTTCAAGGGCATAAATGTCGTTGAAGGTTTTACGGAAGGAATCATAATCTTCTTCTGGCAATCCTGCAATCAAATCAAGATGTTGGTCAATTCTGCCGCTCTCTCTCACTCTACTTACAGTATAAGATAATTTATCCAGGTTTTGACGGCGCTTCACAATGTCATTGGTTCTGTCATTGGTAGATTGAACCCCAATTTCAAAACGGAACACCCCTGGCGGTGCATTTTCTGCCAGATAGTCCAATACATCAGGAGGCATAATATCGGCTGTAATCTCGAATTGAAAAACACAATCTCCGTGATTTTCAATAAGGAATTTAAACATTTCCATTGCATATTCCCGCTGGATATTAAAAGTACGATCCACGAATTTAATGAGCTTAGCCCCATTATTCATAAGAAAAAGAAGGTCTTCTTTTGTGCGGTCAATATCAAAATAACGCACACCAAATTCGATGCTGGAAAGGCAGAATTGGCAAGTATAAGGGCATCCACGGCTGGTTTCGAAATAAACCACTCGTTTTCCTAAATCAGCCATGTCTTCAGGAAAATGAAAGGGAGATGGAATGGTGTTTAGATCCAATTTCTTCCGGGGATGATTAATCATGATTTCTTCCCCATCCCGATAGGCCAATCCATTTACTTCACAGAAATTCTGTTGTCCTTCAATCTCTTTTAATAGATGGTGAAACGTTGCTTCCCCTTCTCCCATGACAATATAATCAACAAGAGGAGCTTTTTCCATCCACTCTTTTGTATCATAGGAAACCTCAGGGCCACCAAACACCACCTGTAAATCTGGTAGCACCTTTTTTAATAAAGCGACAATTTCAAGGGTTTCCTCAATATTCCATATGTAACAAGAGAAAGCGAGGACATCGGGTTTTCTTTGAAATAAATCTGAAACAATATTTAAAATTGGATCGTTAATTGTGTATTCAGCCAGTTCCATTGAAAAATCTTTCTCACTATAAGTTTTTAAATAACGAATGGCTAAAGCCGTATGAATGTATTTGGCGTTTAACGTTGCTACAATGATTTTCATTAGTCTACCCCATTTATCAATAAAATGCTTATCGCTCAAAGTATAGCACTATTTATTTGAAAAAAAGACTACATTTATACAGCCTAGACTAAGTGAATAACCCCTCCTTATCAACCTAACGGTCTGATTGAAGAAGGGGCTTCCTGCTTCTACGACTGTTGCATAGTGGGGTGCCCCAATACGTCTTACACAGTCTCCACAGGCGAAGATTATACTGTTCGGACATAACCTTGCCCTACAGTTTGAGTGATTTAGTTTGTCACAACTAGATGTTCTAGGCCCTTTTGGAGGATATTCAGACTTGCGTTATAATCTCGATCCAATATCGTTCCACACTTTGGACAGATATGGGTACGGATGGATAGAGATTTCTTTATACGTTCACCGCAAGTGGAACAGTCTTGGGATGTGTATTGAGGTTCTACTTTGATGAGTACACCCCCTTGTAAGTTTTCAAAAGCTTTTTTTAGACGTAGAAAGACTTCTTGCAAAGGCTGAGAAGGCATGTCTTTCAGAAAGTAATACTTCTTCTTATCAATTGTGAGTTGACGTTGCATATCCTCACGAGTGTAAGATTGCTTTGAACTGCGATATTTACGTTGTTTGTCCAAAAGGGCAGAATTGTAAGTTTGACGACAATATTGCAACCAACGGTTTAAGGTATCTTTTTGTTCTTCTGTTGGAAAGATTTCATATTTTAGGTTCAACAACATGGTCATCACCCCAAATTATTTTGCCTTTTGAAGCAAAAAAATGTTGCCTACAAAGAATAATCCACAACTACAGAACGTACGTTCCTGATTTGATTGTACCAAATAATAACATATTTTACAATGGAGAATCTTTACTTTAGGCTACGCCTAACCGAAATTCAACTCCCCCTAACCGTTGGATTACGCCCTTCACACACTTGAAGAGAGAGAATTCTTTCGGAAATCTGTTAAAGGATAAGCATAACTTAAATTAGATTCAAAGCAGAAATATGACAAGGAGAATGAATGTGACTTTATTTTTTATATGTTTACTTTGTATTTTCTTTTTCATTGTTTTTTTATTTTTCTACATTTCTTTTAAAAACACCTACAAAATTCAGGTAAATCAAGTTGAGATTCCTTTAAAGGTTTCCCTAAATCAACCTTTGCATATTCTTCAGCTTTCAGACATGCATATTGAAAAACTTTCTATTAAGCCTAATAATTTGTTTGAAACCATAAAGGATATGCCAATCGACCTGATTGCTATTACTGGGGATTTATTAGAAAAAGAAAGTAATATTCAACCCTTTATGAACTATATAGACCAATTACAAAAGATAACTGCTCCTTTTGGCATATATGTGGTATTTGGAAACCATGATTATTATTTAAGTGAGGAAATTCATGGGTTTCGCATAAATTTAGAAAATAAAGGGTGTATTGTGTTACAAAATGAAAATATTACTATAAACTATGGATCAACAAGATTAAACATTATAGGAATAGATAATTATTCAACCCACAGAAGTGATGTTTCCCGAGCATTTCAAGGGATTGAAAAAGGGCTTAACCTTGTGCTCACCCACGACCCCAACGTTATTTTAGAAATGGGTCAATACCCCTTTGATTATTTGTTAGCAGGCCATTTTCACGGGGGACAAATTCACTGGCCAAAACCATTTCATATAGTTAAGTACGGACAAGTAGCAAGAATGAAGATGATTAGGGGGCTTCATTATTTTAAAGGAAAACCCTTTTATATTAGTGAAGGGCTAGGCCAAACAGCATTAAGACTTCGGTGGGGTACTCTCCCTGAAGTTACATTGCATAAACTAAAATAAACCTTAAAAAAACCCCACTCCTAAGGAATGGGGTTTTTCTTTTATTAAATTAAGCTTGTTCAGCATATACCTTGCGAAGCTCATTAATAATGGCTCCAGACATGGCTTTCGTGCCAACAGCTTCTTCTCTATTTTTCGTAATATCACCAGTACGTACACCGGAATTGATTACATTATGAACTGCTTTTTCTAAATTGTTAGCAGCTCTTTCTAAACCAAGTGAATACTTCATGAGCATGCCAGCAGAAAGGATGGTTGCAGAAGGATTAGCAATCCCTTTTCCTGCAATATCTGGTGCTGAGCCATGAACAGGTTCATAAAGGCCAAAGTTACCATCAGCAAGAGATGCGGATGGTAGCATTCCAATAGATCCTGTTAACATGGAAGCTTCATCACTTAAGATATCGCCAAACATATTTTCAGTGACCATGGTATCAAATTGTTTTGGATTACGAATTAATTCCATAGCACAGGAATCAACCAATTGATGGCGACATTCAACATCTGGATATTCTGGGATTAAACGATCCACCACTTTACGCCATAAGCGAGAAGATTCCAATACATTGGCTTTATCTACAGAAACAAGCTCTTTGTTACGGAGACGCGCTACTTCAAAAGCACGGCGTACAATCCGCTCAACTTCATATTCGTGATAAATCATTTCATCGGATGCAACTTCACCCTGTTCGTCTTCGTAACGTTTTTTCTCGCCGAAATAAAGGCCACCGGTTAATTCCCGGATTACCATTAAATCAACGCCTTTAACTACTTCTTCTTTCAAAGAAGAATCTGCAGCCATACAATCCAATACGAAAGCAGGGCGCAAATTAGCATAAAGGCCAAGGGCTTTACGAATGCCTAACAAGCCTGTTTCTGGGCGAAGGTGTCCAGGGTTATTGTCCCATTTTGGACCACCAACAGCGCCGAGAAGAACTGCATCAGCAGCTTTACAAATTTCTACTGTTTGTTCTGGAAGGGGTGTCCCATCTTCATCAATGGCACAGCCGCCTAATCGACCGTATTCAAAAGAAAACTTCACGTCTTCTAATTCTTCAATTACTCCTAGGACATTGATTGCCTCTTCAACGACCTCCGGGCCAATTCCATCGCCCGGCAGGACCGCAACTTTGAATGTTTTAGTCATCCGTTACAGTCTCCCTTTTACATCAGATTAGTACTTCTACCGAATCACCGCGAAGGGCGATTATTTTATTAATCGCGCGCAAATATGCTTTCGCGCTGGCTTCTAAAACATCGGTGCTGACACCTCGTCCTTGAACAGAAATAGCTCCTTGACTAAGACGAACATACACTTCCCCTAAAGCATCTTTTCCGTGGGTGACAGAAAGGATTTTATAATCTTCGAGGACAACTTCTTCATTGGTCACCCGATCAATGGCTTTATAGATAGAATCTACAGAACCATTACCGCAGGCAGCCTCTTCTAAAATATCACCCGTTGATTTTACAACCCGTACACTTGCAGTAGGTATGGAATTGCTTCCATAAGAAAGTTGAATATTCTCCAATTTGAAAGTTTCAGGTACATCTGTCAGTTTAGAATCAACAAGTGCAATGACATCATCATCACTCACTTGCTTTTTCCTATCACATAGGTCTTTGAAACGACGGAAGGCGTCATTCAATTCATCCTGTTCCAGATGATAGCCTAATTCAATCAGTTTATCGTTAAAAGCATGGCGACCGGAGAGTTTGCCAAGCACAATTTTATTGGTTTTAATGCCAACCTTCTCAGGACGAATGATTTCATAGGTTGTAGCTTCTTTCAGTACACCATCCTGGTGAATGCCAGATTCATGGGCAAATGCATTAGCGCCAACAACTGCTTTATTCGCTGGAACAATCATGCCGCTCAGACGGCTTACTATTTGGCTGGTACGTGCAATCTCATCCAGTTTTAAGCCAGTGGTTGCTTGATAATAATCTTTTCGGGTGTCAAGGGCAAGGGCCACTTCTTCAATGGCCGCATTGCCTGCCCGTTCTCCAATGCCATTAATGGTTCCTTCTACCTGAGTAGCCCCACCTTCAACAGCAGCGAGAGAATTAGCAACCGCCATGCCAAGGTCATCATGGCAATGGCAACTTAATTTCACATTTTCAATGCCACGAATATTTGCACTTAATTGGCGGAAAATCTCGCCATATTCCTTCGGCGTGGTATATCCAACAGTATCAGGAATATTAACGATTCTTGCCCCTGCATCTACAACAGCTTGCACCACTTCAATTAAGAATGGCATTTCTGTGCGGGAACCGTCTTCACAGGAGAACTCTACGAGATCAAAGTACTTCTTCCCGTATTTCACTGCTGCTACGGCGTTTTCCACAACCTGTTCTTTCGTCATGTTTAATTTATATTTACGGTGAATAGGAGAAGTGGCGAGAAAAACGTGTAGACAAGCAGATTCAGCATGTTGTAACGCTTCCCATGCTTTATCTATGTCCTTTTGCACTGAACGGGCCAAACTCACGATGGTCGAATTTTTCACACGACCACCAATGGTCTGAATGGATTTTAAATCCCCGGGAGAAGTGGCGGCAAAACCGGCTTCGATCCGGTTGATGCCCAGACGCTCTAATTGAAGAGCAATCTCCAGCTTTTCATTCAGGCTTAAATTTACACCAGGGGTTTGTTCACCATCCCGCAGCGTGGTATCAAAAATCTCAATTGTACGCATCTTCTCTGCCACCTCCACTTTTATTCAAAAAACAATCTATTTCTTAATCCAGGCCATCATTTCACGTAATTGAGCGCCTACTTCCTCAATTTGATGTTCACGTTCAATGCGACGGCGAGCACTGAATGCTGCACGGCCAGATTGGTTTTCTAAGATCCAGTTTTTCGCGAAAGTTCCATCTTGGATTTCGCTTAATACTTTTTTCATTTCAGCTTTTGTATTTTCATTGATGATGCGTTTACCAGTGTTGTAATCACCAAATTCTGCAGTGTCACTGATGGAATAACGCATTTTTTGTAATCCGCCTTCATACATCAAATCAACGATTAATTTTAATTCATGAAGACACTCGAAATATGCGATTTCTGGTTTGTAACCAGCTTCAACAAGAGTTTCAAAACCAGCTTTAACAAGTTCAGAAGCTCCGCCGCAAAGTACAGCTTGCTCACCGAAAAGGTCAGTTTCAGTTTCTTCACGGAAGGTAGTTTCAAGAACACCTGCACGGGTAGAACCAATTCCACTAGCATAAGCAAGGGCAAGGTCAAGAGCTTTTCCTGATGCATCTTGATAAACAGCTACAAGTGCTGGAACGCCAAATCCTTCAGTGTAAACGCGGCGAACCATATGTCCTGGGCTTTTTGGAGCAACCATTAAAACGTCAGATCCAACAGGTGCTACGATTTGTTCGAAGTGAATGTTAAAACCATGAGAGAAGAATAATACTGTGCCTTCTTTCATATTTGGAGCAATTTGTTCTTTGTAAATGCGAGCTTGTTGTTCGTCAGGAAGAAGGATGTTGATTACATCTGCTTTTGCAGCAGCTTCATCTACAGAGTAAACTTCAAAGCCATCATTTTCCGCCTGGTCCCAAGAACGACCTTGGCGAAGGCCGATAATTACATTCATGCCGCTATCGCGAAGATTTTGTGCCTGAGCATGACCCTGGCTACCATAACCAATAATAGCGATAGTTTTTCCTTGTAAAAGTCCTTGATCTGCATCTTTTTCATAATACATCTTTACCATTGCAACTTTCCTCCCAAGTAAATTAAAATTAGAATTTATGTTTTAATAATGAATAAAGCTAAGGTTAGGCTTTCACTGCCGCCATTCCCCGACTAATGGCAGTAACGCCAGTACGGGCTAATTCGCGGATTCCAAATGGACTTAACAATTCCACCAATGCATTAATTTTATTTGTATCCCCTGTACATTGAATAACCAAAGTATTAGGGCCTACATCAACAATAGATGCACGGAAAGGGTTAATCAAAACATTGATTTCTGCCCTGTTAGATGAACTGGCTTCCACTTTAATTAAAGCTAACTCCCTTGAAACCATAGGAGCATTGCTCAAAAGACTTACTTTATAAACATCAACTAATTTGTTGAACTGTTTCATAACTTGTTCCAGGGTGGGTTCATCTCCCTGAGTCACGATAATCATCCGTGATAAGCCTTTTTCTTCAGAAGGACCCACGGTAATGCTGTCAATATTAAAGCCCCGTTGTCCCATTAAGTTAGCCACACGGGTTAAAACACCCGGTTGGTCATTTACTAAAATGGATATGGTATGTTTTTGTTCCATATTATTTCTCATCTCCCATTACCATTTGATCTAATGTCGCACCGGGAGCTACCATTGGGTACACGTTTTCCTCAGGTTCAACTACAAATTCCACCAGAACCGGCCCCTCAGTTTCCATAGCTTCTTTCCATACTTTTTCCGCTTCGTCTTCTTTAGATGCCCGCAATCCTTTAATTCCATAAGCATCCGCTAATTTAACAAAGTCTACACTTGAAGAAAGGTCAATATGGCTATAGCGATTATCGTAGAACAATTGTTGCCATTGGCGAACCATGCCTAAACAACTGTTATTAATCACCACTATTTTAATAGGAAGCTTGTGGCCTGATACAATGGCTAACTCCTGCTGGTTCATTTGGAATCCACCATCACCATTAAAGGAAATAACCAATTGGTCTGGGCTGGCAAATTGAGCGCCTACTGATGCAGGGAACCCATATCCCATCGTTCCAAGGCCACCAGAAGAGATAAAAGAACGGGCATTTTTAAATTTAAAATATTGTGCAACCCACATTTGATGTTGGCCAACATCCGTTGTAACAATAGCATCACCATTGGTTGAGTTATAGATCATTTCAACCACTTGTTGGGGTTTTAATAAACCATTTTCATTTTTTGTATAGGAATAAGGGCATTCTTTCGCCCATTGTTGTACCTGTTCTACCCATGCACCTGGTTCCGATTTTTCCACTTTAGGAAGAACGGCCTTTAATACATTTTTCACATCACCAACAATAGGAATACAGGCACCAACATTTTTTCCGATTTCGGCGGGGTCTATGTCAATATGGATGATTTTTGCGTTGGATGCAAATTCTTTGGTACGACCCATGGTAATGCGGTCATCAAAACGAGCGCCAATAGCAATGATCAAATCTGTATTTAAAATGGCCTGGTTGGCAGCATATGAACCATGCATCCCTGGCATGCCCAAACAAAGAGGATGGGTTCCTGGGAAACTAGCAAGCCCCATAAAAGTTGGAATGACTGGAATGTTTATCTTTTCAACCAATTCTTGCAGCTCTTGTTCTGCACCAGCTGATACAGTTCCGCCACCGGTTAAAACAACTGGTTTTTCAGCTTCATTTAGAGCTTTTACCATACGTTCAATTTGCATACTATTGGGTTTGACCGTTGGGTTATACGTACGAAGATTAACTGTCTCTGGATAATAGAAAGGAGCCGTAGCCTGATTTACATCTTTAGGAATGTCAACTAAAACCGGACCTGGACGCCCAGTAGTTGCAATATGGAACGCTTCTTTAATAATCCGAGGAAGATCTTTCACATCACGAACAAAAAAATTATGTTTGGTTATGGGAATGGTAATCCCGGTAATATTAGCTTCCTGGAAAGCATCTGTACCAATCAAATTCTGAGCAACGTTACCGGTGATACATACCAACGGTACGGAATCCATGTGAGCAGTTGCAATGCCAGTAACTAAGTTGGTAGCACCTGGCCCAGAAGTTGCAATTACAACGCCTGGTTTTCCAGAGGCACGAGCAAAGCCATCAGCTGCATGAATTGCTCCCTGTTCATGACGGGTTAAAATGTGTTTTAAATGGCTGGAATAAAGAGAGTCGTAAATCGGTAGCACAGAGCCGCCCGGATACCCAAACACATACTCAACACCCTCTAAAATCAGGCATCTAAGTAACATATCCGCCCCTGTCATGCTCTCGCCCATTTTGATTGGCGGAAGGGAAGGCTTCTCCTCCATCATCGCAGTATCTGTGCTCATCTTTTGTTCCTCCTTTTTCAATCTCTCCACAATTTATCTGAAAAATAAAAGAAAGCCCTTTCACCGACTGGACATTTCTGTCACAGTCTGGGGCGAAAGAGCTTCGCGGTACCACCCAAGTTTCATTGCCTGCTTCACAACTGGCAATCTTAGCAGGTTCCTTTTGAACCTTAACACATAACGCGTGTCCACGGCTTTTCCTACCCTTACATTCTCAGAAAAGCAACTCCAGGGCGAGTACATTCAGTTTTCCTATCCGGTTCCCAGCTACCCGGACTCTCTGAAAAGAAAGGTCTGAATTATTTTCCCCATCACCGTTTATCATTTATAACATGAACTTATTACTTATATTCTATGCAACTACACATAGTGATATTACATGCAATTATAGACATGGTTTAAAAAAGTGTCAACAATTATTTATTACGAATTCTCTAATTTTAAGGCAAGATTCGCCAAAGTTCGCACCATTGCTCCTGTTCCGCCAATTGGTGAAAAGTCATCAGCTTTATCCGCCCAGGAGGTGCCTGCAATATCCAAATGGACCCATGGTGTTTCCTCCGCAAATTCCCCTACAAAAAGTCCAGCAGTAATGGTTCCTGCATTGCGACCGCCTGTATTCTTTAAATCAGCAATTTTGCTTTTTATTTGTTCTTTATACTGTTTATAAGCAGGCAATCTCCAAACAAGTTCCCCGGCTTCTGCAGCTGATTCTAATACGTTTTCAACTAATTCTTCATTATTAGTAATCGCAGCGGTGGTACATGTACCAAGGGCGATTAAAGCTGCCCCGGTTAATGTGGCTAAATCGACGAGGTAATCTGCACCTAATTTCTTTGCATAGGTCATTCCATCCGCCAGTATTAAACGGCCTTCTGCATCTGTATTTAGAATTTCGATGGTTTTGCCACTCATAGTTGTTATTACATCTCCAGGCTTCAGGGCATTGCCATCTGGCATATTTTCAGTCGTTGGAATAACAGCGACAATATTAATCGCTGGGCGTAAAGTCCCTATGATCTCTAAGGCACCTAAAACAGCAGCAGCCCCACCCATATCGCCTTTCATTTCATCCATACCAGCACCTGGTTTGATGGAAATTCCACCTGAATCAAATGTAATTCCTTTGCCAACTAGGCCCAGAACATCGTCCCATTGTTTTCTTCCCTTATACTTTATGGCAATTAATTTAGGAGGTTCCACAGAACCTTGATTTACACCTAATAATCCTCCCATACCGTATTCCATCATTTTTTCCTTTTCCAGAACTTCAATTTCCATCCCATGACGAAGGGCTATTTCATTTGCTTTATCTGCCAAAATGGATGGGGTTAAATAATTCCCCGGAAGGTTTACTAAATCTCTGGCATAACAAGTTCCTCTGGCATAGAGTTCCCCTTTTTTGGCCCCTTCTTTAACTTCTGCTTCCCATTCTTGCTCACAATAAAGAGTTAAAGAAGACAGTTCAGGTTTCTCTTCTTTCGTTTTATGGAACCCGGAAAAATGATAATTCGCTAAAAGGGCCCCCTCAACTAAAGCCTGTGCTTCAAGACCTTTATCCTCTAGGACACCTGGAAGAATCATAGCCACTTTCGTTAACTTTTCCTTTAATGCTTCTTTAATAGACCGGGAGGCTGCTTCTCTTAGGGTTTCAAAATTCAAATCTCCCTTTTCACCCAAACCTAGAAGAATGACTCTGCGTACCCCCATTTGACCCAAGGTATAAATCATTTGTATATTTTTAAAATCACAACTTATTTCTTTGAATTGAAACATTTTAGATAGCATTCCGCCCAGAGCCTGGTCTACAATGGAAAAAAAGGTATCCGTGCCTTCATCTTTCGTAATTCCTAAAACCAATGCATCTAACTGATCCCCATGAATACCTTGGGTTTTCACTTGAATATCCATATCAATACACCTCCGGGTAAAATTTAACTAAATTTTATCAATAAAGAAATGAAATGAAAAGATTGCAATATTATAATAAGAACATTTGGTACAAACTATTAATAACAGCGAGAAAGGAAGAAGTAGATGTCTTCATTATTTTCTAATTATCCCTTGTGGTCAGCCCTTTCCGCCATAGTAATGGCTCAAGTGATTAAGATTCCTCTTGCTTATTTCACTCTAGGGAGACTTGACTGGAAATTGCTTTTCAGTACAGGTGGGATGCCCAGTTCCCATTCTGCTGCCGTTACAGCTCTAACAACTGCCATTGGATTAATTCATGGAGCAGGATCTTCTGAATTCGCAATCTCAGTAATCTTCTCTATTATTGTGATGTTTGATGCAGCAGGGGTACGGCGCCACGCTGGTATTCACGCAACGGTCCTCAACCTCCTTATTGAAGATTTCCAACAATTAATTCAAGAAATAAAAAGTCAGCATACTCTAAAACCTAATAAACAAATGGCAGTAAAATTAAAAGAATTATTAGGCCATCAACCTAGTGAAGTTGTCATTGGTGGATGGTTAGGCATCATCCATTCCATTTTACTCTACTATTTAATCGAATACTCCTGGAAGTAAAGAAACCCTGGTTACAATACGAAAGAAAAAAGCTGCTTTTGCATTCAAAAGCAGCTTTTTTCTACTATTTTTATTTACTTGCTACACTTCCACGAAAATTATTTAATTCATGCAAGGTTTGTTCATCTACTTTCCCTTTACCCATTTCAATAATATAAACATCTAATCTTTTTTTGCCCCATTCTCTAAAAACATCCTCTACAGTATCAAAGAAAAGATCAATTTTATTTCCTTTAATTGCAGATCCCGTATCAGTCACTATTCCATAACCATATCCAGGAATATAAAGAATCGTTCCTAAAGGGAACACCCTTGTATCCGCAGCAATGGTTGAAAAGGTATCTCTTCTTACCTTAACCCCAGAATATGTGATTCCATATGCGGGATGAGAGCTATTTTTACCTGTTGATTCAGGACCGGGTGTGTATCCTGTGGCAATAACATTATATTTTGGATACTGGGCAAACATAGACAATACTTCTATGGAATCTCCCTTAACGATTGGATATGTAACCCCCTGTGTTTTCTTCTTAGTTGTTTGGGTTGTTGCTACACCCTGGGTCTTCTTCTTGACTGGTTGGGTCGTTGCTACACCCTGGGTCTTCTTCTTAGTTGGGTGGGTCGTTGCTACAC
>CALNBV010000255.1 GCA_937874515.1 uncultured Paenibacillaceae bacterium | reverse complement strand
TTCTAAAGTTTGTTTTGCTAGATTTTGGTGTTTTCTGCCGTTTCAGCGGCGACAAGGAATAATATATCACAGATTGTTTTTTGAAGTCAACACTTTTTACAAAATAATTATAAAAGCATCGGTATGATATTTACACTAAGTGTATTACTTGTAATTACTATAGGCTCACTTCTAACTATACCCCAGGGATATTGAAATTCAATTCATGTATTGTGATAGAACGATCTGTTGAAATTGGGTATGATTCAATTTCCTTATTGTGGTGATTTTTAATTTGATAAGAGGGAAATCTTCGTTACTCTTTCATAATTTAGATTATCAAAAATTTCAATTTCCTCTTTTGTTTTTATTACTTCACCATCAATTTGGGTTGTCCCAAATATAGAATATTTACCTGGCATTAATGGACCATATCTATATTCAAGTTTACCTTCTGATGTTGTAAAGATTTTCTTTCCAAACATTTCAATAGTTGTATTCGGTTTATCTGCTTCAATATTTAAATAACAAGGTCTTGCAACAATTTCATAGGACGAAAACAATCCACCTGTTTTTTTAATATAAAAATCCCCAAATGTATTGATTTCTTCATCTGTCTTATACATTAAATTCCGGTTATGCTTTCTGAATGTATAGTCTTTATTAATAATTTCAGCCTGAGCTTCCATATACATTGCATGCTCTTTTAAATAATCAGGGTGTTCTTCTGCATAGGCCACCAACTGTTTAAAATGTTCCACAGTTACTGCCATTTCTTGATTTTCTGGTTTAATCAGTTTTTGTAATTTCCCTGCATCCCCTTGTTTAACTGCATTCTCAAATTCCAAAATTTTTTCCTTTGCATTTGAATCTGATGAGCTATTAAATAAAAAAAACATAAGAGCTAGTATGATGACAAGGATCACTGATATTAGGACCTTGTACTTCTTAAGTTGTTCGGTAACGACCATCACCATTCCCCTTTTGCTATATATCTAGTAAATGATTTCCAACTATATTATACCAAAAATACCCACCAATGTTTATATAAAATAGATAACCCTCTTAAATCCAATCGGGCACCTACACAATCAGTTAGATATTCCCCTACATAATATAGAAAATAAGTAATTAACCCACGAAAAGGAGAGGATTCCATTGTATAGAAGATCCCAAAAACATACATATAGGCCAGAGCTATATGGGCGAAATCAAAGGGTACTGGACATGAAGGCGGGAGATGTGAATGGGGATGGAATTATTGATAAGGTATTTCTCTACGGAAATAAACCTGAAAGTCCAGGGGGATTCTCCGACAACATTACCCTTGTCATACAAGATGGCCGTACTCATAGAATGACAACCGTCCAATTTCAGTCCAATGCAGGATATAATGCCAGGCTTTTTCTTGGGGATTTTAACAAGGATCATGTTTCAGACATATTAGTAAGCATTGATTCTGGAGGAAGTGGAGGATACGGTTTTTTCTATCTTTATTCTTTCAAAAATAACCACCTTCAGGAAATGTTCAATGTAGAAAAATACAACTCACTTTATAAATTCAACGTAACCTATGAAGACTACTACAAAGTGCGTGTAGACAGTCCTCGCCTGCAATTGCCTTTTATCATCGACATCAGTAACAAAGGCAAGGACTATCTATCACAATTATATTTTGAAAATGGAAAACTTAAAAAACCAACAAAAGGAGAGGCTCTTGCCTTAGGGGCTTTATATCCCATTGTTAGAAATGAAAAAATTACAGCATATGATTTGCTGGCTTATCAACGAATTATTGGCACCTTCAATGCAGACACTTTAGGGTATATTGTAAATCACCTAACATGGAAGGATTCCCAGTTTGTATCTTCACAATTATCCTTATCGATTCCGGGTAAAATAAGCTAATGGGATAAAGATGATAAGCACCACACCCCCCCTCTTCACGCCCAAATCCCTGACCTAAGGGGATAAACATGATAAGGGCCCCATAGACCTA
>CALNBV010000254.1 GCA_937874515.1 uncultured Paenibacillaceae bacterium | reverse complement strand
ATAATTTAGAGGGTTTCCCAGTTAACAAGGATATTAATGAGTCATTTCCTACTCAACACTAAAAAGTTATCCTCATACCGTTTGGTAAAACGTTCAAAGAGTTTTATTTGCGCCATTATATTAACGCAACGTCTATTGCAAAAATTCTACCTTCTTTATTGTAATTACTAAAGGAACTATGTAATCCACCTAAACTCATAGTGGTGGGTACTCCTGAAATAATTGTATCTAATTCTACTTTACCACTAGTATCAATCTTTCCATTCTTAATATCATCAAACCAATCTTTTACAAATTGATACTGTGCCCGATTGTTTACAGGTCCCATGGTGGCCCGTTCGTCTAAGCCATGACCAACTTTAATTTCATCAACTACCTGGCACATGGTATCAAAGAAATCCTCATATATACTTTGAGGCACATAAATCCGTTTTACTGCAAAACAAATTTGCCCTGATCTAGTAAAGATTCCTCTAACTAACGCAGGCATGATGTCTGCCGGATTAACATCATCCAATATAATTGCAGGGTCATTTCCTCCAAGTTCTAACGTGACGTTTTTGATTGTAGATCCTGCATCAGCCATCACATATTTGGCTGTGTTTGCACCGCCAGTAAAAGAAATTTTTCGTACCAGGTGGTGGCGGGTGAGGGTTTGTCCTACATCCCCATCTCCATTTACAATATTAAGTACTCCAGGAGGTAACACGGATGCCATCTTTTGCAAACCTAGTGTAAGGGCTGCTGGTGCATTAGGTGATGGCTTTACGATTAAAGTATTTCCGGTTACCAACGCAGGTGCTAGTTTCATCATTGTCAAAGCAATAGGGAAATTCCATGGGACAATTGCCACGACAACACCCCTTGGGACCTTTTCAATCTCGATCCTGCATGTTTCATCTTCAATTATTTCTGAAGCTAGATAAGGCCCGGCAATTCCTGCAGTAAACTGGGTAATTCCAACTCCATACCCGAAGTCCAATTGGGCTTCACCCAATAATCCTCCATACTCTCTCGCCAACAAAGGACTTAAAGTAGGAATCGAATTCTCCAATTCGTTGGCAGCAGCCATTACGAGATTAATTCGTTCGTTTTTATCTAAAGTTCTCCAGGTAAGAAATGCGATGTGAGCAGCCTCAACTGCGTGATTGGCATCCTCAACCGTTCCTTTCGCAACTCGTGCTACCACATCAGTAAGCCGCCCAGGATCTCTAATTTCGTAATAATTACTTGACGCTACAATACTATTATTAATCCACATATCAACCTGCTCGGTAGACACTTTCATTTAAACTCCCCCTCGTAACATTTATAACCACCTATAAAGATGACACCCGTAAAACTGGCTTAATTGTTTTTCCGCTTTTGGAATCTTTTTCAGCTTGATTAATTTCTTCAAATTCATAAATCTTAATAAGTTTGTCAAAGGGAAACATTCCCTGTTTATACAACTCAATTAACTGAGGAATAAGAGTTTGGGGCACTGAGCTTCCCATGGTAACTCCGGTAATATTTTTTTCTAAAAGAAGACTGAAATGGTCTAATTCTACAATTGTTCCTACGGGTGGTGCACCTACTGCTGCTATAGTTCCAAGGGGCTTTGTACTGTCAACTGCTTGCCTTAAAACTTGGGGAAGTCCGCTGCTTTCTACTGCATACTGTACACCACCATTAGTCAACCCAAAGATTTCTTGGACAACGCTTTCAACATTTCTGCTATTAATCGTATGGGTGGCTCCAAGTTCTTTTGCCAGTGCCAGGCGATCTTCATTAATATCAATAGCAATAATCGTTGTACACCCTTTTACTTTCGCTGCCATAATTGCACTTAATCCTACGGCACCACATCCAAATACTGCAATACTAGAGCCAGGTTCAGGTTTTAACTTTGTGATCACAGTACCACTGCCAGTTAAAACTCCACATCCCAGTGGGGCAAGAATTTCAAGGGGAACATCTTTAGGAACTTTAATGACATTGCGTTGATTTGTTACGGAATATTCCGAAAATGATGATTGTCCAAAGAAAGTGGAGATTTCTTGCCCATTTTGCTCAATCCGCTTTGTACCATCTTGCATAATCCCAGCAAAATTAAACATCACAAACTCTGCACATGCAGAAGCTTTTCCTTGAAGACAAGCTTCGCATTTTCCACAAGAACTATATGATAGCAACACATGATCCCCTGGTGAAATCCCTTTTACCCCTGACCCAACCTGTTCCACAACTCCAGCACCTTCATGGCCTAACACAATTGGCATTGCACAGGGGATCAGCCCATCTTTCACACTCAGGTCTGTATGACACATGCCTACAGAAATAATACGAACCAATACCTCCCCTTCCTTAGGCTCGTGCAATGTAACTTCTTCTAAGCTAAATTCCTCTGAATTTCGAGTAACCATCGCTTTGATATTCATACTAAATCAACTCCTTTTTTATTTTCATAATATTCTGAAAATTATTCGGGCCCTTTATCCTTTTAAAAGAATTTCTTTATTTCTTTCTACAAATTAACACTATACTAAGTATGTTTTTCAGTCCAATCGAAATTTTGTTTAAAGATAATCGTTTTCTTAAGGTTTATTTAATAGGAATACATCATCATTTTCATCTTCATATTCTTTCTTCTCAATCCATTCTTTAAAAATATTTGCGACTTCCATTATAGAAAATCCAATCTCCATTCCACTCCCCTCCTTCTAATACTCATACTCTTAACAAAAGTTTAAACAGAAGAAAGCTTTCGTTGTTTTTCCAATTGCCTTAATTCAACTCTTCGAATTTTACCTGATGTTGTTTTGGGTAGATCTTTCACAAATTCAATTTCCCTGGGGTATTTGTATGGTGCTGTATTAGCCTTCACATAGTCTTTTAGTTCTTCCATCATTACTTCATTTTCATTGTTAGAATCTTTAAGAATAACAAATGCTTTTACAATGTTTCCTCTTATTTCATCAGGACTGGCCACTACCGCGCATTCTTTTACAGCCGGATGTTTTACTAGAGCATCTTCTACTTCAAAAGGGCCAATAGTATAACCTGAACTGATAATAATATCATCGGACCGCCCTTCAAACCAGTAATATCCGTCTTCATCCATTTTTGCCTGGTCTCCAGTCAAATACCATTCGCCACGAAAAGCTGCATGTGTCCTTTCAGGTTCATGCAAATATCCCTTAAATAAAGCAGGAGCACTAGAATGTACAGCGATATCCCCCACTTGACCAACTGGAAGTGGGTGTCCATCCTCGTCAATAATAGCAATTTTATTTCCCGGGGTCGGTTTTCCCATGGAACCCGCTTTCATTTTCATCCCCATTAAGGTTCCGACAAGAAGCGTATTCTCTGTTTGTCCATATCCGTCACGAATCTGGACATTAAAATACTTTTTAAAAGTATCAATAACTTGTGTATTCAGTGGTTCACCAGCACTGACTGTACTTCGTAAATGCGGGAGCTTGTATTGATCCAATCCATCTACTTTAGCTAATAGGCGATACTCTGTGGGAGTACAACAAAGGATATTAATCCTATATTTTTCTAGAAATTTAAAATATTTAACTGGATCAAATGTGCCACAGTATACTACTCCCGTAGCTCCTGACCCTAATGTAGAGATAAAGGGGCTCCAATTCCATTTCGCCCAACCTGGTGCCGCCGTTGCCCAAACAACATCATTTTCTTTCACATCAAGCCAATGTTTTGCAGCCACTGCCTGGTGTACATACCCCCAGCTATGATGATGAATCACGCCTTTTGGATTTCCTGTTGTTCCAGACGTATAATTTAAGAAAGCAGTATCATCTGAACGAGTTGGTACAGTAATAAATTGACCTGATTCCGCATTAACAGCTTCTTTATAATCTGCCCAACCATCTACTTTCTCTCCAACAGAAATCAAATGTTTCAGTTTAGACGCATTTTTTTTGATCTGGTTTACTCGGTCGGTTAAATTATAGTAACTTACCACTATTTTCGCACCGGAATTAATTAAACGATATTCGATATCTTTCGGCATTAGCATTTCAGAACCTGGTATTATGATAAGGCCCATTTTTAATGCACCTAAAAAAGTATAATAAGCTTCAGGTATTCTCGGTAAAGTAATAAGAATTTTATCTCCCTTGGACAATTCTAGTTTTTTTAAATAATTAGCAAATTTATTGGACTGTTTACGAAGTTCAACATAAGTAATTCGTTTCGTTTTACCTTCTTCATTTTCCCACAAAAGAGCAATTTTTTTGGGATTTTGCGCCCAACGGTCAATATCAGAAGCCATGTTGTAATACTCCGGTGGTTTTAACTTTAATTCGAAATTATCATACAATGTTGCTCCTCCTTTTCATCTCCAAATAAGAACCGTAAAGCGTTTTCTTTTCGCAGTAGATTAAGATTCTCATCAGTTAAATTTGGGATATTATTGATTACACGTCCAGGGGGTGTCTCTCGTATGACAAAAGGATAATCGGAACCAACAATCAATTGATTCACTGAAAAGATGTTCCGCAAATACTCAAAAACACGTGTATCGTAAACCAAGGTATCAAAGAACATTTTATTCGCATATTCCAAGGGAGACTTTGGCAATACATCACGCAATACGGGAATTGTCTCCCATCCATGTATTAATCGAGGAAGTACCATACCAAAACTGCCTCCCCCATGGCTAAAACAAATTCGCAGTTTCGGAAACTTCTCAAGTACTAGTCCTGTAATTATGGAAGTTGCTGCAAAAGCAATATCCGTTGGAAAACCAATAAAATTGTTTAAAATCGTTGGCCCGACAATCCGATCTTGTGCAGGAGGATTTATAGGGTGTACAAATACTGCTAGATTAAGCTTCTCAGCTATCTCAAAAAATGGATAGAACTTCGGATCACCAATTGGTACCCCGTCTACATTGGTTCCGATTTGAACCCCTGCCAATTGATAAACGTCTTTTACCAATTCTAGTTCTTTAGCTGCTAATTCTGGATCTTGTAAAGGAACTATGCCTAATCCAATAAATTTATCAGGATAATCGGACACCATTCCCGAAATCGTTTCATTCATACTCCGGCAAAAAATCATAGAATCTTCTGGGTTGGCCCAATAACTAAATAACTCTGGCATGACCGAGAGAACTTGCTTTTCTACTCCTTCCCGATTCATATCCTCCAGCCTTTGATGAAGATTCCAACATTGATCTGTCACGGTACGGAAAATTTTACCGGAGATCATTACATGTGCGCTTCCTTGCTGAACGTGGGCCATTTGCGGCCAACGTAACCCACCATTTCTAGCTAACATTGATGGAAAATGTTCTGGAACAATATGTGTATGGAAATCAATCAACAGCACTCACTTCTTTTCCAAAAATCCTGCCAACAGATGACATTCTAGGATCAGGTTTCCCCCCCCACATATCAAGAATTTCCAAACTATGTTCCAAGGATTTAGGTTTTCGCGGATTCATTTCTGGAAACTCTTCCATCCCAAAACTATATTCAAGGGTCATTTGATCTGGATCTAAAAAATATAGAAAAATCGCACCGGAAGGCGAATGTCTTCCAGGACCAAAAACAATTGGAACTTCATTGTTCAACATTCTATTTCGTGCAGTCCCAATATCGTCAATGTCACTAGCCATAAAGTTCACATGATGTAATCGTTCATCCCCTTTAGCTAAAGTAAAAGTATGGTGATAGGGGTTTGGAAAGATTCTCATAAACACAACGCTATCTTCTATATAATCGGAGACCTTGAAATTCATAACATCAGTAAAAAATTTCAACGCAGAGTCAAATTCATTAGCAAAAATCGCAAAATGACCTAACCGTGCAATTTTCGTTAATTTAGGTTTAAACTCTTTTCCCAATTGCACAATATCACTGTATAATTCAAATAGAAGCCCTGTATTTGGTTCTTGAACTCGTATGGATCTTCCTTGCCCTAATAGTTTTAACTCTTCCCTCTCTACCTCTTGGGGATTTAAGCCAGCCTTTGAAAAATGTTCAAAAGCAATATCCAGTTGTTCAGAGGATTCTACTTCTAAACCAACTCTTACCAAGCCTGGTTCTTCTCCTTGATAAAGGATAATATTATGATGATCCCTGCTACATGTGAAGAAAGCGGCTTCATTTCCAACCTGTGATGTGGGTTCTAATCCAACGATATTTTCATAGAAATCCTTTGATTTTTCTAAGTCTGTTACATTTAGTGCAACATATCCCAACTTGTTGTATCTAATCATAGTTCTCCTCCTATTTCTGTATGGTGTTACGACATCTGAAACGTAAAAATTCTAAATGTACTTGATTAAATTCATCTGCTTTTTCCCATTGGGGCCAATGTCCAGCATCCTCCATTAAATAGAACCGATGATTTGCCAAGTTTGTTGCTGCTTTTTCCGCTACTACCCAGGGCTGAGCCGGATTGCTAAATGTCCAAAATACAAGAGTTTCATGCTCGATGGAACTTAATAAACGATCGTCAGCAAAAGCTGCTTTTGGATTTGTACGAGATTCTAAAATACTATTGACAACACTTTGTGTAATTTTCCCCATCATCTTGGCAGCGCCTGGCTGTGAATAAATATAATGTCTCGTTTCCACCAACTCATCTGTTACATCATTCTTATTTTCCATGAGCCATTCTAACCGTTTTCGTACAGATTCCATCGTCAATGTTTCAGACGCCTGCTGAGAACGGACTAACATATCTTCTAATTCTTGATAGCCTTGTTCCGTCCAGGGTCCGGTAATTCCCGTATTGAGGACCAGTCGATTGACTCGTTCTGGGTATTGGTGTGTGAAATGAACAGACACAAAAGCGCCTAAGGACTCTCCGGAAAGGTTGACTTTATCTGCACCGATGACATCGATAAAATCTTTCAAATGGTTTACAAAATCATTGATTTTATAATCTAATTCTTCTGGTTTATCCGAAAAACCGTGACCAACCATATCGATGGCATAAACATGAAAATAGTTTGCATGTGCTGCAATGTTTCTAGCATAAGCCTCGGCATGTCCACCGGTACCATGTAAAAAAATAAGCGGCTCTCCTGTACCAGCCTCGATCACTCTTGTACGGATACTTCCAGCCTGGTAATAGGTTTGCTTAAATTCAGTTCCAATCAAATTGTTCCAAATACTATTAAGCTCGATGTTTTGCAAATCCCCTTACCTCCTTATATTTTTTTAATATTCTATATTTTTATAATACTTATATATACCCTTACAGTCTAATCGGAGTTTACTTAACAAAAGAGGCTTTAATAAAGCTTTTTTCTATCAGAAAACAAATAAAATCCCCCCCATGTAGACATGAGGAGGATTATTTAAATTAACCTGTATTTTCATTGCTTCGTCATTCGATTTATAAAAGCGTCAATGAATAATTCAATATTTTGGAGGTTGGGGGAATCTGGATAAAATAAAGCAGAAACCTTTCTATGAATTTCATTCAACTCCTCACCCTGCACAATATAAAAGCAATCATATTCTTCTTTTTCAATGGCAGATAAAGGCAAAATACTAAAGCCAGAATTGTTTTTAACCATAGATTTTAACAATTCCAGGTTACCTATTTCTATTTTTCTTAAATTTTTTACTTCTGTTAATCTCTCCTCTATTTTTATCCATAATTTAGTGTTTCTAATATAGCAAATCATCATTTCTCCATGAAGGTCTTGTTTGCTGATATCAACTTTTTTGGCAAGATGGTGTTCTTGTCCCACAAGAAATACTAATCGATCATCAAAAATATGTCTTACTGTCAATTCTGGAACACTGTTATAATCCCTTACAATGGCCAAATCAATTTCTTTGTTTTGAACCATATTTGAAACTTCGATAGAATCTTTACCTTCTATAATCGTAATCATTAAATGATAATTCGATTCAAATATATACAATAAATCGAGAATAATCTTGGGAGAGAACCCAGGTGCAATCCCAATTTTCAAGTGTGGTTTTTTCATTAGAAGCATAGAATCTTTTGCCTCATCCATATATCGAACTATTTTTTCAGCGTATTTAATTAGATTTTCGCCTTCCTTTGAAAGCATTATTGTTCTTCCTATTTTATGAAACAACTTACAATCTAATTCCGTTTCTATATTTTGTATTCTAGCAGTAACTGTCGGTTGGGTTACATTTAATTGTTCGGCAGCCCTAGAATAGTTTAATGCTTCATTAACAGTCAAAAAAGTTTTCAGTTGGTCATAGTCCATACAAATTCCCCTCTCAATAAATCTCTTAAAATGAATTCATGAGTAACAAGAAATAGTAGTCAGGACAAAAAAATTTATATAGAAGGATATCCTTTTCGGACTAATACAAATGAGTGCGTTTTCAATTTTATGAAAATAATAGTACAAGACAATAATAATTAATTCTACAAAATAAATCAAATATTTTTAATATTACAAAAAATAAGTCGAGTAGTAATAAACAACAAAATAGGCAAACTCATAATATAAGTTTGCCCATCTATTACTATTAATCTACTTCTTACGCTTCACCAACGCTGCCCATTGCTGCTAAGCGAGGATCTGCAATTCCGCCCCACAAATCAATGGTGTCTGCAGAAGCTGCAAGCAACCGTGGTTGACGTGGATTTTCTTCTGGGAACTCTTCCATGCCAAAGCTATATTCAATAGTCATTCCGTCTGGATCTAAGTAATATAAGAATACAGCACCTGATGGAGTATGGCGTCCTGGTCCAAATACAACAGGTACATCATTACGAAGGAAACGGTTACGGGCACGGCCGATATCATCGATTTCAGTAACCATGAAATTCACATGGTGCAGACCATTTTCTTCAGCTTTGAAAATTGCGAAGGAATGGTGGTAAGAAACAGGGAATAATCTCATCCATGCGCCTGCTTCCCCTTCCATTAAATCGGAAATCGCAAAATTCATTACTTCATTATAGAATTTAGTCGCTTCAGGAATAGTATTTGATTTTAAAACGACGTGACCAAGGCGTTTAATTTGCGTATGGGTACGTTTGAAATCATAAGGCATATGAGCCATTTCCGTATAAAGTTCAAAAGTTACGCCGAAAGGATCCTCAAAACGGAAGGATTTCCCTTGATGGAACATAGCACATTCTTCATCAGATACATAGTAAGGATTTAATCCATGGGCTTGAAAATGTTCGAAAGCTGGCTCTAAAAATTCTGGGCTTTCCAATTCAAGGCCGATTCTTTTAATTCCAGGTCTGCTTGCCTGGAACAAAATAACGTTATGGTGGTCATGGCTTGTACGGAAGAAAGCAAAGTTAGAGTTATTGCTTTCAACAGGCTCAGTGCCTACTAACTCCCCATAAAAGTGTTTGGATTTATTGATATCGGTTACATTTATACCAACATAACCTAATTTTTTATACCGTAAAATGTTGTTCATTTAGGTTCATCCTTTCTAAAATGTTTTTGCGTATAGGAAAGGAAGCCTTTCCTATACGCATACGGGTTGCAAATTAGATAATGATACTTACTTTACTTTGTGGACGTAAAGATTCAAGAGCAAGGATGGATTTGCGATCCTTAATTTTCAATTGGCCGTTTTCTAAAACAAAACGGAGTTCATATTTACCTACATAGGTATCCATTCTTTCATAACGCATACGGTAGATTACAAAGTTAGCATTTACAAGAATAGAATCTTCATTGTTTTCCACAATGCGCACATTGCTGATGTGGCGGCTAGTACGTGAACGTGGGAATTCAACGTGGCAATATTCTTTTTGCATACGTTTCACACGGGAATCAATACGGAAACGGTTATCAGCTACAAGGTACAAAGAATCGGTAGGAGACCCTTCAGGAAGATCAGTAGAAGGAATTTGATAGGTTGCATCCTCAGTAAGAAGTTGTGTCCAATCATCTAAACGGCCGTTATCTAATAAATCAGCTTCCATAAATAAGAAATCTTCGATTTGTTCACGAGTGATATTCATCTTTTAATCCTCCCCTGTTTTAATTAGGAATTAACTTTAACTTTGGCTTGATCAGCAGTCATTAATTTGTTCCATTCACGCCAGAATCCACGCATTTGTTCTTCATCGGTATTGGTATGCTCTTCTTTACCCATACCACGGGAGATATCTTGGTATTCAACGTATGGATAAGTGTTAAATCCAAGTTGACATACTTCAAGAGATTCAATGTCATCTGGAGTTGCGAATCCACCTGGTCCAATGAAGCTTAAGAAGTTATCAAGTCTTCTTGCTCTTAAGTTAGCAGGCTCGTTTTTCGGTCCCATAGCCCATGCAGTTACTTCCATATAATCAGGTTCAACAGGATCAAAAGTACGGATTGTCAAAGACATGATGTCATTGATAATTAAGTTCGGGAATACCCAGAGATTGCGGTTTAAGTGAGTCATTTTGTGTACTTTTTCTGCATCGAAACGAGATTCTAATTCTTTGCGGATTTCTGCGATTTCTGCTTTTGCTTCTTCGCCCCATACAGGAATCCATTTTGCTACAGGACGTCCCCATGGTGATTCATATTCCATTAAAGTATGGCCCTTTCCTAAAGCTACCCCACGGCC
>CALNBV010000253.1 GCA_937874515.1 uncultured Paenibacillaceae bacterium | reverse complement strand
TTCAGACGTGTGCTCTTCCGATCTGATAATAGAAAGAAGATGAAATGAGGGGGATTTTATGGAACAACGTAAACCCATAGGTATGAGGATGAAAATTGAGCCCATTAGAACCACAATGAAAATTAGAAATCCTTTCAAAGAGAAATGGTATATGTGGGTTTGTTATTTTTGTTTTACTTTTTTAGGGATTTTTCTCCTCTGGTACAACCAATTTTATAGCTATCGTACACGAGTTTTGTTAACAGTGGGTGCTTTCCTATATATGTTTTTAATTCTTGTGATTATAATTTCATTACCTTTTATTTTTGCCTCATATTCTTCCTTTGGGGATCCCTTCCTGCAATCAAGTTGAGAAAGAGTGCAAATAGTGGTGGGAAGATAGGCCCAAAGAAAAAGAAAAAGACTTTAAATTTAGGTGGAGTATCCGCGAGCAACAAAACCACCCAGAGGATGAGAAAGGATATATTAAGGTATATGCCCGCTTTCTTCCATATAAGAAAATTGTACAGAGGATGATTAATCTTAAGGACACGAATAAAATTTTTATGATACATTGGGTGATCAGGGTTCAAATAAATAATTTTCCTAAAGACAACTAGAGCTTCTTGCGGAGATTTTTTATGCTCCAAAAGAAGAATGCCATAGTTATTCAGGGCATCCAAATTATTCGTTCCGAGAGAATAGGCCTTTTCAAAGCAAAGGATTGCTTGATCATAATCCTTCTGTTGGAAAAAGTATTCGCCAAGGCCAACATAATATTCCGGCTGGTTTGGATTTAATTCTATGGCCTTCTTTAGGTGTCCAAAGGCATAGTCCACACGTCCCACTTTGATTAAGGATGCACCTAATCCGAACTGGACCCAATCAATTAGTGGATTAAGGTGTAAAACATTGCCCAAATAATGCAGTGCTTTATTGTAGTCCTCCATTTTAAAGTACCCTTCCCCTAAAATATAAAGGGCAACCTTATTATTGGGGTCAATGCATAGCATTTGTTCAGCCAGATAGATGGCATGTTGTACTTGTTCCCTTTGATTGAGGGCCAGAAGTGCCCTTTCTTTTCTTAACTTCAATTCTTTTTCTTTCTGTTGTTGTTCCATCTGCAACCATACCTTTTCTCTTTTTAAATATAATTCCCAAAAGGGAAAAAGATATAGGAAAACACTAATTTGAATCGTTCACAAAAACTTGCATTTTATTTATACAGAAGTTTTGTATAGTAAGAATAGGGAGTGGTATTTAGAAAAACTATAGATAAGATAGAAGGGATTAATTTGAATACTACAGGAAAAAGAATGCCAGGTGGAGGACATCCGGGAAATATAGACTTTAATGTAAATCCTTTTATCGTTATTTGGGAAACCACTAGAGCATGTGGGTTAAAGTGCCAACACTGTCGTGCCGAAGCACAACCAATACCAGATCCCAATGAGTTAACCCATGAACAAGGGATTGCCCTTTTAGATGAGATCTATGAAATGGGAAATCCTATGGTGGTGTTTACTGGCGGAGATTGCATGTTACGGAAGGATCTTTTTGAACTTGCTGACTATGGTATTAAAAAGGGAATGCGTATTTCCATGAGTCCAAGTGCAACAGATGAAGTAACAGAGGCACGTATGGATGAGGCGAAAAGGGTTGGTTTATCCCGTTGGAGCTTTAGTATTGATGGTCCAGACGCAGAACTACACGATGCATTTCGTGGCATTCCGGGTACTTTTGATTTAACAATCGAAAAGATTAACTATCTGAATAAAATAGGCATATCCCATCAAATTAATACCTGTGTCAGCAGGGCGAATTATGACCGCCTGGAAGAAATGGTGCCACTTGTGACCGAATTAAAAGCATCCGTTTGGTATATTTTAATGATGGTGCCAACGGGACGTGGTCAATTGGATCAATGCTTAACTGCAGCTGAGCATGAAAAAGTATTCCGATGGCTATATGAACTAAGTAAAACCGCTCCATTTGATATTAAAACAACGGCAGGGCAGCATTACCGTCGTGTTGTCTTTCAAATGAAACAGAGTGAACATCTTGTTGATAAAAACCAGATTACCTTTGAAGATACAAAAACACGTGATATGGCCTATATGATTGATGGATTGAAACGTGCACCAAAAAGCGTGAATGATGGAAATGGGTTTATATTTATCTCTCATACTGGTGATGTAATGCCTAGCGGATTCCTCCCATTAGTAGCGGGTAATGTGAAAGAAGAACGTCTACGAGATATCTACCGAAACAACCAAATGTTAAAAGATTTACGCAGCCCTGATAAATACAAAGGGAAATGTGGCGTTTGCGAATTCCGAAATGTCTGTGGTGGTTCAAGATCAAGAACCTATGCAGTAACTGGAGACTACATGGAGAGCGAACCGTTCTGTGTTTACATTCCCCAAGCGTTGCGTAATGAAGGTAAGAATAAATAATCCTGTAATAAAAAGGAGAAGTCAGTGGGACACGGACTTCTCCTTAGTTTTTTTTCATTAATAAAGGAAAAAGGGGGAATATATAAACAAATCAAGAAAATAAGGGGTACGTTAAAGAATGATTCTATATCATGGGACATTAGATTATGCGGCGGTCAATATTATGGCTAGAAACCATTTTATCCATTCAGATGGCACCCACCATTTATTGGGGAAGGGCATTTACTTATACGACGACATGGATCAAGCCTTTGCCCTTGCAACCAAAAAAACTGAAATGAAAAATCACGAAAATTCCCCGGTGCTCCCATACAAACCTGTTGTTCTTAAGGTGGAAGTGGAAATTGATGAAGAAAGCTACATGAATTTAGATGCTCTTGAATCCCAGAAACTTTTTTTCAATACTCGCAATAAATTCAATCGTGTTCTTCGGGATAAGGGATTGATTTGTCAAACCTATACCGATAGCCTCTTCTGCGACTTTCTAAGTAAAAGGCTAAACCTGAAAATGATATCCAAGACTACGTTGGACCCAAATCAAAGTAATCATGTTCCTGTTCAAATGATGAACCAGAAGGATTTAGATCCCATCCTTACCATGCATTTTCCCACGGAAAAACACTATTGTTTAAAAGATAAGACCTGGATAAGAAATATTTCTTATGGGAGAGTTGGGGACCTATGAATAAGTATGAAAAATGGAATGAAACCCTTGAACAATACTTTACAGAAGTTACCGAAGAACAATTGGTGAAGGATGCAGATGAAACTGGAATTACACTGATTAAATTGAAGAGATTCAAGGTGAAATCAATGAATAAACCGAGAAAACGGTTTTTTTAAGGGGAATGGTAGATATGGAACGAAATCGTTACGCATCCGCTGCAACAAAAAGTATCATTGCATATCCGGGAAAAGTATACAATCCACTGATTTTATATGGTGAACAGGGCGCAGGGAAAACCCACTATTAATCGATGATGGAGATGTTTTTCTTGACCTTCAGTTTTTTAAAGAGGAATTGCTCCATTTGTTTACATGGTTTGTTTCTCAACAAAAGCAATTGGCTGTAACTTCTAAAGTGGGATTGGAAGGTTTTCTTGGCCAGAATTTCCCTGACTGTGGATTAGTAGTCAAGCTAGAAATTGGTGATTCAAGTGCTAACAAGGATCAAGAATTCCCAATCGATTTATGGAAACAAATCCTTGCGCAACTACAAAAATCCCTATCAAAACCTTCCTATGAAAGCTGGTTTTCGTGTTCTAGTGCTTCCTTTGAGGGAGATACCATTACCATATATGCTCCTAATGAGTTTACTGCGGATTGGTTAGAATCCCGCTATGATGAAGAAATCTCTAAAACCCTATCTGAAATCACTGGGAAAACCTACAATAGGAAGTACGTGTCAACCAGTGATTCCAGTATGCTTAATTCATCTTATAAAGAAAAGAAAGAAGAGAAACAAGATACCCTTGAATTGATATTGGAGGAACTGAAAGAGATCAGGTTATTTCTTATGTCAAGGTAAGCCCAGGCATTTGCATTCCATAATTCAAATCTTCTTTAATATACTGATACACACTAATCGCCAGATGCACATTCAACAATTGTTTGCTGTCGGTTAAATCAATAGATAAAATTTCCTCAATGCGTTTAATGCGATAATTTAAGGTATTGGGATGGACATGAAGGGTTTCTGCCGCTAGTTTTGCATTTTGATTATTCTCTAAGAAAAGGAAAAGGGTTGTAAGCAAATCTCCTTTTCGGTTTTGTTCATAATCCATCAGAGGCCCTAACACTTCCTGTATAAAGTCTCTTAACTCTTCTTCTGAATTTTGCAGGATTAATCGTTGGACCCCCAGGTCTGTATAGCTGAGAATTTTATTTTCAAAATGATAGCTGCGGATAAATTGCAAGCATTTCATGGCTTCTTCTAAGGATTTATGGACATAAAATAACCCCGGTTTCACTCTGCCCATGCCTATGGAAATATCCCCGCTCCAGTTTTTCTCCATGATCCCCTTCTGCAACTTCCGAACCGCTTCTTTTGTTTGATACATCATGGATGTAGAAGAGAATTTCGCCCCAAAGGAAAGAAGGACAACGATTTGATCCTGATTTCGCACCACCATCCCCTTTGGAGAGATTTCGAGGAAAATCTGGCTTGTCATCTTAATGAAATGGCGCATAATCCCATCCATCTGGTCCCCCTGTTTGTAGCGCAGATCATTTAAATCGATCACCAAGGCCATATAGTTTCGATTGGGGTCAAAGTTTAAATGCTTTGCCTTCTGAATCAGGGTTTCATCCATTTTTCCCGAAAGCAGGTTATGGATAAATTCCCCTTGTAACCTTTGTTGGGTATCATAAATAGCCTGTTCTTTCACCCGTTCTAAAGAAATCACGGTGCAGGCGTGTTCTAAAGCGGTAATATCCACTTCCCCAATTTCCATCTCAGAGAGAATGGTTAGTACCCCTAGTAGGGGTCTGGAACCCAGGGGGAAAAGGACCAATTGATGGGTTTTCCCATTAATGATTCGTTCAACGACGGCACGGGTTTTGGCTTCCAGGATATGATTTACTTCCCGTTTAATGTGATGATGGATTTCACTGGAGAGAGAAGAGTCACAGGCGCTGGCAATCACTTCCCCTATTTCATCAAACAACAACACGTGCTGACCGATGGTTTGGTGTATGTATTTAAGAATGTCATGTAGCCCTTTGCCATGGAGTACCAAATCAGCCAGTGTGTTATGAATTTCAACGGTGCGGGAGAGTAACTCGTTCTTTTGGGTAATGACATGATTCAACCGTTGTAGCTTGCCTACAGTGTTTTCCTTTTCTTGATATAGGTTTGCTTTTTCCAGGGCAACAGCCGCCTGATGGGAAATCGCTTTCACTAGCTTCACGTCTTCTTTTGTAAAGGGGAGGGAGGAGCGAAAAGAGTCTAAGGTGATAACCCCTACAGGTTCTCCTTTAATTAGAATGGGAGTGCACATCACAGAGGTGAAGGGAAAATTAGGGACAGATTCCTCCAAATAGCCCAGATTCTTTAGGGAAATATTGGACAGTCCTTCATTTACTTCTTTGGCATTGCGATAAATAATGCATTTCTTTTCTGCGAAGGCTTTTCCCGTCATAGACTCACCAGGCTTGAGGCGAATTTTACTGAAAATATGGGGGTAAAAAGAGCCCCTTGCTCGCTGGGCAATGAGACAATCTTCTTTGGTGTCGTATAACCAGACCGATCCTCCATCAGCAGCATCCACCACAGAAATGGTCTGATTCATAATGGAATCCATAATGGTGTCAATATCTAAGGATGAATTTAATACATTGGAGACTTGCATCAACGATTGCAGTTGGCGGTGGGTTAATGTGTCTTTCAAATTCATCATCCTTCATGCTTCGACTTATATTGTGAATTGTAACAAAATTCCGAAAATTATTTGTGTAAGTTCACAAAGAGAGTAGAAATTTGTACGATTTATCAATTTAATTTCGCTAAAAGCCTTTTCATTTCCTGTTTATTTGTGTAAATTCACAAATTTTCCACCTTTTTTTCTCTCTCCTGCACATGGTTTAAAATCCTTAAATCACTATAATTATAGGAAGATTCTGAAAATAATGAAAGGTTGTGAACCTGGATGCATTTTGACTTAACAGAAGAACAAGAAATGATTCGTAAGTTAATTCGAGATTTCGCAGTTGCAGAAGTGGCACCTGGTGCAGATGAACGGGATCGGACAGGGGAGTTTCCTGTAGAGATTTTCAAAAAGATGGCGGACTTAGAGTTAATGGGCATTCCTTTTCCCGAAGAATACGGTGGCGGGGGAGCAGATACCATCAGCTTTGCTATTGTTGTGGAAGAATTGAGCAGGGTGTGCGGTTCCACAGGCATTACATATTCAGCCCACGTGTCATTAGGGGGAGCGCCTATCAATTTATTTGGTACCCATGAACAAAAACAAAAGTATCTCACCCCTTTATGTACAGGTGAATATTTGGGGGCTTTTGGTTTGACGGAGCCCAATGCAGGCTCAGATGCAGGTGGCACGAAAACAACGGCAGTCCTTGATGGAGATGAGTGGGTCATAAATGGGGCGAAATGCTTTATTACCAATGCCAGTTATGCGAAAAACCTGGCCCTTACCGCGGTGACGGACCAATCTAAAGGGACCAAAGGGATTAGTGCCTTTATCGTCCCAACGGATTCCCCAGGATTTACGGTGATCAATAATTACGAAAAGTTAGGCCTTCATTCTTCCAATACCACAGAACTTGTGTTGGAAAATGTAAGGGTTCCCAAAGAGAATCTCCTTGGGGTAGAAGGGAATGGATTTAAACAATTTCTAGCCACTTTAGATGGAGGGAGAATTGGCATTGGAGCCATGGCTGTAGGGATTGCCCAGGGAGCCTATGAGAAAGCCCTTCAATATGCCCAGGAGAGAAAACAGTTTGGCAACAGCCTCTCCAATTTCCAGGCCATTCAATTTAAGCTGGCTGATATTGCCATGAATATTGAATTGGCTCGCAATATGGTCTATAAGGCGGCCTGGTTAAAAGACCAGGGAAGATCCTTTAAAAAGGAGGCAGCCATGGCCAAATTATTTGCCTCAGAAATTTGTATGAGAGCCTGCGACCAGGCGGTACAGATTCATGGAGGCTATGGCTATATGAAGGAATATCAGGTAGAGCGTTTCTTCCGGGATGCCAAACTGTTAGAAATCGGAGAAGGAACTTCTGAAGTGCAACGTATGGTGATTGCCCAACAAATCGGCTGTTAATAAAGTGTGTTCTACCAATTTAATATAGAAGACATTGAAGAAGGGGTGTTCTTTTTTTATGGCTGAGGAATTGCAAATCACCATCGGCAAGTTGCTAGGGCAAGTAGCGTTGGAGCGTCCGGACCATGATGCAGTAGTGTATCCCGACCGAGGGTTACGCTATAGCTATCAACAGTTTAACCAATTATGCCGGGAAGCGGCAAAAGGATTTATGAAATTAGGGATTGAGAAAGGGGAGCACATGGCCATCTGGGCAACCAATACCCCGGAATGGCTCACCACTCAATTCTCAACGGGAATAATGGGGGCGGTGCTGGTTACGGTCAACACCAATTACCAGGCCACAGAGTTGGAGTATCTCTTAAAACAGTCGGATTCTACCACATTAATTTTGATGGAATCCTTTAAAGGCACTTCTTATGTGGATACCCTTTATGAAATTGTCCCTGAGTTAAAGGAAGCAGAGCCAGGGAACCTGAAATCCGAAAAACTGCCTTTCTTGAAAAATGTCATTGTGCTTGGCAACACACGTTATCCGGGAATGTTTCTCTGGTCCGATATTATGGCCATGGCCAGAGAAGTTTCTGATGAGGAACTGGATGAGCGTCTTTCCTCTCTTGATCCGGCGGATGTGATTAACATGCAATATACCTCTGGGACGACGGGCTTTCCCAAAGGAGTCATGCTCACCCACAACAACATTGTGAATAATGCCATCAACATTGCTGAGTGCATGAATTTGACCTATCAGGATCGGATGTGCATTCCTGTTCCCTTCTTCCACTGCTTTGGCTGTGTCCTGGGAACCATGACCTGTGTCACAGTAGGTGCCACCATGGTCCCTGTGCAGGAATATGATGTAGTATCCGTTCTAAGGGCCGTTGAACAGGAGAGTTGTACCGCATTGCACGGGGTTCCTACCATGTTCATTGGGCAATTAAACCATCCGGAATTTGGAACCTTTGACTTATCCTCTTTGCGTACAGGGATTATGGCTGGTTCTCCCTGTCCCATTGAAGTGATGAAAAAGGTGGTAGACCACATGGGGGCTAGTGAAATTACCATTGTATATGGACAAACAGAATCTTCACCGGGGATTACTCAAACGAGAATTACCGATTCCCTCGATATCCGTGTCACGACAGTTGGGCGAGCCTTGCCCAACGTAGAGGTGAAAGTTATTAACCCTGTCACTGGTGATGAGGTGCCCCATGGGACTCAGGGGGAACTTTGTACCCGGGGATATCACGTGATGAAAGGCTACTACAAAAATCCGGAAGCCACAGCACAGGCCATCGATTCTGAAGGATGGCTTCATACAGGAGATTTGGCGGTGATGGATGAAAAGGGCTACTGCCGCATTACCGGCCGCTTGAAAGACATGATTATCAGAGGAGGGGAAAACGTCTATCCCTTAGAAATTGAAGAATTTTTATACACCCATCCCAAAGTACTGGATGTGCAGGTAGTGGGAATTCCTGATCCGAAATACGGGGAAGAAGTATTGGCCTGGATTCGCTTGAAAGAAGGAGAAGAGGCAACAGAGGAAGAGATGAAGGAATATTGCAAAGGGAAAATTGCCCGTTTCAAAATTCCTCGTTACATCCAGTTTTGTGAAGAGTTCCCTATGACAGCCTCAGGCAAGATTCAAAAATTTAAGCTTCGCCAACAGGCCTTAGAGTTACTGACTGTAGGCCAGGAGGAAAAAGCCTAGATTAAGGGAGGGGTTTGTATGTTTAAAAAAGTGCTAATTGCCAACCGGGGTGAAATTGCGGTCCGTGTCATGAGGACCTGTCAGGCCATGGGAATCCAGACCGTAGGGGTGTATTCCGAAGCAGACAAGGAAGCCCCTCATGTGTATATGGCTGATGAAGCCTACCTAATTGGTGGCCCCCGGGTGGCAGAAAGCTATTTAAATATGGAACGAATCATCGAAGTGACGAAATTGACGGGAGCAGAAGCCATTCATCCAGGTTATGGTTTGCTTTCGGAAAATGCTAGTTTTGCTCGCCGCTGTGAGGAGGATGGGATCGTGTTTATCGGTCCCACCCCTGAGGTGATTGCCCGCATGGGCAGCAAAATTGAATCTCGCAAAGCCATGGAAGAAACAGGAGTTCCTGTGGTTCCTGGCATTACATATCCTCTGGCTGATGTGGAGGATGCAGTACAGGTTGCTGGTGCCATGGGGTATCCGGTGATGTTGAAAGCCTCTGCAGGGGGTGGCGGCATCGGCATGCAAATAGTCAGAAGTGAAGAAGAGTTGCGCAAAGCCTTTGGGGGAAACCAGAAGCGGGCAACAGACTTTTTTGGCGATGGAGCCATGTATGTTGAAAAGTACGTGGAAAATCCCCGCCACATTGAGATTCAAATTCTCGCAGACCATTTTGGCAACACGGTGTATTTATGGGAGCGGGAATGTTCCATCCAGCGGCGCCATCAAAAAGTGGTAGAAGAAGCCCCTTCTTCTTTTCTCGATGAAGAGACCCGCCGGAAAATGGGAGAGTGTGCTATGAAAGCAGCCCAATCATTAGGCTACCGCAATGCAGGAACCGTTGAATTTCTAGTAGATGAACAGAAAAACTTCTATTTCCTTGAAATGAACACTCGCCTACAGGTGGAGCATCCCGTTACGGAAGAAATTACAGGGTTGGACCTGGTGGCAGAACAATTGCGCATTGCCGCAGGAGAAACTCTAAACATAGAACAGGGGGACGTAAAAAGGGAAGGCCACGCCATTGAAGTGCGCATTTATGCAGAAGATCCTAAAACCTTCTTCCCATCACCAGGAAAAATCACAAAATGGGAACCACCCCTAGGAGCAGGCATACGCCATGAGATGGCAGTGAGGGAAGAATCCATGGTCACTCCTTATTACGACCCCATGATTGCCAAACTCATCGTTAAGGGAGCAACCCGGGAAGAAGCCATTTCTGTTATGGAGCATGCCCTGGCTCATTATCAGGTGGAAGGCATTAAAACCAACATCCCAATGCTTCGGGACGTCATTTCCCACCCTGCCTTTTTGGCAGGAGACACCACAACTAACTTTGTTGCCAACTATATTCAATCTAATCAACCACCCATTAAAAAATAGGAGGAGAAATCCATGAATAATATCTTATCTAGCATGGCAGGAAACGTATGGAAGGTCCTTGTACAACCAGGAGATAACGTAGAGTTCGGCCAGGATGTGGCCATTCTCGAATCCATGAAAATGGAGATCCCCATTACGGCAGAAAATGATGGCATTGTGAAAGAAGTGAAAGTGAATGAAGGAGATTTTATTAATGAGGGAGATGTCATGGTCGTTCTGGAGTAACCATGATGGAAATACAAAGAAAGGGGGCGCAAACCACCATGAAGTTTCCCGAAGCAGTGACCATCAAAGAAGTGGGTCCACGAGATGGGCTGCAAAATGAAAAGGCCTTTATTTCTACGGAAGATAAAATCGCCTGGATTGATCAGTTGTCATTGACAGGTTTAACACATATTGAAATTACATCCTTTGTGAATCCCAAATGGATTCCTGCTCTTGCGGATGGGTTGGAAGTGGCCAAAGGCATACAGCGGGTGCCGGGAGTATGTTATTCAGCTCTCGTGCCCAACCGTAAAGGGCTAGAAAAAGCCCTGGATGCCAATGTGGATGAAGTGGCGGTCTTTATGTCCGCCAGTGAAACCCACAATCAAAAGAATATTAATAAGTCCATTGACCAAACCTATCCCATTTTAAAAGAAATCGTGGAGGAATCCCTACGAGCAGGAAAAAAAGTGAGAGGCTATGTATCCACGGTGTTCGGTTGTCCCTATGAAGGGGATGTGGCTGTGGAACAGGTCGTTAAAGTATCGGAAGCCCTTTTTGCTATGGGCATTGAGGAACTGTCCCTGGGGGATACCATCGGGGTTGCCAATCCCCGCCAGGTGCAGGAGGTACTAAGGGTACTTCTCAAGGATTTTCCCGGGGATAAACTGGCAATGCACTTCCATGATACCCGGGGAACGGCCATGGCGAATATTCTTGCCTCTATGGATTTGGGCATCACCATTTTTGACGGAGCCTTAGGGGGGCTAGGGGGGTGCCCTTATGCACCGGGAGCTTCAGGGAATTTAGCCACCGATGATTTGCTGTATATGCTAGATGGCATGGGCATTCACACCGGTGTGAATAGGGAAGGATTGTTGCAGGCGGCTCAGTTTATGGAGGAAAGAATTGGCCGTTCATTGCCCAGCCACTCCCTGCAAGCCTGCAAAGGAAATCAGGTCATTCAATAATCATAAGGAGGGAAATCCATGGGACCTGTGGTTCTTTTTGAAAAGAATAAGCAAGGCATTGCTACCATTACTTTAAACCGACCAGAGGCGGCGAATGCCCTTTCACTGCAAATGCTGGATGAGTTGCAACACATCCTGGCAGAAATAAAATATAATCCCACGGTCCGCTGCGTGATTATCACCGGGGCTGGAGAGAAAGCCTTTTGTGCAGGGGCGGATTTAAAAGAGCGGGCAGCCATGGACCCCATTCAGGTGCGAAAAACCGTGTCTTTGATCCGCGGGAATATTAACGCCCTGGAAGCCTTGCCCCAGCCGGTCATTGCTGCAGTCAATGGGGTGGCCTTCGGGGGAGGGACGGAACTAGCCCTGGCAGCGGATCTACGCATTGCTTCTGACAAAGCTAAATTTGGCTTGACGGAAACCTCTCTTG
>CALNBV010000252.1 GCA_937874515.1 uncultured Paenibacillaceae bacterium | reverse complement strand
AGAACAAAATATTCGAAACCCAATTTTTAAGCGGGGAGCTGGAAGTGGAATTGGTTCCCCAGGGGACCCTCGCCGAGCGCATCCGTGCCGGCGGGGCTGGTATCCCTGGTTTTTATACCGCGACAGGGGTGGGGACATCCATCGCAGAAGGAAAAGAACATAAAGTATTTGATGGGAGAACTTATCTTCTCGAGCGGGGGATTGTGAGTGATTTCGCTCTTGTGAAAGCCTGGAAAGCTGACCCTTATGGGAATCTGGTGTTTCGTAAAACAGCACGGAATTTTAATCCTCTGGCTGCCGTGGCGGGAAAAATCACCATTGCTGAAGTGGAGGAAATGGTAGGCGCAGGCGAGTTAGACCCGGATGAAATTCATACCCCTGGCATTTATGTACAACGGGTATTGGTGGGAACTCCATACGAAAAACGGATTGAACGCCACACAGTGTTGCAAGCCTAGGGAGGAGGATCGAAGATGGGCAATGGCCGTCAGCGTATTGTCAAACGTGCTGTGCAAGAGATTAAGGATGGCATGAATGTGAATCTGGGGATAGGCATGCCTACCTTGATTGCCAATGAAATTCCTGAAGATTACAACGTAATGCTCCAATCGGAAAATGGGTTGTTAGGCATTGGGCCTTATCCCTTTGAGGGATTCGAAGACCCTGACCTAATTAATGCGGGAAAGGAAACAGTGACGGCTGTACCAGGAGCTTCTTATTTTGATAGTGCCGAATCCTTTGCCATGATTCGGGGAGGCCATGTTGATTTGGCGATCCTTGGTGGCATGGAAGTTTCCGAAGAGGGCGATTTGGCTAACTGGATGATTCCCGGGAAAATGATCAAGGGCATGGGTGGGGCCATGGACCTGGTCCATGGGGCCAAACGTGTCGTGGTCATTATGGAACACGTAAACAAATTAGGAGAATCCAAAATTAAAAAGGAATGTACCTTGCCATTAACAGGGCGACAGGTGATCCACCGTTTAATCACGGATTTGGCGGTTTTTGACTTCACTTCTGCAGGGATGGTTCTTGTGGAACTTCAGAAAGGGGTAACCATTGAGGAAGTCATCCTAAAAACAGAAGCTTCCTTTAAGATTGGGTTGGAAGCGGTAAGGGGGTAAAGTCCGATGGAAAAGGTGGAAAATCCCATTTATGAAATTACGAGAATAATTACGAAGTGGAGAGAAAAAGAAGAAAAGAAGTAGAGCAAAGGCTGGAAGATTGGGCAATCCATCTTCCAGCCTTTTTCCTATTTAATATGCATGCTTATATTATACTTTTTTAATTTTCTGTATAAGGTACTCCTTGCCATTTTGCACTCTCTCGCAATTGCTGATAGATTACCCTTTTTGTCTTTCAAGAAATGGTCGAGCATTTTTTTCTCTTCTAATTCAAGGGGTGTTAAATGGCCTGCATCTAATTCCAGCGTGATTTCTTTCCTTGTTGTAGTTACACCAGAAGGAATAGAAGGCAAATGGGACAGGCGAAGGGTTCCCTCGTCGCAGAAAAGGACGCTGTGCTGAATCATATTTTGCATTTCTCGTATGTTCCCTGGCCAATGATAGCTTTGGAAAAAATCTAAGGTTTCTCTACACGACGCTCTTCCGATCTAAGAAGAGATTGGGTTTACTATATTTCTCACTATAATCCTGTAAAAAGAAATGGGATAACAAAAGGATATCTTCTTTTCTTTCCCTCAGGGGCGGCAAGGTTAAAGAAACCACATGAATGCGGAAAAATAAATCTTCACGAAACTTGCCTTCCTCAACCAATTTCTCTAAATTCTTATGGGTCGCAGCGATAATGCGGACATCCACAGGTATGGGCTTAGAAGACCCTAAGCGAACCACTTCTTTTTCCTGGAGAACTCGAAGGAGATGTACCTGTAAATCTAAAGGCATTTCTCCGATTTCATCAAGAAATAGAGTTCCCCCATGAGCTTCTTCAAATCTTCCCTTTTTCCCCTCTTTTTTTCCTCCGGTGAAGGTTCCGGCTTCATACCCAAACATTTCACTGGCCATTAAATCAGCAGGAATAGCTCCGCAGTTGATTGCAATAAAGGGATGATTTTTACGGTTGCTATTCTCATGGATGGCCCGGGCAATTCGTTCCTTCCCAGTTCCGCTTTCTCCATTTATAAAGATGGGAACGTTTACATTTGTGACTTTACTGCATTTATATAGAACTTCCTTCATTTTTTGCGATTGACCAATCATATCCCCCCACAGGATTGGAGGAAGGGAGTTGTCATTTTCTGCTTTAGGCAAGAGAAGAACTAAAAATCCAGCTAATTCATTTGGGATAAAAATAGGTTCCATGTATACTTTCCAAGGTCGTGAAGGAACCTCTATTTCAAAACTAGAAACTCCCTCAGAACCATTTCTTAAATGATGAAGTAGAGAGTTCCATTCATTTGTTTTTTGGATTTGCTCCCAGGAATCTTTATTCCATTGAGAGAGTAAGAGATCATTGGATTTTACCATTTGTAACCCTCGATTTAAAATGAGCATCGGGGTATTGGGCCAGCGACTGAATGCTTCCTCGTAATGTTTCAACAAATGAAGATGGGTTTCTAAATGATTGTTTAAGAGGCGTTGTTGGATTGAGTAGGTTCCACTGATGACTAAACCTAAGGTATGGGGTTGGGCTTCATGCCATATTCCTGTTAGATCCAATGCACCTAAGACTTCTTTTGTGATAGGGTCTATGATTGGTGCGGAAGAGCAGGTCCAAGGATGGCATCCCTCACAAAAATGTTCCGCAGAAAAGACCTGAACAGGCATACGAGAAACAATACTTGTTCCAATGGCATTGGTTCCTGCTGTCTTTTCGCTCCAATCAGCGCCTTGCACAAAATTCATTTTTTCTCCCTCACGTAATACTTGCTTGTCCCCATTTAAATAGAGAATGGAGCCATCCTTATCACAGAGGGTCAGCAAATAACTGGTGGCATTGGTCTGAATGGAGAGTTGATCAAGGATGGGTTTTGCGGCTTGAATTAACTGGGATTGTTGGATCCTTTCTTTTAATTGAGAGTCTGAAATTACAATTTCCGTTTGCTTTTGATTGGGGTCTACACCATGGTGCAGGCACCTTTGCCATGAATCATAAATCAAATTCCTCAGTTTTGTTGCTTTCACATTCTTCCCTGAAACATATTCCCCCCATAAATTTTCTAATTCCTTTGTCTTCATATGCAGGTCTTTGGTGGAAACAATGGCCATTTGTGATATCTCCATGCCAGTCACTCCCTGAACCGCATTAAATTAATTTAATTTTTAGAATATTATAACATTTTTTATCGAGGAATGTTGCTAACCGTCATCTTTTCTTTTGGAAAATTTTCGACATCCCCTTTACAAAAGTCCCTCATTCTAAAAAATATCTTCACTTCAAATTAATAAGGAGAAAATATTTCAACGTTAAGGTAGTAAGAGTAAGGTTTCATCCTCAACTGTTCGTGACAAAAATCCTATAAAAAGAAAGGAAGAGTTTCTTTGTATAGTACATGGAGAATTTCAGTTTTAAGCGGGTTGGCAACGGAAGATATGCTTCCCTGGCGAGACCGAATTCTGCAATTGGGTGATGTTCAAGTCAATAAATCTTCCCGTATGGGATTGGTCATGAAGAAGGGTGAACCAACCCTTATTACCAAATGTACAGTTACTGTAGATGGACAAGAAGGATTTGGTATGTCTATGGGTTATGACATTGACAGAGCTGAGATCCTGGCACTCATTGATGCCCTTTTTCGATGTACGGAAGAAAAATGGGAGAAGGTGCAGATGGATTTTCGGTTCTGGATAGAGGATTGGGCGTTGGAACAGGAAGAAGCTGAAGAAGTCCCCTTTCGATTGATTCAAAGGACGGAAATCGATTGGGAAATAATAGATGAATGGGAGGACCAATAATAATGGAAGGTAGGAGTACTGTGATTGACCTTCATTGCCATACGAATATGTCTGATAATTCCCTTTCTGTTAATCAGGTTTTGCGATTGGCTAAAGCAAATGGGGTCACCCATTTGGCGATAACAGATCATAATACGACCCTTGGTGTGAATGAAGGCATTGGTTTAGGCCAGCAAATGGGCATAGAGATTATTCCTGGCATAGAGATCTCCGCCTATGACTATAAGCGAGAGGGTAAGGTCCATATTCTTGGTTATTATATTGAGCCAGGGCACCCTTCCCTGGAGAAGATGTGTACATTTTTACTTGAATCCAGAAAAAAATCTTCCCTGGAAATGATTCAGCGGGTTCAGGATACAGGCTATCAAATTACCTGGGAACAGGTTAAAAAATATGCTCCACAAGGCACTGGTGTTTTTAAACAACATATCATGCATGCCCTCATGGACCAGGGACATTGTGATCGGATTTTTGGGAGCCTTTATTCCACCCTATTCTCTACGGGGGAAGATGGCAGGGAAAAAGGACTGGCCTATGTTCCTATGGAATATGTAGATGCAGTAGAAGCAATTCAGGCCATACGAGCTGCTGGTGGGGTTCCTGTTGTTGCCCATCCTGGACAGTATGATAATTTTGAGGCCATTGAGGAATGGGCTGAAGCAGGTCTAGAAGGGCTTGAACTATTTCATCCGTCCCATAATATAAGAGACGCATGGAAGATTCGCTCACTGGCCAAAGAATATAATTTGGTGATGACCGGGGGATCTGACTTTCATGGCCTATACGGAAATCCCAGGTCCTATCCTGGCTGTCGGCGGGAATTGGGGTATAGAACCATTGAAGAGTTAAAGGCGAGAGCAGGTTCTCTGAAGTTAGAAAACAAACGGGTGTTTTAAATCTATTAACTAGTAGAGTCTGTTGTTATTGGATAATAAAGTCCTTTAATGACAGACTTTTTAAATCCAATTTAAACTACTAATCGAAATATATTAAAAAAATATGAAGAATTTTGTCTTATAACGTCGAATTTTATACAATCCCTTTAAATCCTCTTAATAGAAAGGACATATTCACCATGTAATATAGAGATATAAAGAAACAAGGAGGTGAATACAAATGTTATCTATCGGATTAGGAATCGCAGCAGACTTGACTTCATTAGTAAACGGTGTTTTAAATGTAGTTCTTGGATTAGTAGGTGGTATCCTCTAATTTAAAAAAAGGTTGATTACACTCCTCTATGAATCAATAAAACAACAAGAAGGTGAAAGTAAATGTTATCACTCGGATCAGGAATCCTCGGAAGCTTAGTCGATGTAGTAACTAGCGTTTTAGGTACCGTACTCGGATTAGTAGGCGGACTTCTCTAATTATATATTCCCTAAACAAACATCCTTCCCCCCTGGCTACATCTCTCTTATACATAGAAGCCCTTATGATTTCCCTCGGTCATAAGGGCTTTTTCCTTTGTTGATCCCTTTCCAGTTTCCCATTTAAAAGAATCAAATACTGACCGAAAAGGAAGATTTAGACAAATACAGTTAAATAGTTTAAAAAAAATTGGCGATTTAGTCTAAAAGTTCACAATTTCATAAAGATTTCTTAATACATTCAACATAATTCGAGTTTATTATATAAATATCGACAAAAAAGGAGGTGAAACAAATGTTATCACTCGGATTAGGAATCGCAGCAGATTTGACTGCAGTAATTAACGGTGTATTAAGCGCTGTACTTGGATTAGTAGGTGGAATCCTCTAATTTGAAAAAGGTTGATTATTCTCCTCGAAGAATTAATAAACAACAAGAAGGTGAAAAGCACATGTTATCACTCGGATTATCTCTTGCAGCAGATTTGACTGCAGTAGTAAACGGCGTATTAAGCGCAGTACTTGGATTAGTAGGCGGCATTCTTTAATATTATTTTAATTATACCCTCTTTCTAAATCTATACATAAAAGCCTTTATGATCTCCAGGTCATAAGGGCTTTTTTCATTTCTTCACTTGTATACCTCACTCAATATAGACTAAAATATAAGCTAGATTAGGAGTTTTGTCGGTTTCTGTCAAGCTTTCTTACTCCACACAAACTACAGGGATTGCCGAGTTTCTATATATGAGGGGTGACCCGGATGAGTCGAATGGCACGGATTCTTGAGAATCCATTGGTAAAAGTGTTTATAGTAATCGCTTTGTTATATGGCATTATTAATAACATCCTTTATTTCAGTTCCTTTATTACTCATAAGGAAGAGCGGGAACGGTTAGGGGTATTAACCCTGGATGTGGGTGTGCGGGAAAAAGATATACATACCTATGAATTGAATTTAAGACAAAAGAAAAATGACCTGGAAAAAAACAGGACAACCCTTGATGACTTAGATAAGCAGATTGTTGAAATGGAGAATACGGGGAATAAATACACCCTAGAATATCAGGAAACTGTTGAAAAGTATAATAAGTTGGTCAAAACCTATGATCCAGCACAAAAGGATTATGAACAGCTGTATGGGGAATATCTAAATAAAGTAGAAGAGTATAATCAGGTCCAACAAGAGTTAAAAGAGGTCCGCACAGTGACACAAAACTTTTATACCCTTCCTTCCTTCGTAAAAGAGAAGACATCTTCATTTGAAGGGATTTCTTTTGAAAAGTGGAATCCATTACATTGGGGAATCTGGGGATCCATAGCAACATGGTCACAGGACATTTGGAATCAAATTCAATCCTGGCCCATCTGGACAGAGATCAAAGCCTGGATTGACTCGATAATAAACTATGTTAAGGAACGTGCGAACCTCTCGTAGGATCGCATTTTTCTATGGGGATGATTTTTTTATGTTGAAACTACTTAAGCATTTACGCCCTTTCACCCTGGCTATAATTCTGGCTCTAGCATTGCTCTTTTTTCATTCTCTTTCAGAACTTTTTCTTCCTACGTTAATGGCAGAGATTGTGGATGAGGGGGTTGTCAAAGGAGATACCTCTTTCATCCTGCAGTTAGGTGGATTGATGCTACTGGTGGCTGCAGGAGGAACCCTGGCCAATATCTTTGCCAGTTATTTCTCTGCACGAGTAGCCACTGGGTTTGGCAGGGATTTGCGCCGCAAGCTTTTTTCCCATGTGGAAGGCTTCTCTTTGCAGGAGTTTGACCAGTTTGGTACGGCATCCCTCATTACACGGACGACAAATGATATTACACAGGTCCAATCCGTTCTTATGATCATGATGCGGATGATGGTCGCAGCACCCATGATGGCCATTGGGGGAATTATTATGGCCATTTATCAGGATGCTAAGCTATCCCTGGTGATTGTGGCTTCCATTCCTGTTTTAGTCATTGCCATTTATCTTGTGGCGAAAAAGGGATTTCCTCTTTTTCGTGCTATGCAGATTAAATTGGATAAAGTGAATCGGGTGCAACGGGAAGGGCTAACGGGAATTCGGGTTATTCGCGCCTTTAACCGCATTGCCCATGAGCAACGCCGCTTTAACGAGGCGAACCTTGATTTAACCAATATAGCTATTAAAGTGAATAAAATTATGGCTGCCATGATGCCTTTGATGATGTTGGTTTTGAACTTTTCAACCATTGCCATTATCTGGTTTGGCAGCATTCACATTAGCAATGGGGACATGCAGGTAGGTTCATTGATGGCTTTCATACAGTATGCCATGCAAATTATGTTTTCTTTTATTATGGTTTCCATGATGTTCGTGATGATTCCCCGTGCGGCAGCATCAGCGACCCGCATTAATGAAGTATTGCTAACTAAACCTGTCATTGTTAATCCTGAACAGGTGGATATTCTCAGCCATAAAAAGGGAACTGTTGAATTTAGAGAGGTCACCTTTAGTTATCCAGGGGCAGAGTATCCCGCTATTTGCCAGATTTCTTTTAAGGCTAATCCTGGGGAAATAACCGCCATTATTGGGGGGACAGGGTCTGGGAAGAGCACCTTAATGAGCCTCATTCCTCGTTTTTATGATGTGGATCAGGGGGGAATTCTCGTCGATGGTGTGGATGTGCGGGAAATGGATCAGGAAACCTTGCGGGCTAAAATTGGTTTTGTGCCCCAACAATCTGTGTTGTTTACAGGCACGGTTGCCGATAACATTCGCTATGGAAAAGAAGAGGCTACCGATGAAGAAGTGAAGCATGCGGCTGAAGTAGCCCAGGCTGTAGACTTTATTAATGAAATGAACGAGGGATTTGCTTCCCCGATTTCTCAGGGTGCCACCAATTTGTCTGGGGGTCAGAAACAACGCCTGTCCATTGCCCGGGCTCTGGTGCGCAAACCGGAGATTTATATATTTGATGATAGTTTTTCTGCATTGGATTTTAAAACCGACGCCAATTTGCGTAACGCCCTTAAAGGGGAAACCACCCATGCCAGTGTGTTTATTGTTGCCCAACGGGTGAGTACGGTGATGGATGCGGACCAGATTATTGTGTTAGATCAAGGCCGAATTGTAGGGCTAGGCACCCATAAGGAGTTACTGGCAACCTGTAACGTATATCGGGAAATTGTATCCTCACAATTGTCGGAGGAGGAGAGCGCATGAAACAGCCAGGAAATGGACAGCGGCCAGGACCTATGAAAGGGGTTTTTGGCGGTGGGCGCCATGGTGTAGCAGGCCCGCCTGTTGATAAAGCGAAAGATTTCAAAGGCACTCTGAAACGACTGTTAGGCTATTTAAAGGTTCATCGTTTTCGTATTCTCGCCGTTTTTGTAATGGCCATACTTAGCACCTTATTTACTATTTTAAGTCCCATGTTATTGGGAAATGCAACCACAATCATCTTCGAAGGGGTGACGGGAGATGGGGTGGATTTTCAAGCCATCCTACAAATTCTCCTCCTCCTTGCTGTGCTATACCTTTTCAGTTCCTTTTTTAGTTATGTCCAGCAATTGATAATGGCAGGTGTGGCCCAGGGTACCGTTTATGAAATGCGGAAGGAAATAAATGAGAAACTGTCCCGCTTGCCTCTCCGCTATTTTGATTCTCGTACCCACGGGGAGATTTTAAGCCGGATCACCAATGATGTGGACAATATTAGCACCACCCTGCAACAAAGCTTGACCCAATTGATTACCTCGATCATCACCCTGGTAGGGGTCATCATTATGATGCTCATCATTAGCCCCTGGCTGACTTTAATTACGGTGCTTACCTTGCCCCTTAGTTTTATGGCCATTAAAGGGATTGCCAAACGGTCCCAAAGGCATTTTGTTGGCCAACAGCGCAACCTGGGGGAATTAAATGGCCATGTGGAAGAAATGTATACGGGGCATAAGATTGTAAAGGCCTTTGGCCATGAAGAAAAGTCTGTGGCCCGTTTCCATGAAATCAATGAAAGGCTTTACCAATCCGGGTGGAAAGCCCAATTTATGTCCGGGATGATTATGCCAGTGATGATGTTCATCGGCAATATTGGCTATGTGTTCATTGCTGTTGTGGGCGGCATTCTGGTCATGAAGGGCATGATTCGCATTGGGGATATTCAAGCCTTTATCCAATATACAAGGCAGTTTACCCATCCTATTACCCAGACCGCCAACATTGCCAATATCATTCAATCTACGGTGGCTTCTGCAGAGCGTGTCTTTGAAATTCTTGATGAGAAAGAAGAAATCCCCGATGGGAAAGAGGCCATTGAACTGCGCAAACCCCATGGGGACGTGGAGTTCAAAGATGTCACCTTTGCTTATGAGGAGACCGTTCCTCTTATTGATCACTTGAACATTGATGTGAAGCAGGGGCAAAACATTGCTATTGTGGGTCCCACAGGCGCAGGAAAGACCACCCTGGTGAACTTGTTGATGCGTTTTTATGAAATCCAGGGAGGGATGATTACCATCGATGGGATCGATCTGCGACGGATTAAGCGTGGAAATCTGCGCAGTCTCTTTGGTATGGTACTCCAGGATACCTGGTTGTTCCACGGCACTATCTGGGAAAACATCGCCTATGGGTGTGAAGGGGCTACGGATGCAGAGGTGGTAAAGGCAGCGACGGCAGCCAATGCGGACCACTTTATTCGCACCCTTCCTGATGGCTATGATACGGTGCTGAATGAAGAAGCATCCAATATCTCTCAAGGGCAAAAGCAATTGTTAACCATTGCCCGGGCCTTTCTTTCAGACCCTGCCATTCTTATTCTTGATGAAGCCACAAGCAGTGTGGATACCCGCACAGAAATTCATATTCAAAAAGCCATGGCAGAATTGATGAAAGGGCGGACTAGTTTCGTGATTGCCCATAGACTTTCTACCATTCGTGAAGCAGATACCATCCTTGTTATGAATCATGGTAAGGTGGTTGAACAAGGGAACCATGAAGAACTCATAGCCAAAGGCGGTTTTTATGCTGAGCTGTATGATAGCCAGTTCGCCGGGCGAAAAGATGTTAGTTAGAAAAAAGAGATTCTTGCCTCATAGAGGCTTAAGAATCTCTTTTTTTACGTGCTTTATATAAAAGTGTACCCATCCAGATTATGACGATGGCCAATAATACCAGCAGGGTGATATTGCGGTAATGTTGAAATAAGGCTTCCACCCGGTACCATTCTTTTCCCACGTGTTCTCCCAACAGAATAAAGGTAGTGCACCAAACTACCGCACCTGCATAAGCGAACATGGCAAATTTCACCCAGTTCATCCCGGACACAGCCGCAATGAAGGCGGTCACGGAGCGGACCCCGGGAATGAAGTAGCCAAAAAATAATAACAATCCACCCCATTTGTCAAAGAGGTCATGGACAAAGGTAATTCGTTTTTCGTTTATTCCGATATAGGATCCGTATTTATGGAGGAAGGGCAATCCGAGAATCGCTCCTAATAAATAGCTAAGGGTAATGCCGAATATCGCCCCCCCAAAGGAAGTAAGAAGAGATGGGGTGAAGTCCATACGGTTCAGGGTTATGTTATAGCCTACAAAAGTAAGAAGCACTTCATCGGGGATAGGCAGTCCAATGATTCCACCTGCCAGACCGAGAAATAGGCCAAAATATTGATAATGAATGATTAATTGATCAATAATGTCCCTCATTTTATCTCCCATCTTTTACATACTTTACTTTTAAGGATTTTGCTCTCTAAGAAAATAGTATGAGGGAAAAGGGACATCTTTGCCCTTTTTTTCTTTATATATGAAAGCCGAAAAAAAATTGTTCTTAAAATATATGTAATTGAAATATATAATAGGGAATTAAGGGAGGTGATGACAGTTATGGAACAGCAAGCAAAGTCAAATCGAGAAACAGTGGTAATTATGCCAACGAAAAGTGTAGGGATTTCTTTAATTCTCACCTTTTTATTTGGGTCATTAGGCATGTTTTACTCAACTATTATTGGTGCAATTATTATGCTAATTGCGGAATCGGTCATTGGATTTTTCACGTTAGGGGTGGGTCTTTTAATCACTCATCCGATATGCATGATTTGGGGTGCAATTGCGGCTCATCAGTATAATCAGAAATTACTTCAGGGGCTTTAATTTAAAGATTTAAGGTTGTTGTAATACATACTGCTCAATTTAGTTTGAAACGTATAGCGGAAAAATGAATGAGTACGATGAAAGAATACATTGGGCAAATTTATCACTCATTCGCCCAGTAGGCATATGCTAAAGGGAATATTTACTACTGGGGGAAATGACAGTATGCAGTTTTTTTATGATGATAAAATGCCATTACGGATTCTTGATGAAGGGAAGTTTTGGAAACATCAAGAAAGAGAACATACGGTGGTCATCCGCCAGCTGGTTCCTAACTTAGAAAAACCCTTTGTGGATGCTCTGGCAGCCTGGGAGCAAGCCTTGTTAGAAACAGAAGATACCTTTACTCGCTTCATTGAAACCGTGGTGCGGTCAGGGAAACATATATCCCGTGAGGTCTTAGGGCAGGTTCGGGAATTGGTCACCTTCGCTTTGCATCAAAGTGAGCAATTTGTCGGACTACTGGATCAGTTGTTAACAGAAAGCGAACCTGTTAAGGCAAGCCCTGTGGTACAAACGGTAGTTCACCATATTCGCAGGGAATCGGAGTACTTCATGGGCATTGTTAATGCACTACTATCTAAAAATTTACTATGAGTCGGAAGGGATATCATCCTTTCCGTTTTTTTTTTCGGTCGATAAGAATTAAAAAAGATCAAATGGGGGATGAAAATGAATAGTATTTCTTTTTTAATCAATGGAATTGTACAACTGGTTTTATTCTCTGTCATTCCACTTATTTGGTGGTTAATTAAAGTAAGAAAAAAGGAAGGGTTCTTTCATTGGATTGGATTAAAAAAGCCTGTATTAGAAAGTAATAAAAAACAGTTTTGTCTTATTTTCCTTATTGTTTCTGTTTTATTTTTAGCAACATCTTTTATCGTTCCTTTATTGGTCCAAACCAATGATTTAGCAACGTCACAGTTTGAGGGGAAGAATGTCAGCACATTCATTGGAATTTTAATGTATTCTTTTATTCAAACTGGGCTTTCTGAGGAAATTTTGTTCAGAGGATTTCTTGGGAAACGTCTTATTTCTAAATTTGGCTTTACCATTGGGAACCTTGCCCAGGCCATTTTGTTCGGTGGACTACATGGTCTTCTTGTTTTTTCATCCACGGGATTAGTAGAAACCATACTCGTCATGTTCTATACAGGCAGTATTGGTTTTGTGATGGGATGGATGAATGAGAAAAAGGCAGGGGGTTCCATTGTTCCTAGCTGGCTATTACATTCAATTTCTAATTTTTCAATGGCTTTACTCCTTTTGTTTAATATTATTTAATGATTATAAAGGAATAATCCTCTCTATCCCGAAACTTACAATGTAAGACTTGATGAAACGGAGGGTTTCTATGTTCAAACTAGAAGTGGACGAGTCCATTACATTACGCATGCTTGAACCCTCTGATGCCAAAGAATTGTTTAAAGTGATGGATCAATCCAGGAGTTCCCTGCGTCGCTGGCTACCCTGGGTGGAAACCAATGAAACATGGAAAGATACCCGCATGTTTATCGATATCTCTCTACGGCAACTGGAACGAGATGAATCCATGCAAATGGGAATCTTGTTTCAGGAGAAGTTGGTTGGTGTCATAGGCTATTACCATATTGATCGGGATAATCGCACCGTTTCCATTGGCTACTGGTTAGGAGAGAATTATCGGGGACGGGGAATTATGACCCGAGCCTGTCGTTCCATGGTCAATGCCGCCTTTGGTGAACAGGGGTTTAATCGTGTAGAAATCCGCTGTGCTGCTGGCAATGAGGCCAGTAAAGGAATTCCTAAACGCCTCGGTTTTGTTTATGAAGGACGAGCGCGCCAGGGGCAACGCCTCTATAATCAATTTGTAGATTTGGAAATTTATTCTGCACTGGCTAAAGAGTGGCTAGAAGTGGTAAAATATTAACAATATACAATTGCGAGGAAGAAGAAGAGTAGGCAGTTCGGAAGACGACAGAGAGCCGGTGGGTGGTGTGAACCGGTGTCAGACGAGTGCTGAATGGGCTTTGGAGCAGCAAACCGAAAGGAAACCAGTAGGCTTTGCCGTGGATGTCCCCACGTTACCAAAGGACACCGTATGTTGGTACGGTTAAAGTGATTTCGGTTGTAATTTATACCGGAATAATAAGGGTGGCACCACGGTCCATTCGTCCCTTTTGAATGAGGGATGAGTGGGCCTTTTTATATTTTTACGCAGATAAAAAATTACTGGAGGATTGACAGGACAATGGAACAGAAGACGATTTTTTCCGGGATTCAACCTAGCGGAATTATTACCTTAGGAAATTACCTTGGAGCTATGAAACAATTTGTAGAACTGCAAGATGAATTTAATTGCTTTTTTTGTATTGTAGACCAGCATGCCATTACTGTTCCTCAGGAACCAGAAAAACTTCGGCAAAACATTCGCACCCTTGCGGCCATGTATTTGGCAGTAGGGTTAGATCCTAATAAAGTGACTTTATTTATTCAATCTGAAGTGCCTGCCCATATTCAATTAGGCTGGATGATGATGTGTACTTCTTATGTTGGGGAATTGGAACGGATGACTCAATATAAAGATAAAGCCCGGGATCGGGGAGAAACCATTCCTGGGGGATTGCTTGTGTATCCACCTTTAATGGCCGCGGATATTCTCCTTTATGGAACCCATATGGTGCCCGTAGGGGAAGACCAGAAACAACACTTAGAATTAACCCGTGATTTAGCAGAACGCTTTAATAAACGCTATGGAGAAGTATTCGTGATTCCGGAAGTGCGCATTCCAAAACAAGGTGCACGGGTCATGTCCCTTGTAGATCCAACGAAAAAGATGAGCAAGTCTGACCCCAATCCAGGTTCATTCATTGCCATGTTGGATGATCTTAAAACCGTTGAGAAAAAAATCAAACGGGCCCAAACGGATTCAGATGGCATCATCCGTTATGACAGAGAGAATAAACCAGGGGTATCCAATCTAATGGGCATTTTATCTGCCTGTACGGGACAGACCTATGAAGAAATTGAACAACTGTATGAGGGGAAAGGCTATGGCCAATTTAAAGGGGATGTGGCCAAAGCGGTTATTGAAACCCTGGCCCCCATTCAAGAACGCTATAACCAATTAATTAATTCAGATGAATTAGACCAAATCCTCGATGAAGGAGCTCGCAAAGCCCAAGAAGCGGCAGCCGTCATGATGGAAAAGGTGAACAAAGCCATCGGGTTTTCCCGCAAATAAATGGTAAAGGCGTCCTTATTAAGGACGCCTTTTTTTAAATAATAGGTTGATTACTGGGTCCAGCTTTGGTTAGAGGAACGGTGTAAATCCTGAGAGATATCTTGTCTTACTTTTTGTGGGTTCGTTCCTTGTCCTTGTTGGGAAAAGGATTGTCCACTGGTATAGCTTGAACTTTGTTGTCCCAAATTGGAACCAAAGTGTTGTTGGTGGGAAGAGGAGCTATAAGGATGTTGTTGGCTAGATCCGTATTGTTGGGAAGTGCCAAATTGTTGTTGAGATGATCCGAATTGGGAAGATCCGAATGGTTGTGAGCCCATTCCCGTGGATTGTTGGCTTCCCATTGAAGAGAAGCTTTGGCTGCTAATGGTTTGTTGCAGTTGGCGAGCCAATTGTTCAATTTGGTGTAATTGTTGTGCGGCATTTTGTTCTAAAGAAGCAAAATGGGAGAAGTTTTGGTTGCTCCCAGACATTTGCCCCCCAGATTGTTGCATGCTGCGGAAGCTTTGTGCATTTTGTTGTTCCTGGGATTCTAACTGGCGGGCGATTTGTTGAATTTGTTGTAAAGCGCTTTGAGCTTGTTGTAAAGACTGCTGAAGATTATTAGGCATTTCCTAATTCCTCCTTTTTACTTTTGGTACGAAGGTAGTATTTGTGACTAGCCATCCATTTATACTTCCCACTGAAAATCAAATTTCTTTGCCAGAAACTGATGGAAAAAGTATTCGAAAATGCAGGTAAGGAAAGCTGTAAACAGGAGGGTGAAGAAAGGGAGGCCTAATGCGAAAAGTCGGGACACCATGTAGAGGCAAAGGGAATTCAGGATAAAGTCACCTATGGTTGAGGCGAAGTTTCCCATGATGGGAAGCATAAACAAATCCCCGCCAATGTAGGACAGAATGGAAAGAGTGATTGCGGAACCAAAGGAGATTCCCAGCTCCTTTCCTGAAACTAAGGTAAACAAAAGGGTGATAACTCCTAAATAGACAGCAAATTTTAAAAGAATATGCAATGTATGGACTTTCATTTGTTCCATCTTCATGAATAATGCCCCTTTCAAGGGATGATAGTGTTAGCTTGTGTGCATCCTCCCTGTCTATCCAAGGCAAATATTTTTACTTTGTCCATTTTCCCCCTAAATCAGGTAAGTACCTATACCACATTGGACCATCATTCATATGATATAGGGACTTCTCAATTGAGGGGGTGCACAATATGGGATTATTCGGTGATGGAAGCTTTGATGTGATTCTCGTTCTCTTTATCCTCCTTGTAATCATTGCATGCGTATGCTTTGACTGAGGATTGAGGAACTAAAGTGCTTCTTCAAAGGAAGAGCCCATGGTGAATTACCATGGGTTTCTTCTTTTTTTTTTCTTTTTCTTTTTCATTTTTATTCTGCTTCAGGTGGATAGGGAACTAAATTGGGAATGGCTTTTCGAATTCCTCCCCTTGGATCTTCTATATCCCCAGAATAACGGGGAATCAGATGGATATGCAGATGCATCACCGTTTGTCCCCCATAATACCCAATATTGACGCCAAGATTGTATCCCTGGGGTTGAAATTCCTTGTCCAACCATGCTTTTCCCTCATGGACAAGCTGGTGGATGGCTGCAATTTCTTCAGGGGTGGCATCAAAATAAGTAGTAGCATGGCGTTTTGGAATAATGAGCATATGTCCCTGTTGCACAGGATATTTATCATAAAAGGCAAAAGCTAGTTCATTTTCCAGAAGTATTTGTTCTTTAGAGAGGTGGCAAAAAGGGCAGGTAGGATACATAGGTATTTTCTCACTTCCATGGTTTATAACATTTATTTTAGCTTCTTCTTATGGGGGGCACAATGAAAGAAAGAGGATTGAATGGGGGAATCCACATGCTTCGTTTTATTGGTACAGGGAGCGCTTTTCATACCCGGTTAGGAAATAATAGCGCTTATATAAAAGAAAAGGATCGATTGCTTCTTATTGATTGTGGGGGCACGATTTTTTACCGTTTAAAGGAGAGTGGGCTCCTAGAAGGAATTACAGAGTTGTACATTCTGATAACCCATCCCCACCCTGACCATGTTGGAAGTTTAGGGGATTTGCTTTTTTATGCCTATTACAAACTCCACATCACCCCTCAGGTGTATTTTCCTAAAGGGGATTGGCTTGTCCAGTTTTTTACGGATATTGGGGTAAAGAAGGATAAGTATC
>CALNBV010000251.1 GCA_937874515.1 uncultured Paenibacillaceae bacterium | reverse complement strand
AGATTTGATTCAGCAAAGTAAACAAAGCAACGCTATGGTTAGAGAGTTGGGACAAAAATTGAATCCGGAAGAATGGGAAAACGGTTATTACATCCAGCCAACAATTGTACGTGACATCGATCATTCAGCCAATCTAGCATGTTGTGAACAGTTTGGTCCGGTCATTCCTTTAATTGCTTATCAATCTTTGGATGAAGCGATTGAAATGGCGAATGATAGTGAATTTGGATTATGTTCTTCTGTATGGTCTTCAGATAATGAACGTGCCCTTAAAGTTGCCCGTCAAGTTGAAGCCGGTAGTACGTTTATTAACAGTCACGGTTTGGAATCAGTAGATTTACGGATGCCTTTTGGTGGAATTAAACAAAGTGGAATTGGGCGAGAGTTTTCTGAACATAGTTTGGCTGACTATGTTGAGACTCATGGAATTCGCTATGTGAAATAGTTTAATCAAAAAATATTAAAGAGGAGAATGCCTGATGCGGGATCATTTAAGGTATTATTGGAACACAATCGTAGTGCTTGTTGCGATTTATGGCTATATATTGGGTGGCCAATGGGTATGGCTTGGTTCTGTGGGAGTGATTGGATTCTTATTGTTAGCTGACCTATTATTCGGTAAAGATGAAAAGATTAGAAAGGTTAAATATCCCTGGATACCTAATATGGTTTTATACCTTCACGTGCCATTGATGTTCGTGCTTTATGCAGCTTATTGCTGGCGTATTATGCAAGGATTTAATGAACCAAATATTTATATGACTGTGCTTGCTTATGCCGGAAGTATCATAACTGCTACATTTATGGGGGCCGCACCCAATGTCCCTATCTCCCACGAGTTGTACCACCAAAGGTCCAGAATCGGAAAGTTTTTGGGATTTACAGGATCAGTATTTTGGGGAGACCCCATGCGTTTAATTCCACATAATTATGGTCACCATAGTCACGTTGGAATATGGTATAAAGATTCAGATACTGCTTATCGTGGTGAAAGTGTTTATACCTTTGTGTTCCGTGCAACAAGGATGTCTTTATCAGAAGCATTTAGGCTTGAAAAAGCATTTCAAAATAAAAAGGATCGATCATTTTTTTCCTTAGCAAGTAGATGGTTAAGATCAATTTTATTATTAGCTCTTTTGGTTGGCGGATTCTACTATTTTGCCGGTTGGATTGGTGCAGCTTTATGTGCTTCATCTTTGGCACTAGCAAAGTTGCTTGTCGAAGTATTCAATTATACGCAACATTATGGCCTGATCAGGGTTGAAGGTAAACCGATTCAACCACATCATTCATGGGAACATCGCCATACCTTTAGTCGGATTGTCGGTTTGGAAATTGTGACTCATAATGAACATCATCAAGATGCATATGTTCCCTATTATGCATTGAAACCTAGTCAAATTGATAATAGAATGCCATCCATTATCATTTGTTTCTTGTTAGCGTTTTTTCCACCCCTTTGGCACCGGTTTGCTATGCCAAAACTAAAGAAAATGGATTTAAATTATGCTACGCCGGAAGAATTAATGCTAGCTAGAAAAGCTAATTTAAAAGCAGGTTGGCCTAATTGGTTCGATGAAACTAGCCAGAAAAGAGCAAATGTCTACTAAGACTATATAGGTATTTTTAAAACAATATAGACAGATTCAATTTGAATCTGTCTTTTTATATCATTTTGAAAGGGGAGATAATATGGCAAATTTACTTGGCAGGATATTTAAGAAAAAGATACAGGAACCACAGGTGGTAGATTTACAACCTAGTGGTGACCAATTTACTGTAGAGCCAAAACAAACATTATTACAAGGAGCGTTATCAACAGGAATACCATTCCCTCATGAATGTAGAGTTGGAGTTTGTGGTAAATGTAAGTGTCGTTTAGTTGATGGAAAAATAAAATCGATTATGGACTTTTCCTATACTTTAAGCAAAGAAGAAGTCGAAAGGGAATATATTCTTGCCTGTCAATCCTTTGTTAAAAGTGACTTAACGCTTCTTATGGACCATCAAATGGATGGTTGTCAATATGCTGTAAAAACGATTAATGGTGTGATTAGCAAAAGTGAATCGTTGACCCACGACATTTTAAAAATCACGATTAAACTGGATGAGAAAATTAATTATTCAGCCGGTCAATATGCAGATTTGTCTGTACCATCCATTAAGGAACCTAGATCCTATTCTTTTGCAGATGGGCCGATAAATGAGGGCAATACTGAGATTAGTTTCTTTATACGTAAAGTGCCTAATGGGGAGATGAGCAGTTGGTTCCATGGAGCTGACCGCACAGGTGAAAAAATAACCGTTACTGGTCCTTATGGGTCTTTCTATTTGCGACCATCTGATCAACCTATTATTTGCATTGCGGGGGGGAGTGGGCTAGCTCCCATAAAGTCAATTTTAGAACAGGCGTCCAAACAAGGAGGAAACATTCCAGTATTATTTTTATTTGGCGCTCGTACGCAGCGTGACCTCTATTGTTTAAATGAAATTAACAAAATCGCTTCATCATGGAATGAACCATTCCATTTTGTTCCTGTATTGTCCGAAGAACCATTGGATAACGATTGGACAGGTTCCCGTGGTTTAGTTACAGAATATATCCTAGATCAGTCAGGTATTCAGGTATCTTCTAGTAATGCATATCTATGTGGACCTCCAGGAATGATTGATGCAGCGATAAATAAGTTGAATGAATGTGGTGTTGTTACAGATCAAATCTTTTTTGATAAGTTTTTAGACCGAAGACATACTCAGTTGAAAAGATAGAAAACTTCTATTGAAACCTTTAGATACTTAAGATTATAACGATTGGACGTAAATCTATTTGGAATGTTAACATTACTGCAGAACAATAATTCTGAAAAATCAGATTATAATTCATGAATACGTTTTCATTTATAAAAAAGGAGGGGGCATCTTCTTACACATTAAAGAATTAATAGGGGGCAACAAATAAGTTCAACTGACTACTTAATCTCTTTAAATTTCTATTACAAATGGGGAGGCGTTTATTTATGAAAAATGCAAATGAATTAGTAATTGAAAATAAAATGAAAAACAAGTTTCTTGTCCATCGTTCTACTTTTGTGGATTCAGAAATTTTAAAAATGGAACGGGAAAATATTTTCTCTAAATGTTGGATTTATGTTGGACATGAATCTGAAATTCCTAATCCACATGACTATGTAACACGTAAAGTTGCTGGACGAGCTGTCATTCTGACACGTGATGCCGATGGCCGCTTTCACACTCTATTAAATACATGTACACACCGGGGAGCATTGGTTTGTCGAGAAGAAAAAGGAAATTCAAAAACCTTCCTTTGCTGTTACCATGCCTGGTCCTTTAAAAACGATGGGGAATTAATTGGTGTCCCTCATCAAGCTGCCTACGGAGGTCACTTCGATAAAAAAGAATTAAACATGTACGAAGCGAGAAGTGAAAGTTATAAAGGTTTTGTTTTTGTTAACTTCGATAAAAATGCTGAGTCTTTAGAAGATTACCTGGGAAATGCGAAAGAATATTTAGATCTAGTAGCGGAACAATCACCGAACGGAATGGAGGTTATTGGGGGGTCACAAAAATATAGCATTCGCGCTAATTGGAAACTATTAGGCGAGAATAGTATTGATGGTTATCATGCAGCACATAACCATGCCACCTATTTCGAATTTTTGATTGATGATGGACTTGATGTATCTTCTGGGGTTGTAGGCTATGGGAAGTCTTTGGAGAATGGACATAACGTTGTTGAATATAAAGCACCATGGGGACGTCCTGTTGCGAAATGGATTCCTTCCTGGGGCGAAGAAGCAAGATTAGAAGTAGAAGAAATTAAAAAAGAATTAGAACAACGTCTTGATGCAGAACAAGCTTTCCGAATGGCAGAACGAAATCGTAATTTATGGATTTTCCCAAATCTTATTATTAACGATATCATGTCATTGACCATTCGGACTTTTGATCCAGTGTCACCCGATTCGATGGATGTAACTGCCTGGGCATTGGGTCCGAAAGATGAACCTGAAAGTTTAAGAGCTAGAAGGCTGGACACTTTCCTGACATTTATTGGACCTGGTGGATTTGCTACGCCAGATGATATTGAATCCTTGGAAGCATGCCAACTTGGTTTTAGTACCATGCCAGAGGTGCAATGGCAAGATATCTCAAGAGGAATGCATAAGGAAGAGGCAACGACAACCGATGAAGAGCAAATGAGAGGATTTTGGCGGAGATGGGCAGAGTTAATGAGTAAAGAAAAGGAATCTGAAGTGTTAAGTAAATAGTAAGAAAAAAAAGAACAGAGGAGGAATAAAAATGAAGATTACCCGTGAACAAGTTGAGGATTTTTTATATATGGAAGCAGATTTATTGGATCAAGGCCGTTTAAATGAATGGGCACAACTTCTGACAGAAGATGCAACCTATCAAGTTCCTTCTACGGATGCCCCTAATGGAGATCCAAAAAATACGTTATTCTTGGTTGCAGATAATCGCTCTCGTATTGATTCACGAGTGAAACGTTTACAAAATGAATACTGTCATGTGGAATTCCCACGTTCCCGTACTAGTCGCCACATTAGCAACGTGCGCATCGTGAAAAAAAATGGAGATTCTATTCTTGTAAACGCTAACTTTGTTATCTACCGTATGCGTTATGAAATAATGGATACTTATGTGGGCAAGTATGAGCACCGTTTTGTTTTAGAAAAGGGCCAATTGAAAATTAAGAATCGCAAATCCATCCTTGCTCTTGAATCGTTGCGTCCACAAAGTAAAGTAAGTATCATTATATAAAATATTTGCTTAAGTCAATCTTGTACATCGTATAGCCGAGTCTCATTTACTATTTAGGGTAGGGGGCCAGATATGGAGAGGATCGATGTGAATCGTAAAGGAAGATTGGCCAACAAAATATCCATTGTTACAGGTGGTGGGCAAGGGATCGGCAAAGCTATTGCTCTTAAAATGGCCCAAGAGGGATCTAATGTGATGATTGCCGATTTATCAGAAGAGATTGCCCAACAAACAGCGGAAGAAATCGCTACACAAACAGGAATCCATGCAGGATTTGTTAGTGGTGATTTAAGTTTAGAAGAAACTGCGAATAAGATGGTTAAAAAAACAATGCAACTCTTTGGAAGAATTGATATTCTCGTTAATAATGCGGGAGGAGGAATTATCCTTCCCTTTTTAGAACATACGCCTGAAACCCTAAAGGAGACTATTGATAGGAACCTTTGGACGGCGATTTGGAGTTGCCGGGCTGTTTTGCCTATTATGATTGGGCAAGAGTATGGTCGTATCATAAATATTGGTGCGGATTCCATTCGTACAGGCATTGCCCATCATTCCGGGTATAATGCAGCAAAGGGCGGTGTGCATGGTTTAACAACAGGACTTGCCATGGAGTTTGTCCATAAAAATATCCATGTCAATACCGTTGCTCCATCAGCCATAGCTACGGAAGGCTTTTTAAATATAGAGAAGGACCCGTCTTACAAAGAACTAGTGGAAAACTGGTTGAATGTGATTCCCATGGGCAGACCTGGCACGAAAGAAGAAGTTGCAAATGTTGTAGCTTTTATGGCATCTAATGAAGCGGATTTCATGACAGGGCAGATTATCAGCGTAAACGGCGGAAGCCGTATGATATAAATATATAGGTTAAAAGAGCTAATGCAGACAACGAGCTGCACTAGCTTTTTTTGCGTTTAACCGGAAAAAATATGCTTTTTAAATAAGACAAGGGTTTATACAAAAATATTACTCTATGAATAGGATAGATAGAATACAAAATAAGGGGGTGATTTAAACTTTGTCAAAACACGACGATTTTGAAAGATTTAGATTTAGCCAAGTGCAGAATGCTAATATTAATCTCGATTTCCTAGTGCCAAGAACTTTAGCAACATTACAAATCCATTCTGATCGTAATGATGTGGTATGGTTAAATGCAACCGTAGGCTGGAATGCGGTAACGAACGGAACTGGATTTGCTCATGTTGATGTACGATTCAAAATATTCCGTGGTAACCCAGTTACTGGTACCCTGATTTATAGTGCTTTAGATACGGCTCAAGCTTTTCCGGATGATCATGCTGCAGTTACACATATTTCTCATGTAGATTCTGGGTTTGCTAGTGATAATGTATTTCTATATACACTAACTGCAGAGTTAGCGTTTGATGGTCAAGCAGATGCAGTCGTTACTGGACCCATTACCTTTACAGCGGTAGAAATTGGGGTAAATGAGGGCTAATCAGTTTTTAAGAGAATAATAAGGTAAATAGGCTGATGCTTTTAAAGCATCGGCCTATTTTAGGTGCTAGCCTATTTTTCTTTCTGTAACTATACTTTTTTTTAGAACGTATAGCTTAATGAACCAATAATTGTTATCGGCAGGATAGGATGTATAATATGGGGGGTGATTTTAATGGAAATAATGGAAAGGTATATTTACGCAGTAACAAAGCGGTTGCCTAAAACGCAGAGAGAAGAAACTGAAAAAGAACTTCGTCGTCGTATCGAAAAGATGTTGTCTGAAAAGAACGGGGATTTAGAAAGCGTGTTAAAGGAACTGGGAGATCCAGTACAAGTAGCTAATGAATATCGAGGATTTAAGCAATATTTAATCGGTCCCGCCTATTTTGAAACCTATCTTCTCGTTATCAAAATTGTAGTTGCTGTTTTGCTTGTGGTTACGGCCATTGGGAAATTTTTTGAACTGATTTTCAATCCTGGTACGAATATTTTTGAAAGTATGCTTGAATTCGTGGGTGGTGTGTCTGGCGGGATTTTGCAAAGCTTTGCTATTATTACAATTATTTTTGCCTTAAATGAACGGTTTGCGAAGGTGAAAATTGATTTGAAAGAATGGAGTCCAAAGGATTTGCCTGAAATCCCTGAGAAAAAATATAGAATTAAACCGGCTGAACCACTATTTTCTATCTTTTTCAATGTGTTGTTTACCCTCATCTTTGTTTTTAATAACCACTGGATTGGTGTTTATCATTTTGACCAGGGAGAACTTATTTCCATTGTTCCCATTTTTTCTGCAACAGGGATTCAACAGTTATTGCCTTACATTTTAGGATTAACCGTGTTGTCCATCCTCAAGGATGGTGTGAAATTTCTGGTTGGAAAATGGACAGTTTTCTTAGGCGTTCTCATTGGCATCGTTAATATGATTTCCATCCTATTAGCTATCGCAATCTTTACAAACCCTGTTTTGTGGAACCCTAATTTTGTAACGGAGCTTTACGCAACAGGAATAGTGACTGGGGATATCATGGATCTTCTTGAAAGAAATTGGGTACTTTTGACGAATGGATTTATCTATATCTTTGTATTTGGCTATATTGTTGATACCATTTCTTCTCTGGTGAAAGGGTTTAAAAATAAGAGATAATAAAATAAATGGGAAGCAGGGAACAGGTCCGCCTGAACCCTGCTTTTTTCTCTTTTTAAGAAAGTCTTAAGAATCTTCCTTACTAGTTATTAAGATTAATATTCTAAAATCATGTTATCCTTTAGAAAGGAGGGTGAAAAATGAACGGATATAATGTACTGGTTGTAGATGATGAAAAAGAAATTCGGGATGCCATTGAGATTTATTTAAAAAATGAAGGCATTACTGTGATCAAAGCGCAGGACGGAATTGAAGCCATTGAAAAATTAAATGAACATGAAATTCATCTCATACTATTGGATATTATGATGCCTCGTCTTGATGGCATTTCCGCCACCTTTAAAATACGGGAGACGAAAAACATTCCAATCATTATTTTAAGTGCAAAAAGCGAAGATACGGACAAAATTTTGGGCCTGCAGATCGGTGCGGATGATTATGTAACGAAGCCCTTTAATCCTATGGAACTTCTGGCACGGGTGAAATCTCAGCTACGGAGATATGTTAGTTTAGGTACCTATGAAGGAATAAAAAAGGTCATCGATCTCAATGGCTTAACCCTGGACCCAACAGCGAAAGAAGTAAAAGCTCACGGTGAAGTGGTGAAGTTAACGCCTATAGAATACAAAATCGTTGAATTGCTCATGACAAATGCTGGACGGGTTTTCTCAATAAATGAAATCTACGAACGGGTATGGAAAGAACCAGGTTTCAATGCGGAGAATACTGTTGCTGTACATATTCGAAAAATCAGGGAAAAAATTGAGATTGACCCGAAAAATCCAAGGTACTTAAAGGTGGTGTGGGGAATTGGATACAAAATGGAAAAGTAGAATGGCGATCGTTGCCTGGACGTTGTTATTAACTTTTGGAATCAGCGGGATTCTAACCGGGTTAACAGAAGGCAATCGCTATGTGAAAAGGGATTATTTTCAAACCTATGAATTTCAAAGCCAACTTAGTGAATTTATAAATTATTTGAGCGTATTTGAATTAAGTGGCATGACTCTAGAAGAAGCGAAGAAAGCCATTACAGTTAGCAAAGATGAAATAAAAGAGCATCGGTATCGCTATGGAGATTTATCCCAACAAGTATCTAATATTCATGACCAGTATGAAGGTAAGATTAAAGATGCACAGATGGCGGGGAAACCAGAAGTTGTGGATGCTCTCGTCGCTGAGAGGGATCAAAAAATAGCAGATATCACAAATAATTTTAAAAGTGATGATTATGTGCGGGATAAAATTGCAAAAGAAAAAGAAGAAGATATTGAAAATTATTTTACTGAAATCGAAAAATTGCGTCCCACACTTGAAAAATATAAACAAACGTTTAAATATTATTTGAAAGACAGAAACACGGGAAAGGTGTTTACCAACGTGAAAGTGGGCGAAAACCAGCCCCTTGATCAGGTCTTCAATTCTAAAAAAATGTTGTTTATTCAAAGCTATCCTTCTAAAGGGTATGAATATGTATCTACGGATGGAAGGTATCTTTTACCACACTATGAAAAGGATTTTGGATATTCCCCTGATTTATTTCAATCCCTTTATAAGAAAAACCCAAGGGCATTTGAAGGGAAAATCGCGGTGACGAAAGCAGTTCCTTCCACCTATACGGTTGTCTCCGACTATTTTAATTATCAGGTAACCCAAATTGTATTTTATATTTATATGGCTGCTGCTTTAATCGCATTTTTCTTAAGTCTTTATTTAGGAAAGAAAACAACAGTTCTTTCCTCGGTAATCAACGAAAGTTGGAGACCTTATTATAATCGTATCCCCATTGATGTCAGTATACTGTTTTGTGGATTTACGGGGATTATCAGTTTAATGTTATTGCCAAATCTTAGTAATCAATTTCTGAACATGGATTGGAGTAATCCTTATATTGTATGGGAAAGAATTGTTCAATTTTTTATTACAACTATACTTGTTGTGATAACGCTTATCCAGGGAAAATTTTTAGTAGACCGGTTAAAAAAAGATTGGCCGAGCCAAAGAGAGGAATGGAAGATTTCCTGGGCATGTAAAGCTTATCGTGCAATGAAGGCCGCCTTTTTAAATCGGAAGGTAGGCACACAGGTCTTCATGCTCTTAGGGATTGTCTTTGTGTTAGGATCAGGCGCTTTTACTATTTTTGTAGAGCCACCTGCTGGTTTTCTCATCTATATTCCCTTAGCTGCCTTAATTGGTCTTCCCGTTTTTATCTATATTATTAGACGGACCGGTTATTTTAATCGAATCATGGAAAACACCAATCATTTAGCACAGGGGACCTTTGAACCAGATCTGCCTGTTGACGGAAAATCGGTGCTGGCAACCCTGGCATCGAATATTAATACCATTAAGCATGGGGTGAAAACGTCACAAAAGGAACAGGCAAAAAGCGAACGGTTGAAAACCGAGTTAATTACCAATGTGAGCCATGACCTTCGCACACCTTTAACTTCGATTATTACCTATACAGAACTATTGAAAAAGCCTGACCTAACCAGTGATGAACGGGATGCCTATATTGAAATCATTGACCGAAAATCAAAGCGGTTAAAAGTGTTAATTGATGACTTGTTTGAAGCTTCGAAAATGGCCAGCGGAAATATTGAATTAGATAAGAAAAAGGTGGATTTGGTGCAACTTCTCCAACAATCTCTTGCTGA
>CALNBV010000250.1 GCA_937874515.1 uncultured Paenibacillaceae bacterium | reverse complement strand
AAGAAGACCTGTTACTACTCCTAATAAGCTACCGAATAACATGCTGTTCACCTCCGTGATGTCTGTGCCTTAAGCCAGGCAGTCCTTCGATGCCTCCGGTCGAAGGGATGTATTAAGAACCACCTTGCTATTTGCTTTTTACATACATTTAGACTAGAGGTTTCTTTTTTTAGTTGCAGTATATTCGACATTTTTCGCAGGTATATTTTTCCTGACTAAACTTTTTGATGTTCAAGATGTTTGCGGGCAGGTGATGGGGTTGTAAATCCTTCTCCTATGACTTCTTTTAATTCGAAAACCATGATAAATGCTCTGGAGTCTATTTCTTTTACTAATTTGCGCAAACGATCCAACTCATACATTTGCACAACCACCATAATGACTTCTCCTTCTTTTTTCGTGTATCCTCCCATTGCATGTAACATAGTGACCCCACGCACCAATTCCTTTTGAATCAATTTATTGATTTCCTCAGTTTTTTGCGAAACAATCATCACGCTACGGGATTGTTGCACCCCTGTTAAAATTAAATCGACGACGCGAGAACTTACATAAACAGCAACACTTGTTAACATGGCTTTTTCAAGCCCAACGATAAAGGAAGAAAGACCAATGATTGTAAAATCAATCACAGCAATCAATTTTCCCATTTCTAATCCACGAAATCGAGTTTGCAGAACGCGGGCAATAATATCTACCCCTCCCGTTGTCCCCCCAACTCTTAAAATTAAACCTACTCCCAATCCCCCAATAATTCCACCATAAATAGGGGCCAATATTACATTTTGTAAGGGCTCCATATGCATATATGATGTTACATCAATTAAGATAGAAACAGACAGCATCCCATAGGCACTATATAACAGAAACCCTTTTCCTAACCGAATATATCCTAATATAAAAATAGGAATATTCATCAAAATAATCATTAAACCAATGGGTGTTTTAAAGAGATAGTGAAGAAGCAAGGAAACCCCTGTAATCCCACCTTGAGCCAAATGGTTGGTAACAAAGAATAAATTTAAAGCAATGGAATAAAGAAAACTACCCAATGTGATATATAAAAATGTTCGTACATATTTCCACATGAATTGGTACCCCTTAAAAATTTATATAAAAAAAAGAAAGTGCCACACATACTAGTATGGTCACTTTCTTTACAATTCATTTCAATTATTAGGACAGGGTTTCCATTTCATCTAATAATTTGGCGAATACCTGAAGGGCTGCAGTTACTGGCTCTGGTGTCATCATATTAACCCCTGCATTTTGCAGAAGAGAGATTGGATAATCAGAACCGCCGCTTTTTAGGAAATTCAAGTACCGTTCTACCGCAGGCTTTCCTTCATTCAGCATTTGTTGGCTTAAGGCTGTTGCTGCGGAAAATCCAGTGGCATATTGATACACATAAAAACTGGTATAGAAGTGGGGAATACGTGCCCATTCCATTTTAATATCATCATCAATGACCATATCAGGACCATAATAATCCACATTTAAATCCTTATAAATCTCACAAAGAATATCTGCAGTTAAAGGCTCGCCTTTTTCCACCTTTTCATGGATGATTTTTTCAAATTCCGCAAACATGGTTTGCCGATAAATGGTGCCACGGAACTGTTCTAAATAGTAATTCACCAGATACATCCGCTTCTTCGGATCTGTTGTGGTTTTCAACATGTAATCCATGACAAGGGATTCATTAACAGTAGAAGCCACTTCAGCCACAAATATTTTATACTGGGCATAAAGATAAGGCTGATTTAAATCACTATAATAGGAATGCATAGCATGACCCATTTCATGGGCTAACGTGAAGAGGTTATTCACGTTATTTTGATAATTTAACAATACATAAGGATGGGTGCCGTAAGACCCCCAGGAATAAGCACCGTTGGTCTTCCCTTCATTTTCAACAACATCAATCCAACCCTCTTCATAGGACCTTTCCAGAACCTGTTGATAATCTTCTCCAAGAACTTCCAGTCCCTTACGTACAACTTCTTTCGCTTCCTCATAGTCCACCTTGAAATTGATATCCTGAACCATAGGTGTGTATAGGTCATACATATGCAACTCATCCACACCTAGCAGTTTTTTCCGCAAAGAAACATATCGGTGCATGGAAGGCAATTGATCCCGAACCGCTTGAATTAAGTTGGTGTACACATCAACTGGAATATTATTATCATCCAGTGAGGAAGCAAGTGCGGAAGGATAATGACGCACCCGGCTATAAAAAACGTCTTTTTTTACACTTGAATTCAAAATAGATGCCAGGGTATTTCTTTGCTTTTGATAGGTACTATACATGGTATCAAAAGCCTCTTTTCTTACTCTTCGTTCCTGGCTTTCCATAAATTGAATATAACGGCCATGGGTTAATTGTACTTCATTCCCCTTTTCATCTTTAATAAAAGGAAAAGATATATCCGCATTATTTAACATGCCAAAAATAGTCATAGGAGCCTGAGCCAGTTCACCAGCTTGAGCAATAATTTTCTCTTCAGCTGCACTGAGTACATGTTCCTTTTGGCGACGAATTTCTGATAAGAAAAATTCATAGGGCAACAAAGCAGGATTTTTCAGATAGGAATCCAATGTTTCATCAGGCAAAGACAGAATTTCTGGAGTAAGAAAAGAAGTTGCACTCATCGCCTGGATATTTTGGGATGAGGCCCGGTCTGTTAATCCCTGATAAACTGGATTGTTATTGTTTTCATCACGGCGCATACGTGCATACACATACACCCCTTCGTTGGTTAACTGTAATTCTTCATATAGCTTCAGACAATCTGCCAGAATTTCGGGAGATTCATGTAGACGGCCAGAAAATCCTTTAATAGAATTGGCTAATTCCCCTACTTTTTTAAAGGCCTCTTCCCAGGATTGGTCGTCAGGAAAAATGTCCTCTAATTTCCATTTCAAATGAGAAGGGACTTCTTCCCGTTTCGGTAATACCGCCTGTTTCATTTCTTCCATAGTGGGTCGTGGCTTATGATTTCGCCACTTCCTCCCTTCTATTTTAAGTTACATTGCCAATCATTACCTATACGTTCTTTTATATTATATTAGATTACTGGAACAGGACAAGTTTTTTGGCAACATCAACTGGCAAAATTATGGTCACCGATGACCCTATTGACTGGTCTTGTGAAAATCCATCCATCGGTTGCAATTCGTGGATCATAGAAGAAGAGAGAACCGTGGGATGGATCTTCACCCATAATGGCTGCTTTCGCTGCCTCAATATCTTCCTGTGTTACCTGTACCCGATAAAACCGTCCATTAGATATGGGAGAAAACTGGCCTTTTTGATAAATCACACCACGGATAGTATTAGGAAACTTGTGGCTTTTTACCCGATTCATCACCACTCCACTCCACCTACTGCTACTTTTCCTTGATAAGATTGGTCTTCTGCTTCAGCAACAATGATGCGAGCTAACATTTGAATTTCTGATTCGCTATATTTACGTAGCTCTGCCAGTTTTCTTTCCTCCTCCACTTTGGCCGCAGCTTTGGCCGCTTTATGCTGGGCTTCCAAGCGACGGGCCATCTCCTTTCTTCGATCCTCTACTCCCCCACCCCTGGCAGCCAGCATCATCTCTTTTCGTTCTTCTCGAAACATCATCTTGGCAGATTTTGATTTTTGTTCAGACAATAAAGAAACCTGAGTTGTGTCTTTGGTCTCAGAATGGACTAGAAACACTCTCAGGCTAATAATTACTGTAAGTAATAAAACTAAAAAAAAGCATAGTGCCACAAACCTATCACCAAAACTTAACAAAACAAAACTCCCCCTTTAAAAAGTTCTTGTCCCCTTGGACAATCTAAACTTATTCGTAAAGGGAGAGAGTTATGACATAAACCTACCCGGTAACCAATTCTACGTTGTTTTCAATCTTTTTTTGCCTTCCCGGCAAAGATGAGATAAAGGACAGGCAACACACTGGGGATTTTGCGCTTTACAGTGATACCGTCCAAAAAAAATAAAGCGATGATGTGCAAGTGACCATTCTTCCCGGGGAAATTTTTTCATTAGGGTTTCTTCCACTTGCAATGGGTTGTCCTTCCAGCGGGCAATCCCTAACCGTTTGGAGACTCTTTCCACGTGGGTATCTACTGCTATAGCAGGTACGCCAAAGGCCGTAGAAACCACCACATTCGCTGTTTTGCGGCCCACACCAGGCAATTTCACTAACTCTTGATGCTCCCGGGGAATTTCCCCTTTATATTCGTTCAGGAGAAGCTGGCACAGTTTTTGAATATTTTTTGCTTTGTTTCGGTAAAGGCCAATGCTACGGATATCTTGTTCTAATTCCTCCAGGGGAACAGCAAGATAATCCTCAGGAGTACGATATTTCTTAAATAAATTAGCTGTAACACGATTCACAAGAGCATCCGTACATTGGGCCGATAATAAGACAGCAATCGTTAATTCAAAAGAATTGACGTGATTTAATTCACAATGGGCATCGGGAAACATGTCCCCCATGGTATCAAGGATTTGTCGAATTTGTGCTTTCGTTAACAATAAAATCACCTATAAATAGTAGAATAATGAGACCTTATCCCTTATCATATTCGAAAACAATGATTCCGCCAACCCTATCCAGTATATATGATAGGTAAAAGAGAACGCAGAAAAGATCTGCATTCTCTTTAACTACTTATTTCTCATATTTTACGTATGTGTTTGCAATTAAATCATGTAATGTCCGTTTGTCATCACGGCTTAATAATAAAATTAAACTAACGAGACCACTTAATGCGATTGAATCGGCAATTCCCCCAATTAAACAACGTAAAAGCATAGTGCCAAATCCTACTTTTCCCCCATCCACTTTTGCAATGCGAATCCCAACAATTCTTTTACCCGGAGTAAATCCATTCCATAAAGCGGGAATCAGGATAAAATATAATAGCTGAATAACAACAATAATCAGCATCACAATAAATGAAGACATAATAATTGGTGTTGGGTCTACATATCCATCGGTGGTATAACTGGAGTTAGCAGTGGAAACAATGGCAGGAACAAGAATGGCAAAATAAATAATGGATGTTGGGATTCCTACAATAATCCCATCAATCAGTTGGGCTGCAAAACGAATCCAAAATCCTGCAGGTCTTTCTAAATTTGCACCTGTACTCATAACACCCTCCTATTCCTTTTTCGAATAGATAAGCTATTCAAATAAAGAATATGCCACTGGCGAGTGTTTCATGTCATCCCTTCATGGAGGACAACTTCAATATTATTTATCGTAGACGACTTTCGTTTCCGCAATCAAATCATGTAAGGATCGTTTTTCTTCAGTAGCACCAACCATAATTGCACTAACTAATCCCCCCAGGGCAACCTGGTCCACAATCAGCATGCCAACCACATATCTTAATAACATGGTGGAAAAAGTAATCTTTTTCCCATCCATTCTCGCAATGCGAATGCCAACGATTTTCTTGCCCAGGGTATACCCATTCCAATACATAGGCAAAACCATATAATATAATAAGGAAACAATAAATAATGCAACGTACATCAAAGTAAGAAAGAAAACTGTTAAAACAGCAATGAGATCCTCTTCGTTGATTTCCGTTAATGAGGCTGAGAATAACACCCCCATAATAAATAGAACAACTGTAATTGGAATCCCAAGAATAGCACCATCAAGCAAAGAGGCGGCCAGGCGAATCCAAAATCCTGCTGGTTTTTCTCCCTGGGGTTGTTCAACTGTATATGGATTAGTATCCTGATACTCATTATGTTCGATGTCCATGACAATCACTCCAATCTAAAGTCCATCTTAATTCTTGCTTTTCCTATGGTCAAGGGATAAAATTACAAAATACACCTGTTAGAAAGGATTGGTTGTAAGAATATGGCTGGCAAGATTCATTCAATATATAAAGAAGATAAATGGAATATGGTTACAGCAGAAATCATCGGAGCTAAAATTACTGTCCGTGAAATTTCCAGCATATGGGGGGAAGATACCTATACATTTCATTCTCGCCCAGAATTAATGAATTGGGTTCACGAACACTACAAACCCGAAAATTATGCAGGAAGAGAAGACGTTTACGAGACGATTATCGAAAACTTTAAAAATCTATAATTATAATGTAAGAAAAGGCTAGATCATAGTGATCAAGCCTTTTTTTGTTTTTATTTTATTTAATTACATAGGTTACTTGAGTACCAGCTACCAGGTCATGAAGGGTTCGTTTATCTTTGCGTGCAATAATCATAATTAAACTGACTAAGCCCCATAAAGCAATCAATTCAACAATCCCACCAACAATATTTCTCATTAACATGGTTCCAAAAGATACTTTATCACCGTTTGCTTTCACAATATGAATTCCCACAATTCGTTTTCCCAGGGTATATCCATTCCACAAAGTAGGCAGTAAGAGACCATATAACAGAGAAATCAAAGAAATAATACCATTTGCAGTCAAGTATTGTTGCAGTTGAGCTGGATCTACAACCCCATTACTCTGTATCATTTCTTCAACGCTGCCTCCTCCCCCCAGTAAGGTAAGGAGAATAGCTAAAGGAATACCAACAATAATACCATCCAATATTGCTGCTCCTAGACGGATCCAGAAACCTGCAGGTCTTTCCTGTCTTTGTAATTGCATAACAATTGCCCCCTATATAATGTATTATTTCCCATACATTATAGCAGGAAAAATTAGAAAGAAGTGTTACAAGCTATTGTATTTTTCTTCTTTAATAATTTCCTCAGCAATCTTCCGTTTTAACTGGATTGTATTCACTGGATCTGCACGCAGCATTTTTTTCAAAATCGTTAATCGGGTCCGTAATTCATCCCCTTCATGGCAACCAATTAGTATTTCTTTCCCCCATTTTTCCATTTGGCCCCATACATCCCGGATAAATACCTGTACCATATTGATCTGATGGCTGGCTGCTTCTTCTCCTATTTTTTCGGCATTCTTTCGTGCACGAAGCAGTGCGGAATCCATGGCATAGACAGTAATGATTAAATTAGACAGGTTCTCCAATAATTCTTGCTGGCTTTCTAATTTAGGGCCAAACCTTTCAACCATTGTTCCGCCCGTAAAAAGGGCGATTTTCTTCGCCGCTTCCACCATTCTTCTTTCTTCACCTAAGACTCCCTCAGGCCGTTCATTAGAAAAAGAAATAAGCTCTTTTTGCAAGGATTGAAGTTTTGCCATTAAAGGCAAGCGCCCTTGCATGGCTCTTTTGAAGAGGGTGGATGGAATCAACAGGCGATTGATTTCATTGGTTCCTTCAAAGATTCGATTGATCCGTGAATCTCGGTATATTTGTTCAATGGGATATTCGGCAATATAGCCGTATCCCCCATGGATTTGCACCCCTTCATCAGCAACGAAATCCAGGGCTTCGGAACCAAATACTTTGGCAATAGAATACTCCATAGCATGTTCCTCGATAGCTTTAGCGGAAGCCTTTGCTGCAAATCCTGTCAAATCAATCTTATTCACCGATTCTTCTAAGTAAGCGCCTGTTCGATAAGTAAGGCTTTCACTTATAAAGGTACGAATGGCCATATCGGCTATTTTTTTCTGAATGAGAGGGAAACGGGAGATCGGGGTTTGAAATTGTTGCCGTTGATTGGCATAAACCACCGCTTCTTCAATGGCCCACTTACAGGCCCCTATGGTGCCGATGCCTAACTTATAACGGCCAATATTTAATATATTAAAGGCAATTTGATGCCCTTTTCCAATTTCGCCTAACACATTGCCAACAGGAACAGGAACTTGATCCAGATTCAATGGACAGGTTGATGAACCTTTAATCCCCATTTTCTTTTCTTCCGGTCCCACAGAAACCCCGGGATAGCCCCTTTCCACAATAAAAGCAGTGAATTTCTCCCCATCTACTTTGGCATAGACGATAAAAAGATCCGCAAAACCTGCATTGGTAATGAATTGTTTC
>CALNBV010000249.1 GCA_937874515.1 uncultured Paenibacillaceae bacterium | reverse complement strand
GACCACCGAGATCTACACTCTTTCCCTACACGACGCTCTTCCGATCTCCTTTCCAATTCAGGTGTTTCTTCATGGAGAATTTCTTTTTCCCCAGTAACAATAGCAATGGGTTTGCTATAATCAAATCCTTCTTCTTTTGCCTGAGATTCACTCTTAATGTCAATCTTCCATCCTGTTAATTTCGCGGCAAGGCGAGCGTTCTGTCCCTTTTTCCCAATGGCTAAGGATAATTGGAAATCAGGTACAACAACCCGGGTCATTTTTTCATTTTCATAAACAGAAACATGGAGAACTTTAGAAGGGCTTAGTGAATTTGCTACATAGGCAGCAGGGTCTTCACACCATTCTACAATATCGATTTTTTCCCCTTTTAACTCTTGTACCACAGTTTGTACCCGCATGCCTTTAGGTCCTACACAGGCACCCACAGGGTCTACATTAGAATCTGAAGAATAGACAGCAATTTTTGAGCGATCCCCTGCTTCCCGTGCTACGGACTTAATTTCAACGGTTCCATCGAAAATTTCTGGAACTTCCAGTTCAAAAAGACGTTTTAATAGTCCTGGATGTGTGCGAGAAATAAAAATTTGTGGACCCTTTGTTGTTTTGTCAACTTTGGTAATGAATGCTTTAACACGATCCCCTTGTTTGAAATTTTCGCCTGGCATTTTTTCATTAAGGGGCATTTGTGCTTCTGCTTTACCCAGGTCTATGTAGTAAAAACGGGCATCTTGACGCTGATACGTACCTGTAATAATATCTTGTTCACGGTCAATAAATTCGCTATAAATCATGCCCCGTTCTGCTTCACGGATGCGTTGGGTTACCACTTGTTTGGCAGTTTGTGCAGCAATTCTGCCGAAATCCTTTGGTGTAACCTCTATATCAATAATATCGCCCACGACATAGTTAGGATCCATTTCATGGGCTTCATAAATAGATATTTGAGTGCGGGAATCTGTTACTTCTTCTACTACCGTTTTTCTGGCAAATACTTTAACCGCCTGCATTTCAGCGCTGATTTGCACACGAACATTTTGTGCAGAATTAAAATTGCGTTTATATCCTGAAACGAGAGCCGCTTCAATCGCATCTAATAAAACATCTTTACTAATCCCTTTTTCTTTAACAATCGCTTCAAGGGCTTCAAAAAAGTTGATTTTCATTTTTTGCCCGTTCCTCCCTTCAACACATTAAAAAACCACAGCTAGACGAGCACTTGCAACTTTATCTATTGGAATAACTGTCGTGGTTTTGATCTCTTTCACTTCTAGTTCATTACCATTAAATGAAAGCAATTCACCCTCGAAAACCCTGGCATCATTAATAGGTTCATATGTGGTAATATGGACATGTTTGCCAATGGCACGGGTATAATCCTTTTCATTCTTCAATGGGCGCTCCGCACCAGGTGAAGACACTTCAAGAAAATATGGATTGGTAATAGGATCAATTTCATCTAACTTTTTGCTTAGTTGTTCACTCACCCGTCCACAATCGTCGATATCCACACCACCCTCCTTGTCAATGATGACCCGGAGAAACCAGTTCTTTCCTTCTTTCACAAATTGAACTTCAACTAATTCAAGTTCTTGTTCTTGCATAATAGGTTCCACTAATTGCTCAGTGAGAGCAACTATATTCGTACTCAAGGTTAATCCCCCTCAAAAAAAGGTCTTTCAATAGTTATTTCATATAACAAGTAATAAAGAATAAAACGAAAGAGTGGGTTTCCCCACTCTTGAAATAACGCTTGATAATTTGTATAACAACAGTATTACCAAATGCATTATACCATAACCATTTCATCCAATCAATAACAACAGGGATTAGAACAAGGAAAGTTGGTTTGTTTCAGGTAAATCTTTTAAACACCCTTGTTCTACTAATAATTCTACAACAGATTTAGAAATCCTTGCTTTCTGTTGTAAATCTTCAATTGAAAGAAACTCACCTTGATTCCGTGCATTCTCAATATTTTCTGCCGCACTAGTGCCTACCCCAGCCAGGGCATTAAATGGTGGAATTAATGAATTGCCATCAATAATGTAACGCGAGGCATGAGAACGGTATAAATCAATATTTTTAAAAGAGAATCCCCGTTCGCACATTTCCAAACACAACTCCAGCACTGTAATCATGTTTTTCTCTTTTGGAGAGGCTTCGTTTCCCTTTTCTGTTATTTCTTTTATTTGTGCCCGAATGGAGTCAGATCCCTGAACGGCAATAGAAATATCAAAATCATCAGCACGAACGGTAAAATAAGTTGCGTAATATTCAATAGGACGATTCACCTTAAACCAGGCAATCCGTACTGCCATTAATACATAGGCAGTGGCATGGGCTTTCGGGAACATATATTTAATCTGTTTACAGGACCAAATATACCAATCAGGCACATTATTTGCCTTCATTTCCTCTTCCATATCAGGGGTTAAGCCTTTCCCTTTCCGTACAGATTCCATGATCTTAAAGGCAAGAGATGGTTCCAAACCTTTATGCATTAAATACACCATGATATCATCCCGGCAACCAATAACATCTTTTAATTCACAGGTTCCTTTTCTCACCAATTCCTGGGCATTATTGAGCCAAACGTCTGTGCCATGGGAAAGACCGGAAATTTGCACAAGTTCCGCAAAAGTAGAAGGACGGGTATCTTCTAACATTTGCCGTACAAAACGAGTGCCGAACTCCGGAATGCCCAGGGTTCCTACGTTACTATCAATTTGCTCCGGGGTTACCCCTAAAACGTCTGTTGCGTTAAAAATTTGCATGACTTTGGGGTCCCCGACAGGAATGGTTTTAGGATCTAACCCCGTTAAATCTTGTAACATGCGGATTACAGTGGGATCGTCGTGGCCCAGAATATCAAGTTTTAACAGATTATCATGGATCGAATGGAAGTCATAATGAGTAGTTTTCCATTCTGCCGTTCTATCATCTGCTGGGAACTGAATGGGGCAAAAATCATAAATCTCTTTATAATCAGGTACAACAATAATGCCCCCAGGATGCTGTCCTGTGGTCCTTTTAACCCCGGTACACCCTTCGGCTAATCGCTGCATCTCAGCTCCTCGCCATTGATACCCTTTTTCCTCGGCAAACTTTCTCACAAAACCATAGGCTGTTTTGTCAGCAACAGTACCAATGGTCCCTGCACGGAACACTTTGTCTTCCCCAAACAATACTTTCGTATAGTTATGGGCTTGAGGTTGATATTCACCCGAAAAGTTCAAATCAATATCAGGAACCTTATCCCCTTTAAAGCCCAGGAAGGTTTCAAAAGGTATATCATGGCCATCCCCAATTAAGGTCTCCCCACATTGAGGACAGGTTTTCCCAGACAAATCAAATCCTGAACCATACTCCCCTTTTAAGAACCATTCACTATATTTGCAAGATGGACAGCGATAATGAGGTGGCAAGGGATTTACTTCTGTAATATCTGTCATGGTGGCAACAAAAGACGAACCTACAGAGCCACGGCTCCCAACCAGATACCCATCATCAATGGATTTTTTTACAAGTTTATGAGAAATAAGATAAATAACCGAGAACCCATGGGTAATAATACTATGAAGTTCTTTTTCTAATCGTTTCTCTACGATTTCAGGAAGGGGGTCCCCATACAATTCTTTGGCTCTTGTATAACTCATGGTCCGCATTTCTTCTTCCGCCCCTTCAATGCGAGGGGTAAACAATTCATCTGGAATAATTTTCAGTTCGGAAAAACGGTCCACAAGAAGGGAAGGATTGGTGATGACTACTTCCCGGGCTTTTTCTTCCCCTAAATAAGAAAACTCATCTAACATTTCCTTTGTCGTGCGGAAGTGGGCTTCTGGTTTTCGTTGATCTTTTAATGGGCTAAAACCGGTAATTCCATTAATTAAAATGTCCCGAAACAATTTCTCATTGGGATCCACATAGTGAACATTACCTGTTGCAATCACAGGGAGGCCTAATTCCTCGCCAATACGAATGATTTTCCGATTGGCTTCAATCAAGGTCGCTTCATTTGCTACCAATTGTTTTTCGATTAAATGGGCATTAATTTCAATAGGTTGGATTTCTAACACATCATAAAAACGGCCAGTCTCACGTGCTTCCTCATAACTTTTATTTAATACCGTTTCAAAGAATTCCCCTTTTTCACATCCAGAAATAATCAGCAATCCTTCTCGCATTTTATTTACGATGGACCGAGGAATCCGTGGGGTTCGGTATAAATACTCTGTGTGTGCCAGTGAAATGATTTTGTATAAATTCTTTAAGCCTACTTCATTTAATGCATAGATATTGCAATGAAAAGGACGGGAGTTTTGCAAGTCTAACCCTACGTTTTCATTTAATTGTGTAAGTCTGGTGATATTTTTCGCCAAAACTTCCTTCAACATATGAAAGAAAATATGCCCGGTGGCTTCTGAATCATCCACAGCACGATGGTGGTTCTCTAAGCTTACTTTCAACTTATCTGCTAATGTATTTAATCGATGGTTTCGTAAACTAGGATATAAGAAACGTGCCAATTCCAATGTATCTAAAAAGGCATTACTTACAGGTTCAATATTAATCTTTTTGCAACTTGCCTGTAAAAAGCCCATATCAAAACGGGCGTTATGGGCCACAAGAACAGCATCCCCGACAAAATCCAGGAAACCCTTAACCACGGAATCCAATTCAGGTGCATCAGCTACCATTTCATTGGTAATGCCTGTTAGTTTAGTGATGTTGGCTGGAATATGTTGATGGGGTTTCACAAAGGACTCAAAGCGGTCCATGATCTGCCCTTCTTTCATCTTGACACCAGCTAACTCAATAATGGTATTACTTTCGACAGATAAACCCGTGGTCTCAACGTCAAAAATAACATAGGTATCTGCAGCCAATTCCCGTTCCTGTTCTTGATATACGATTTGTGTGGAATCAGAAATCACATTCGCTTCCACACCATAAAGAATTTTAATTCCATTTTTTTTGCCAGCTGAATAGGCTTCAGGGAAAGATTGGGCAACTGCATGGTCTGTAATAGCAATGGCTTTATGGCCCCATTTTGCCGCCTGTTTAATTAATCGTTCTGCAGACGCCAACCCATCCATGGCACTCATATTGGTATGGCAATGGAACTCTACCCTTTTTTCTACTTCATTGTCTTCCCGACCTGGAGGTGCTTTCACCTCATTTAAATCACGGGCGTTCATGACCAAATCTTTCACATAAGTGTCTAACTGGACATTGCCCCGGACTTTCACCCAGGCCCCATTTTTGATTCCTTTTAATTTCGGAATATCTTCTTTATCTCCAGCAAACATTTTAACCTGGAGAGAATCTGTATAATCCGTTACATTAAAAATACAAAGAACCCTACCACTGCGAAGTTCCCGTATCTCCGCCCCAAACACCAGACCCTGAATAGCGATTCTTCCTTCTTCATCCTGAATTTGGCGAATAGGGACAGGCTCTTCTTTAATTTCATAGCCTAACTGTAACAGCGTAGGAACATCGTTCTCTGGTGAAGAAACAGGTTCTTTTTCCTTTTCCACAAGAGCCTCCATGGCCCTTTTCCTGTCTTCTTCCTCCCGATTTTCTATGAACTTCTGATAGAATTCAGGATTTTCCTTCACAGTGAAGCCCATCTTCACCTTTACTCCACTTATTCTTTCTACCCACTCTTGTAAATGGGGTATAGCATTCTTTTTCTTTAACATCTCAAGGGTGATTTCATTAGGTAAAATAAGTTCTACCCCATTGGGTTTGAAATCTAAGGAAATATCCTTTAACGCAGTCACTGTTGAGTTTAATTGAGGTGTGGATTTTTCCAGGATTAATCCCCAATATTCATCGAAAAAATCAGGAACAGAAAACTCCTTCAAGTATCGAAAACGATAGGATATATGTGCGATTTCTCGAAAAGCTTCCGTAAGTTTTGCATGGAAAGCACTGAAAATCTCTGATGGAAGAATTTCAGGCAAAAGGAAATGAAACTCCCATTTTTTACTCTGGCGATAAACTTCTACTTTTTCAATTTTCCCCTGTGAAAAATACCTCTCTGTAAACTCAGGTGGTATGGCTAATTGCTTTAGAAGCAAATGAAATGGCTCTTGAGAAGCTCCTTTTTCCATGTTTTACCCACCCTCTCTATCTTAAAATAACAGTAGTACTCCTGGAATAAGGAGTACTACGAAAGAATTTTATTGGCATTCTGCAATCAGTTCTGCAGATTTTTCATTTAAATAGTTAAGAACAGCATCTACATGCAAATCCTGGGCTTCTCCGGTTTTTCTTACTTTACATTCAACCTGTTTTTCGGCAGCTTTTCCACCGACGACAACCCGTAATGGAATACCAATTAGATCTGCATCTTTAAATTTAACGCCAGCCCGTTCTGGACGGTCATCTAGAAGCACCTCAAAACCTGCATTTTGCAGTTTTTCATAAAGTTCTTCTGCCAACATCCGTTGCTCATCGTTTTTAACATTGACGGGAATAAGGTGAATGTGGAAAGGTGCAATGGTCCATGGCCAGATGATGCCATTTTCATCATGATTTTGTTCCACAGAAGCGGCTACTGCACGGGAAATACCAATGCCGTAACAACCCATAATCATTGGTTTTTCCTTTCCGTTTTCATCAAGGAACTTGGCGCCCATTTTTTCGCTATAACGGATCCCTAATTTAAACACATGCCCCACTTCAATTCCACGGGCAAATAAAATTTCGCCTCCACAACGAGGACATTCATCCCCTTCTTGAATATTGCGAAGATCCCCAGTTCTAGCAATTTGGAAGTCCCGTCCTGGCTTCACATTGGCAAAATGATAATCGGCCTCATTTGCCCCACAAATTACATCCACCATATTTTGTACAGCAATATCTGCCACCACTTGAACTTTGTCAGAGACATTGATGGGTCCAATAAAACCAGAGGTTAATCCATGAGCGATTAATTCTTCATCTGAAGCCATTGTAACCACATTGGCATCAAACATATTCTTCAATTTTATATCATTAATTTCGTGGTCTCCACGTACCAGAGCAATCACAAGTTGTCCATCTACATGAAAGGCTACAGCTTTAATAAAGGAATCAGCGCCTTTGCCGAAAAATCCAACCAGTTGCTCAATGGTTTTAACCCCAGGAGTACTCACTTTTTCGAGGGATTTTTCTTCCGTCTGGTTCGTTTCAACAGCTTTAAATACGACTTCTGCTTTTTCTAAATTAGCTGCATAATCGCACGAATCACAATAAGCAATGGTATCTTCCCCAATATCAGATAATGCCATAAACTCGTGGGTACCTTTTCCACCAATTGCCCCAGCATCTGCTTCTACAGGACGGAAATTCAAGCCAACGCGGGTAAAGATTCGCTTATAAGCATTGTACATATCCTCATAGCTCTGATCCAGGCCCTCCCTTGTGGTATCAAAGGAATAGGCGTCTTTCATAATAAATTCCCTGGCACGAATAACTCCAAAACGGGGACGAACTTCATCACGAAACTTGGTTTGGATTTGATACAGGTTAATAGGCAACTTCTTATACGTATTTATATTATCCCGAACAAGGCTGGTCACTACTTCTTCATGGGTAGGTCCTAATACAAAATCCCGGTGATGTCGGTCTTTTAATCGCATCAATTCAGGACCATAGGCATCCCAGCGTTCCGTTTCTTGCCATAATTCAGCAGGTTGGATGGCTGGCATGGAAATTTCTTGGGCACCGGCCCGATCCATTTCCTCCCGCACTATTTGTTGCACTTTCCGAAGAACCCGGTGTCCTAATGGCATATAGGTATATACCCCAGACACTAATTGCCGAATCATTCCGGAACGGGCCATTAATTGATGGCTAATAATTTCCGCTTCTGAGGGCACTTCCCTTAATGTTGGAAGAAACATCTTTGTTTGTCTCAACGTCATTCTACCTCCTACAAACCGTACAATGCACTGTTTTTATCCATTAAATACTCTTTGTATGTCATTCCATGTCACAACTAAGATTAACAACATTAATAATGCGAATCCAAGAAGATGCACCAATCCTTCTTTTTGGGGATCAACAGGTCTTCCCCTGACTGCTTCGATCCCAATGAAGACTAAACGCCCTCCATCTAAGGCTGGCAGAGGCAGCAAATTCACAATTCCCAGGTTCACACTTAATGCAGCAGCCCATTGCAATAACATGGCTATTCCATTTTCCGCTACTTTATAGGTCATATCAAAAATACCTACAGGTCCTGAGAGTTCTTCAACAGACACTTTCCCTGTAAATAACTTCACTAAACTGTCGTATATTAAACGGGAAAATTCATAGGTTGTTTTCAATCCATATTTCACTGCTCCAACAGGTGATTGTGAAGTCGGTTGATAAACGCCAATTTTCCCACGTTCTTTTTCTAGCTTAGGCGTGATAAATACTTGTGATTGTTCCCCGTTTCGATCAATGATAAAGGTCATTTTTTCCCCAGGTGATTTACTTACTTTACTCACCACATCCATCCAGGTATTCATGGTGGAACCGTTAATGGACAAAATATGATCCCCTTCTTTTAATCCGGCTTGTGCAGCGGCACCCCCAGAAATAACTTCACCAACATAAGGTTTATCCACGGGAACACCATATACTAACCCAAGAATAAGAAGCAATAAAAAAGCAAGAACAAAGTTGGCGAAAGGTCCCGCAAAAATAGCAGCAGCCCGTTGTCCCACTGTTTTACTTCCAAATTGCCGATTATAAGGGGCAATCTGAATTTCTTGATTTTTATAAAAAACGAAAGCTTGAGGGTGAATCGGGTATTCAACAAGTTCATCCTCATGTCGGGCAACCAAATTCAACTTACGTTCAAGATCTGCTTTTTCAACCGTAACTACAGCCGCATCAGGGTGGTTTCTAATATCAGTAAGAATCAAACGAATAATTTGACCCTCTTCATTAAAAATCAAACCTACATCCTGGCCTTGATGAATTTCCACTACTTCTGGATCTTCACCCGCCATGCGAACAAAGCCCCCAATAGGCAATAAACGAAGCGTGTACCGGGTTTCACCTCGAACAAAAGAAAAGAGCTTTGGCCCCATACCTATTGCAAATTCCCGACATAGAATTCCTGCCCGTTTGGCCATAATTAAATGCCCTAATTCGTGAAAGGAAACTAATAAGCCAAACACAAGAATTATGGCTAAAACCTGTTGCAACGCGGTACCACCTTTCCTAGTTTTATAGTTGGACGATGGGTAACGTTACATTTTTGATGCAACATCACGCGCCCACTGATCTGCTTCTATAATTGTTTCTAAATCTGGCTGAGAAATTACATGATGTTTTTCCATTACAGAAGAGATAACATGTTCTATTCCTAAAAAAGAAATTTCCCCTTTAAGGAATCGGGCAACAGCTACTTCATTTGCCCCATTTAATACGGTTGGAAGTGTACCTCCCTTTCGTCCCGCTTCATAGGCGAACCCTAAACAGGGGTATCTCTCCATGCTTAAAGGTTCAAAGTGAAGAATGCCAACTTTCAATAAATCAAGAGGTTCTGTTTGTAATGCTAACCTCTTTGGATATGTTAAGGCATATTGAATGGGAATACGCATATCCGGAGTACCTAATTGTGCCATAATGGCCCGGTCTTCAAATTCTACCATGGAATGGATAATACTTTCCCTATGCATCACCGTATCAATTTGTTCATAGGGCAATTGAAAAAGCCAATGGGCTTCCATAACTTCCAATCCCTTATTCATCATGGTTGCTGAATCAATGGTGATTTTCGCTCCCATGCTCCAATTAGGATGATTTAACGCTTGCTGCGGAGTAACTTCTTTCAATTGCTCCCGGGACAAATCCCTGAAAGACCCCCCAGAAGCGGTAATAATAATCCGTTTTACCCCACTGGTTATTTCTCCATTCAAACATTGGAAAATGGCGGAATGTTCACTATCTATAGGTATGATAGAAACATTCTTTTCTTTCGCTTTTTCCATTACGATATGGCCAGCAGTGACAAGAGTTTCTTTATTGGCTAAACCAATGGATTTCCCTGCCTCTATGGCAGAAAGAGTTGGCAATAGGCCTGCACTTCCCACAATAGCTGAAACCACAAAATTACATTGAGGGTGGGTAGCTACTTCAATCAAGCCTTCTTGCCCATATAATACCTTAATTTCATCAGGCAACTCCATTCTTATTTTTTCTGCAAGTGTTGAATTCCCTACAGAAACAATGGATGGTTTAAATTCCAACGCTTGTTTAATTAGCAAGTCAGAATTAGTGCCCCCAGCTATAGCCACAACACGGAACTGCTCCGGATGTTGACGAATCACATCTAAGGTTTGTACCCCAATTGAACCTGTTGAACCTAAAATAGAAATGTTTTTCATACTACCACCAGCCTTAGTTGCCCTTAACTTATAACGACAACAATTGTACTAAATATAAAATTGGGAAGACAACAATCATACTATCAAAACGGTCATACATCCCCCCATGTCCAGGAAGTATTTCCCCAGAATCTTTCACATGCAAGGACCGCTTCACTGCGGATTCCATTAAATCACCTAATTGTCCTCCAATCGCAATAACCAAACCGATAAGAATGGCAGTGGATAAGGGAAGAAGAGAGGTGATATTAGCAAAGTAACTAATTAGAACAACGATGATAATTCCCAACAACCCTCCACCCAATGAACCTTCAATGGTTTTATTTGGGCTGATTGCTGGCCACAACTTTCTTTTTCCAAATTTCTTTCCAAAAAATAAAGCACCTGTGTCTGTTGCCCAAATCCCGGCAATGATGGTCATGGTAACACCAAAACCATAGTTCAAACGGGTTTCAAGAAGATAGTGAAAAGCAATGCCCAGGTACATGGAACTTAAGAAAAAGTAAGCGGCTTGTTTGTATTCTATGCGATTTTTTGAAGCAACAGTTAAAAATAAAAAAAGAAAAATAAAAAGAAAAATAACATCTCCACGGATAAAATCATGATTCCAAATTAAATCGGGAAAAAGGATAAGCCATAATAAAACCATTCCGACAATCCCAGGCAAATCGAAGAATTTCCTATGATTCATACGGATTAATTCATAATAGGCTAAAGATGCAATTAAAAAAACAAGGGCTGTAAACCAATATCCTCCCAGAAAAGTAATGAGTAGGAATAAGGCTCCCCCTAGAAGTCCTGTGATGATCCGTTTTTTCAAACCTTCCACCTCATATATGCATAACTTGGCTATTTTAGTGCACCAAATCTTCTGCTTCTATTCTGATATTCCCGAATTGCCTCATAAAAATTCTCTCGTTTAAAATCTGGCCATAAGACATCAGTAAAAAATAATTCACTATAAGCTAATTGCCATAACATAAAATTGCTTAAACGAAGTTCACCACTGGTTCGGATTAAAAGGTCGGGATCTGGATATTCTTTCGTGAGTAAATAAGATTCCATTAGGGATTCATTAATCTCCTCAGATGAAATCTGTTGATTTTTTATATCTAAAGCAATTTGTTTTACGGCATCAATCAATTCAGCTCGACTTCCGTAATTAAGGGCAAAATTCAATACCATTCCAGTATTGTCTCTTGTTTTTTCCATAGCTGTTTTTACTGCCTTTGTGGTATAGGCAGGCAATTGACTTTCATCACCAAGCATACGGACTTGAATATTTTTTTCAATTAACTCATTTAATTCAGAACCAAGAAACTCCTGAGGAAGTTTCATAAGAAACTCCACTTCTTCCGGAGGCCGTTTCCAGTTTTCCGTTGAAAATGCATATAACGTAAGAACTTTGACCCCAAGTTCATCAGCAGCACGAGTGATTTCTATCACTTTTTTCATCCCTGCTTGATGGCCTGCTATGCGGGGAAGTCCCCGTTTTTTCGCCCATCGACCATTGCCATCCATGATGACTGCAACATGAGATGGTACCCTGGAAAGATCTATCCCCCGTTGATCAAGAGATACTGGTTCACTTTTTTGCATCCATTTGGAAATCTTTTCAAGCATAGAGGTTCCCCCGTATGTTACAAATGTCATAAGCCCCCTATGAGAGGGGGCACAAACAACTAAACTTCCATAATATCTTTATCTTTTTCAACAACAGTTTTATCTACTAAATCAACGTATTTATCTGTGCTTTTTTGTACTTTATCCTGGAACCGTTTCATGTCATCTTCTGTAATGGTCCCATCCTTTTCTAACTTTTTAAAGCTATCATTGGCATCACGGCGAATATTTCGAATAGCAACTTTTGCTTCTTCCCCGTATTTTTTAACCATTTTCGTGAGTTCCTTACGACGTTCCTGGGTTAAAGCAGGAATCACGAGACGAATAACGGAACCATCATTGGTTGGCGTAAGGCCTATATCTGCTTTTAAAATAGCTTTCTCAATGAGAGAAAGAGATGATTTATCCCAGGGTTGAATCACTAACATACGAGGTTCTGGAACGGTTATACTAGCTACTTGACCAACAGGGGTTGGAGACCCATAGTAGTCAATGGTAACACGGTCGAGAATAGCAGGAGTTGCCCGCCCCGTCCGAACTGTCACTAATTCCCGTTTTAAGGCAGCAATGGCTTTTTCCATTTTTTCTTCTGCTTCTTTTAGTTTGGTTTGTGCCATTTTATTTTAATCTCCCTTCACTATAGTTCCAATTTTATCCCCCATAACTGCTTTTTTAATATTACCTTCCTCAGTAATGGAGAACACAACTAAAGGAATATGATTATCCATGCACAGACTAGATGCAGTAGAATCCATAACACCTAATCCTTTATTGATCATTTCCAAATAAGTTAAATGATCAAATTTAACCGCTTCAGGGTCTATTGTAGGATCGGCAGTATAAACGCCATCTACTTTATTTTTAGCCATTAAAATGACTTCAGCTTCGATTTCAGCAGCACGTAATGCAGCCGTTGTATCTGTTGAAAAATAGGGATTACCAGTCCCTGCAGCAAAAATGACTACCCGATTTTTTTCCAGATGACGAATCGCTTTTCTTCTTATGTACGGTTCTGCAACTTGGCGCATTTCAATGGATGTTTGTACACGGGTTGGCACCCCAACTTTTTCTAAGCCATCCTGTAAAGCAAGACTGTTCATTACAGTCGCTAACATTCCCATATAATCAGCTGTTGCCCGATCAATTCCTTTTTCACTGCCTGTAAGGCCACGCCAAATATTCCCGCCACCAACTACAATGGCAACCTGAACACCCAGTTCAACAATTTCCTTAATTTGTTCAGAAATGGAATGGATGATTTTCGAATCAATTCCGTATCCCTGGTCTCCAGCAAGAGCTTCACCACTTAATTTTAAAACCAGGCGTTTAAACGCAGGTAAAGGCATTCCTAACACTCCATTCATCCAAAAATTCTTCAATAGTTGTGATTTCCCTGCATTATTTTACCCCAAGTTTGTAAAATAGGGAACACTAAGTGTTCCCTATTTTACAAACTTCTATAATTATTCACATGAATTACATGTTTTGTTTTGCTTGAGCCATAACTTCTTCAACAAAGTTGTCAACTTTTTTCTCAATGCCTTCCCCTACTTCAAAACGAGTTAAGGCAGCAACGGATGCATTTGCATCTTTAAGAAGCTTTCCAACTTTTTTGTCTGGGTCTTTAACAAAGGATTGATCAACAAGACAAATTTCTTCGTAGAATTTGTTGATGCGGCCAATCACCATTTTTTCAACGATGTTTGCAGGTTTTCCTTCGTTAAGAGCCTGTGCAGTTAATACTTCTTTTTCTCTTTCAAGTTCAGAAGCATCTACTTGATCACGATTGATATATTTAGGATTAGCTGCGGCTACATGCATAGCAATGTCTTTTGCTAAAACTTCATCAGAAGAATTGGAAAGTTGAACAACAACGCCAATGCGTCCACCCATATGAAGGTAAGAGCCAAATACGTCTTGATCGCCTTTTTCTAAAATTTCAAAACGGCGAAGGCTTAAGTTTTCACCAATTTTAGAGATTTTTTCATTAATATATTCTTGTAAAGTTGGGCCATTCCCATTAAATGCCTGGCCAAGTGCTTCTTCAAGATTAGCAGGACGTTGGTTAACAAGGTGGGTCGCAACTTCTTTAACCATTTCCTGGAAGTTTTCGTTTTTAGCAACGAAGTCAGTTTCGCTGTTTACTTCAACGATACAAGCAACGTTTCCATTAACAATAACCATGCTAAGACCTTCAGCTGCAACACGTCCAGATTTTTTGGCAGCTTTAGCAATGCCTTTTTCACGAAGAATATCAATCGCTTTTTCCATATCGCCATCTGATTCTTGTAAAGCCTTTTTACAATCCATCATGCCTGCGCCTGTTTTTTCGCGCAATTCTTTTACCATGCTTGCAGTAATTGCCATGAGAAAGCCCTCCTAAATGATATCTTAATTATAATTTCCAAATAAGGAAAGTTTCATTACTTATGTTTAGAGAAAACTTGGCTGACGCCAAGCCGGTTAAAGGCAGAACTTGTAAATTCCCTTAGTGGTAACAAAAGGGTGGAGAAAGGTTCGCAAACCCTCCAGCCACCCTTTCCTTTACAAGTGGAACTTACTCAGCTGCAGCAACTGGCTCTTCAACGCCGCCTTGATTTGCTTCAATAATTGCATCTGCCATTTTAGAAGTTAATAATTTAACGGCACGGATTGCATCATCATTCCCAGGAATCACATAATCGATTTCATCTGGGTCACAGTTTGTATCAACAATCCCAACAAGAGGAATGTTAAGTTTGCGAGCTTCCGCAACAGCAATACGTTCTTTACGTGGGTCAATCACAAAGATAGCATCTGGAAGACCTTTCATATTCTTAATTCCACCGAGGAATTTTTCTAAACGATCTTTCTCTTTGCGAAGAATAATAACTTCTTTCTTAGGAAGAACTTCGAAGGTTCCATCGGTTTCCATAGCTTCAAGTTGATGTAAACGAGCAACACGTTTTTGAATGGTACTAAAGTTAGTTAAAGTACCACCTAACCAACGTTGGTTAATGAAGTACATGCCACAACGTGCAGCTTCTTCAGCAACAGAATCTTGTGCTTGTTTTTTTGTACCTACAAAAAGAATTTTTCCGCCATTAGCAGAAACTTCGCGCATAAAGTTGTATGCTTCTTCAACTTTGCGCACTGTTTTTTGTAAATCAATAATGTAAATACCGTTCCGTTCGGTGAAGATATATCTGGCCATTTTTGGATTCCAGCGGCGGGTTTGGTGACCAAAGTGCACACCAGCTTCCAATAATTGTTTCATAGAAATAACTGCCATCTTCAACGACACCTCCTCATGGTTTTTAGTTTCCTCCGTCGATCGCATCTTTATAAAGGACTTAGTATATAAGCACCCCTCTACAAATTGAACGACGTGTGTATTTTCACACTGCTCATTAATATACCATAGTGTTTTAGGAAATGCAAGAAATAGCCAACTCAATTTTTCTTCCTATATTTTTTTCTCTCCCTGATTAACCGTGCGTATACTTAACTGCCCGGTTTTACTATCTAATTCAATGGTTCTTCCCCAATTCCCACCAGTATCCTCTGCAACCACTGGAATTCGTTCACGATTTAGTATTCCTTTGCATGCTTCTACATTTCGCAACCCGACTTTCATCGTCTCATTCATGGTACTAAAAGCAAACATCTGAGCGCCTCCAACGAGCTTAGCCGTTAAAAACCCCCGTTCAGCGCCTAGCTTTTCTAGCTCTTGAATTAAACGTGGTATCGCTGTATCTGCATATTTGGCCTCATTTATATTTCCTTTGCTTAAAGAAGAATCCGGTAACATTACATGGGCCATGCCTCCAATTTTGTTTAGAGAATCATACAACACTACACCTACACAAGAACCAAGGCCCGTTGTCCGAATACGGTTAGGAAATGCAGCCACATTTAAGTCAGCCATCCCCACCTTAATAATCATCAAAAGGAACTCCTAAAACATGAAATAATTTCTCAAGGGAATCTGGGTCAGGGACGAGAAAGAAATGGCCAGACACTTCATGGTCACCTTCAAAGAAGGCGGTATCGATGGTTAATGCATAATCGCCAATATGGCCAAATTCCAACAAACCATAGGTTAATACTGCCCCAGCCATATCAATGGCAATGGTTGGCACTGAAGCTTGCATTTTTAAACGGGTAAAATCTGCAAGGGAAGACAAATAAGAACCCATCAAAATATTCCCGATTTCATTCAGCGTGGATAATTCATAGTCATTAAACAAATTATCCTTGTCTTCACTGGTTGGATTCATAACCCTTCGCAGTAGATTTTTTGCTGATTCACTAGAAATAATAAAGTACATATTCGAAGGAATATCACCAATTACCCTTAAAAAAACGCAAACGACTACTTTTTCCGGTCCGCCAACCAAATCAGCAATCCCATCCATCGGGATCATTTTTACCTGCGGGACTTTCATATCAATCTTTTTCTGAATCAATTTAGAAAGGGCGACAGCTGCATTGATTGAGCAGAAATTTCCCACATCAAATAAAACTTGAAAGTGTTTTTCATCCAATGGATCGATGTTTTTCATGTTGTTAACCCTCTATTTTCTCAAGCTGTCTCATTTCATCCATATTTAAAACTTTGTTTAAATTCAATAAAATATAAAGGTTTTCCTTAACCTTTGCTACCCCTCGCAAGTAATCCGCCTTGATTCCACCCACAACCTCTGGGGGTGATTCAATTTCATCCACAGGAATATCAAGGATATCATGGGCCGTATCAACAATCATCCCTACTTCGATATCATCAAGAATAACAATGATTAAACGGGTTAATTCTGTATAAGGACCTTCTTCAAGGTTAAATCGGCTGCGCAAATCAATAATGGGAGTGATTACACCTCGTAAATTAATAACCCCTTTTACAAAGGTCGGGGTATTGGGCACTCGAGTGATCGGTTGAAAACGTTCAATGGATTTAACTTGACTCACTTCCACCCCATATTCTTCATTTATCAACCGGAAAACTACCACTTTAACAGTTTCCACAAACTCTTTTTCTTCAAACACAGAGTTCTCCCCTTTCTAAAGAATTAACGTATTGCAATCCACAACTAGAGCAACTTGTCCATTTCCTAAAATGGTTGCACCAGAAATTGCAAATACATTATTCAAATAATTGCCTAGGGATTTTAATACAATCTCCCGTTGATCAATGAATGAATCAACCACCAGGCCTGCTAACTTGTCCCCCTTACGAACAATAACAACGGACAATTTATCTTTTGATTTATCATCAGAAGTAGATATTTGAAAAATATCTTTTAACATAACCAAAGGAATTACACGTCCCCTGAAGTTAATGATGTTTTGTTGATGGAGTGAAATAACATCCCCTATAGGAACTACTGTAGCTTCTAAAATGGAATTTAAGGGAATTGCATAGGTTTCACTTTCAATTTTAACTAGCATTGCAGAAATGATGGATAACGTCAAAGGAAGTTGGATATAGAAGGTAGTCCCTTTGCCAGGTACAGATTCTACGGTACACGACCCACCAAGGGATTCTACTCTTGTCTTAACCACATCAAGTCCTACTCCACGTCCAGAAACATCAGATACAGTTTCAGCTGTTGATAAACCGGGAAAAAACATTAAATCATCAATTTGCCTTGGGGTCAGACTCTTAATTTCACTGGGTAAAATTAACCCTTTTTCTACAGCTTTGTTTACTATTTTTTCCCGATCAATGCCATTTCCATCATCTTTCACTTCAATTAGTACCCCGTTCCCACTGTGATAGGCCTTTAATTGAAGCAATCCTTCAGATGGTTTCCCTTCTTTTTCCCTATGTTCTGGGGGTTCAATTCCATGATCAATAGCATTGCGCAATAAATGAATCAATGGATCCCCTATTTCATCAATCACAGTTCGATCCATTTCTGTTTCTGAACCATGTATTTCTAAACGAATTCGTTTCTTTAATTCCCTGGCGAGATCCCGTACCATGCGGGGAAACCGGGAAAAGACATGCTCAACGGGAATCATGCGCATATTTAAAATAATATTTTGCATGTCTCCTGTTATTCGGCTAATGTGTTCAACGGTATCCGTTAACGATGAATCATCTAACTCTTTCGTTAATTCTTCCAATCGGCCACGATCAATAATTAATTCCGTAAACAAATTCATTAGCATATCCATTCGATCAAGATCAACACGAATGGTACGGGTAGTAAGATGTTTGAAGGATAAACTTCCCGATGATTCCGATGATTCTAGCCAATCATCCTTTGTATCCTTATCTGTCTTCCCAATGTTTTGGCCCTGTTGCAAATCAATGAGGGCCCTTGTTATATCCATTTTCCCATCTCCACCAGCGGCTATGGAAATTAACATATGTTCTATTAAATCTATGCAATGCAACATGGAATCAATCAACTTCCCATTGACCCGGATAAACTGATTTCTCACATTGTCTAACACGCCTTCTAATTCATGAGTCAATGTGGTCATTTCCTCGAACCCCATGGTAGCAGCCATTCCTTTAATGGTGTGGGCAGACCGGAATAGTTCTTGCACAATCTCCTCATGATCAGGGTTCTTTTCGAGAAGGAGCATTTTTTCATTCATAGAATTAATGTGTTCTTTCGCCTCTTCAATAAATATATCAAGATAAAGATTGGTATTCAAAATGCATCCACCTCTCTAGTGGTTTAAACAACGCAAGAGTTGATTGGCCATTTCGTGAATTGGAACCACCTTATCTACTACACCCGCTTGAATGGCAGAACGAGGCATTCCAAAAACCGCACATGTAGTCTCATCTTCGGCAAGAATCGCCTGAATTCCTCTTTCCTTTAATTTTTTTAACCCCTTTGTACCATCACTTCCCATTCCTGTAAGTATCATAGCAGAAATGGATGGATGCCGAATCAAAGCCATTGATTCAAATAAAGCATCTACGGATGGCCGTAGCCCATGACGGGGAGGCTTTTTATTTGTAGACAAAAAGAGTTTCCCATTTTCTTGTTGTTGAACGACCATATGATAATCCCCTGGCGCAATATAAACGGTTCCCATTTGCAGGGGTTCCAAATTTTTACCTTCAACCACATGAAGTCCTACAAGGCCATCTAATCTTTTCGCAAAAGAAGAGGTGAACCTGGAAGGCATATGCTGGACTACTAAAATACTGGCGGGAAAATCAGCAGGAATCCCACTCAATACGATTTCAAGGGCAGCAGGGCCCCCTGTTGAAGTGCCTATGGCAATAAGATGAGGAATATAAGGCATATTAAGCAAGTGTCTTTTTAATCACTTCTATCACACGATCCGCTTGAAAAGGTTTGACAATAAAATCCTTCGCACCTGCCTGAATCGCTTCAATAACCATGGCCTGCTGTCCCATGGCAGAACACATTATTACTTTCGCTTCTGGATCAAATTTCTTAATCTCTTTCAACGCAGTAATTCCGTCCATTTCAGGCATAGTAATATCCATGGTGACAAGGTCAGGGCGAAGTTCACAGTACTTCTCAATAGCCATTAACCCATCATGAGCTTCCCCTACCACTTCAAAACCGTAACTTGATAAAATCTCTTTAATCATCATCCGCATAAATGCAGCATCATCTACAATTAAAATTCTTTTGCACATGACAATTTCTCTCCCCCTTGTTGCCCCATCACATTAAAAAACACAAAGAAACGAAGGCTAGCACAAAAACTACTTAAAAAGCCCTATCATTTGGATAGGGCTTTTATGAATGTAGCAAGGTTTTTTAAACGAAATTAAGAAGTTCTTAATTTATCAAGTTCAGGCAAGAGTTTCTCATTCAATACTTTTATGTATGTCCCTTTCATTCCTAAAGAGCGAGATTCAATAACCCCGGCGCTTTCCAACTTGCGCAAAGCATTTACAATTACTGAACGTGTGATTCCTACACGGTCTGCAATTTTACTTGCAACTAATAAACCTTCTTTTCCATCCAGTTCTTCGAAAATATGCTCAACAGCTTCAAGTTCACTGTATGACAGGGAACCAATCGCCATTTGCACCACTGCTTTGCTTCTTGCTTCCTGTTCGATTTCTTCCGTACGTTCCCGCAAAATCTCCATCCCAACTACGGTGGCTCCTACTTCTGCAAGAATCAGATCATCATCGGTGAATTGTTCATTCACACGTGCAACGATCAGCGTGCCAAGACGGTCACCGCCACCAATAATAGGAACAATGGTTGTGAGACCATTATTGAATATCTCTTTCATTTCCACTGGGAAAATAGTATAAGGAGTATCGATACCCAGATTGGCTGAAGTTTCATCAATCCGAAGCAATTGTGTACAATAATCTCCAGGGAAGCGACGTTCTTCTAACATATTCTGAATGCGTTCATTATTCACTTCTTGGACAATAGAATAGCCAAGAATCTTTCCTTTTCGACTTACTACATAGGTATTGCCCCCGATAATTTCACTCAGGACAACAGCCATTTCTATAAAGTCTACTGGATGACCAGCTGATTTCTGTAGTAAACGATTGATGCGTCGTATTTTGCTAAGTAAATCCATAATTCTTCCTCCTAAAAAAAACCTACAAGATGTACCTGCTTAAATCGCGATTTTCTACGATGTCATTTAACTTTTCTTTTACATACGCCGGGGTAATAACCACTTTTTCGAGCTTTATTTCTGACGCTTCAAAAGAGAGATCTTCTAAAAGCTTTTCTAAAATGGTATGAAGCCTTCTTGCACCAATATTATCGGTACTTTGGTTCACTTCTGCAGCTAATCTTGCAATTTCCTTAATAGCATCGTCAGAAAATTCAACTTTTATTCCTTCTGTTTCCAATAATGCAACATATTGTTTCGTTAAGGCATTTTTTGGTTCTGTTAAAATCCGAACAAAATCCTCCACTTTCAGACTGCCTAATTCAACCCGGATTGGAAATCTCCCCTGTAATTCCGGAATTAAATCTGAGGGTTTAGCCATATGAAATGCTCCAGCAGCAATAAAAAGAATATAGTCTGTTTTTATTGGACCATACTTTGTCACGACTGTAGAGCCTTCAACGATAGGAAGAATATCCCGTTGCACTCCCTCCCGGGAAACAGAAGCATTCATTTCCTTACCTGCAATTTTATCAATTTCATCGATAAAAATGATGCCAGATTGTTCCGCACGCGTGACAGATTCTTGAATAACTTCATCCATATCAATTAATTTCTGAGCTTCTTCCATAATTAGTGCTTTTCGCGCTTCACGAACAGGAAGTTTTCTTTTTTTCATTTTTTTGGGCAAAAAGTTTCCAAACATTTCTTGAATATTAATTCCCATTTGTTCAGCACCATTTCCTGGGAACATATCCATCATCGCTGAGGAATCTTCTACCTCTATTTCCACAATCTCATCTTCTAATTGACCCGCAGCAAGTTGAAATGCAATTTGTCTTCGTTGCTGAGCAAGATTCATATCTTCTTTTTGTTGGGTATCTTGATTCCCTTGTTGATCTTGATTTCCAAAGAACATTTCAAATGGGTTCTTTGCTGCTTTATTAGCAGATTTCCCTGGTGCCAACAAGTTGACAATTCGTTCATTGGCTAATTTTTCAGCTTTATCTTTCACTTTTTCTGTTTTTTCAGCCTTCACAATACGGATCGCTGTTTCTACCAGATCCCGTACCATGGATTCAACATCACGGCCAACATAGCCAACTTCAGTAAATTTCGTAGCTTCTACTTTAATAAATGGTGCACCCGTTAATTTCGCAAGTCTACGAGCAATTTCCGTTTTCCCTACACCTGTGGGTCCAATCATAAGAATATTTTTAGGCACCACTTCTTCTCGTATATCATCTGGCAACAGGCTTCTCCGATAACGGTTCCTCAAAGCGATGGCTACAGCTTTCTTCGCCTGATGCTGGCCAACAATAAAATGATCTAATTGTCCAACAATTTGTTTAGGTGTTAAACCTTCGGAATTACTAATCAAATCATAGCCCCCTGATCATTGAATTTCTTCCACAACCAGGTTGTGGTTGGTATAAACACAAATATCAGCAGCTACATTCAGCGCAGCTGTGGCGATGTCTCTTGCCGAAAGATCCGGTGCATATTGTTTCAATGCCCGACCTGCAGAAAGGGCATAATTCCCTCCTGATCCTATAGCTAGTATTCCATCATCCGGCTCAATGATTTCTCCATTACCTGAAACTAACAAGATGGTGTCACTATCCATTACAATCATTAAGGCTTCCAATTTCCGTAATACTCGATCAGTTCGCCAATCTTTTGCCAATTCAACGGCAGCCCGTTGCAAATTCCCATGATACTCTTCTAGTTTACCTTCAAACTTTTCAAAAAGGGTAATGGCATCTGCGACAGAACCCGCAAAACCAGCAACTACTTTGCCATGATACAAGCGGCGAACTTTTTTTGCAGTTTGTTTCATTACTACACTGTTCCCAAATGTTACCTGACCATCTCCCGCCATAGCACCCTTACCGTTATGTAGAATTGCAAAGATGGTTGTCGCATGGAATGTGTAATCCATGTTATCACCTCCAATTTAATAATCTATGCACGAGGATGAGCTTGATTGTATACAGCACGCATTCTTTCTCCTGTTACATGGGTATACACTTGGGTTGACGAAATAGCTGAATGCCCTAGCATTTCCTGCACACTGCGAAGGTCAGCGCCATGGTCTAAAAGATGAGTAGCAAAAGTATGGCGAAACGTATGGGGACTAACCTTCAGCGTATGACTGACCTGATTTACATATTTTTCGATCAACCGCCGCACACTTCGGTCTGTAAGAGGACCACCACGAAAATTCAAAAACAGGTGATCTGTTTTCTTAGATTGAAGCAAAATAGGGCGGGAACATCGGAGATAATTTATGTATGCTTCTATTGCAAAACCTCCAAGGGGAACATATCTCTCTTTTGCCCCTTTCCCTCGTACAAGGGCAGTTCCTATGTCAGGATCCACAGAACTTAATTTCAAACCAACCAACTCCGACACCCGCATACCACTGGCATATAAAATTTCCATAATTGCTCGATCACGAATTCCTAAAGGCGTGGTAACATCAGGTTGTTCAATTAACTGTTTCACTTCTGCCGGATAAAGGAAGTTCGGCAGACGTTGGTCCAGTTTAGGGGTTGAAACCATTTGAAAAGGATTCTGTTGAATGAACTCTTCCCGTAATAAAAAGCGGTAAAAACTGCGAAGGCTTGATAACTTCCTCGCAATAGTTCGCCGGGAATAGTTCTCCTGAAAGAGAGTAGAGAGGTACATCCGGACATGGGCATAAGAAACAGCAGCATATTCTTTGATCTCATGCTGCTTCATAAAATCCTTAAATGTCAGAATATCTTTGCCATAGTTTAAGATCGTTAGAGGCGAAGCATTTTTCTCAATCTGTAAATATTGCTTGAACAGGAGAAACATTCGGTCAGATGCTAAAACATCCATTTCTCTTTCCCCCCTCAACTAGCATCACAATCGTATCATATTCCAAACTTTAACTCAACTCAAACTGTGTGGATGTTCTGTGAAAAAATCTGAATTTTATCAAGGGCTCTATTAGCGTATTGTTCATATCTTTCCTTTTTATTCCTTACTTTCTTTTCCAGAGGTGGAAAAAGTCCGAAATTGGCATTCATGGGTTGAAAATTCCTTGGATCTGTAGTGGTAATATAGTGTGCCATACTTCCCATCGCTGTTTCCAGAGGCAAAATAACTGGCTCTAATCCCCTGGCCAACCTCCCTGCATTGATCCCGGCAACGAGCCCTGATGCTGCTGATTCAACATACCCTTCAACACCTGTCATTTGTCCGGCAAAAAACAACCGATCTCTACCTTTATATTGATAGGTGGGTTTGAGTAAGCGAGGCGAATTGATAAACGTATTGCGATGCATGACTCCATATCGTACAAATTCAGCATTTTCCAAACCGGGAATCATGCCAAACACTCTCTTCTGTTCCGGCCATTTTAAATGGGTTTGGAACCCGACTAAATTAAATAAGGTTCCCGCACTATTATCCTGGCGCAACTGCACCACTGCAAATGGTTGCTTGCCCGTATGAGGGTCTACTAACCCAACTGGTTTTAACGGACCAAACAGCATGGTTTGCATTCCCCGTTTTGCCATGACTTCAATGGGCATACATCCTTCAAAAAAGACCTCTTTTTCAAAAGATTTCAATTCAGCTACCTCTGCGGTAATCAACGCCTGATAAAAATGAAGAAACTCCTCTTCTGTCATGGGACAATTAAGATAGGCATCTTCACCTTTTCCATAACGGGATTGCAAAAATACTTTATCCATATTAATGGTTTCTTTTTCTACAATAGGTGCTGCAGCATCATAAAAATAAAAATAGTCTTCACCGGTTAACTTCCGCAACTCTTCGGAAAGGGCTGGTGATGTCAGGGGCCCGCTGGCAATAACCACAATTCCCTCTTCTGGGATTCGTGTCATTTCTTCTTGGTTCACTTCAATCAAAGGGTGATTTTTAATTTTTTCCGTGACCCAATCCGCAAAATCAGAGCGGTCTACAGCTAAAGCTCCTCCTGCAGGCACTGCACATTCTTCAGCAGCCGCCATAATTAAAGACGAGAATTGGCGCATCTCTTCTTTTATAACTCCTACTGCATTGTTAAGAGAATTAGACCGTAAGGAATTGCTGCATACTAATTCTGCGAATTTATCTGTATGATGGGCAGGGGTTTGTTTGACTGGACGCATTTCATATAGGTTGACCGCTACTCCCTGTTGAGCTATTTGCCAGGCCGCTTCGCTGCCGGCTAATCCTGCCCCTATAACTGTTACTTTCTCCATAACCGAACTCCTTCTTAATTTGACTCTTCTTCATAATCACATTTCGTACATATTACTTTCGGGCCTTTCCCTTTTGCGCCTTTCTTTTCCACTAACATTTCATTGCATTTAGGGCATGAGCGAGGGATGGGTTTATCCCAAGAAACCAAATCGCATTGGGGATAATTACTACATCCGTAAAAAAGGCGATTTTTCTTGCTTTTCCGCTCTACAATTTTACCGCCGCATTTCGGGCAATCCACACCGATTTCTTTCACAATGGGCAATGTATTTCGGCATTCAGGGAAACCGGAACAGGCAAGAAACTTCCCGAACCTCCCCATTTTATAAACCATAAACTTGCCGCACTTTTCACATTGTATATCAGACACTTCATCACGAATTTCAACTTCTTGCATATATTTCTCTGCCGTGTCTAAGCGGGTTTTAAATGGGCCATAAAATTCGTCTAATACTTGGGACCAATATGTTTTTCCTTCTTCAATATGATCCAGGTCATCTTCCATTTTTGCAGTAAACTCAGGATTAATTATTTCCGGGAAGAACTCTTCCATAATTTCGTTAATGATTTCCCCTAATTCTGTAGGTACAAATCGCTTTTCTTCCAATCTCACGTACCCACGCTTTTGAATGGTTTCAATGGTAGGCGCATAAGTACTTGGACGGCCGATGCCTAATTCTTCTAAGGTTTTTACCAAACGGGCCTCAGAATAACGTGGCGGAGGCTGTGTGAAATGCTGGCGGGGATTAATGGTGTTTACATCCAGTTGTTGCTCAATCTCTAGAGGGGGAAGCATGCCAACTTCTTCCTTGGCGCCATCATCCGTTCCCTCCACATAAACTTTCATAAAGCCAGGAAACTTAATTTGCGAACCATTCGCCCTAAATACAGCTTCACCAGATAGAATATCTGCTGAAACAGTGTCCAGCACCGCTGAAGCCATCTGACTGGCGATAAATCGTTCCCAAATTAATTTATATAATTTAAATTGATCTCGGCTAAGAAAGGCTTTAATGGACGCAGGATCCTTCTGAACAAGAGATGGACGAACGGCCTCATGGGCATCCTGGGCATTTTCCTTTTTGGAATAGTTCCGCGCTTCCTTAAGAGCATATTCCTCCCCATAAAGGGATGTAATGTACTCTTTTGCCTCTTCCTGTGCTGTGACAGAAATACGGGTAGAATCGGTACGCATGTAGGTAATCAACCCTACGGAACCTTCCTTGCCCAGCTCAACCCCTTCATAAAGTTGTTGAGCAATCATCATGGTTTTGGCAGCACGGAAATTCAGTTTGCGGGCAGCTTCTTGTTGCAGGGAGCTTGTAATAAAGGGTGGCGCAGGATTTCTCTTCCTTTCTTTTCGTTTAATATCCTGAACAATATAAGGTTTCCCTTCAATAGAAGCTAGCAGTTCTTTCACCTGCTCCTCATTTTTCAGTTCAACTTTATCTTTGCCCATGCCATGAAATTTTGCCTCGAAGATTTCGTTGTTGCTATTTAATTCAGCAGTTATGGTCCAATATTCTTCAGGAATAAAGGCATTGATTTCCTTTTCCCGATCAATAATTAATTTCACAGTCACAGACTGAACCCGTCCGGCACTTAATCCCTTTTTCACCTTTTTCCATAATAGAGGAGAAATATTATAACCTACCAAACGGTCAAGAATGCGTCGGGTTTGTTGTGCATTGACAAGATCCATATTTATTTTACGAGGATGCTTAAAGGCTTCTTTAATAGCTGTTTTCGTAATTTCATTGAATACTACACGACAAGCCTGACTTTCATCGATATTTAAACTATGGGCCAAATGCCAGGCAATAGCCTCCCCCTCACGATCCGGGTCAGCTGCCAGATAGACGTTTTTCACTTTTTTTCTAGCATCTCGTAATTCCTTTAATACATCACCTTTACCACGAATGGTGATATATTTGGGAGCAAAGCCTTGCTCCACATCAACCCCCGTCTGGCTTTTCGGCAAGTCGCGGACATGCCCCATGGAGGCTTTTACAATATATTTACTCCCTAAATATTTCTTTATGGTCTTCGCCTTAGCGGGAGACTCCACGATTACAAGCGAATCAGCCAAGGCTTTACCCCCTTAATCAAAAGAATTCTTTCTATTATTAATTACAAAAATCTTATTTGTCAAACCCTTCCCACTTTTTAAATCATGATTTCAACCGTAAATAGGAAGGTCCAGGAAGTCTTTCTATACATTTTTTTACTTGCAACGATAACAGAAGATGATGCAATTGAGAAGAGGGTAAAGGAAATCTTTGAGAAATTTTTTCAAAGGAAATAGGTTCCCACCCTATTGCTTCTAAAACTTCTAGCTCTTCAAATGTTAATTGTTCAGAATTGAAAGCGTTATCATCATTTTTAAAACTAGGCAAAATTTCTGGAAGGTAATGTGGATAGTGTGATACAACATCCTGAGGATGCTGCACTAATTTCGCACCTTCTAAAATGAGATGATGACAACCGGCACTACGAGAGGAATGGATGGAACCAGGGATGGCGAATACATCTCTTCCTTGCTCCAATGCTGCATCGGCAGTAATATTTGTACCACTGCGAATAGCCGACTCCACTACTAGCGTTCCCAAAGAAAGGCCACTGATTATTCTATTTCTTTCAGGAAAAAACTTTGGAAAAGGTTTTTTTCCTGGAGGATATTCAGAAAGGAGCAACCCCCGTTGCATGATTTCATAATAAATGGCCATATTCTCCTTAGGAAAAATTTGATCAATACCGCCACCTAAAACCCCTATTGTTGCACCTGAACCCTGTAAAGCCCCTTGATGAGCTTCTCCATCAATTCCACGAGCTAAACCAGATACCACACAAAAACCTACTTTAGAAAGATACTTCGCAAAGGTTCGTGCGTTATTTCTTCCGTAAGGGGTCGGGGTACGACTACCAATCACAGCGATGGAATAATGAGACAATAGATTGAAATTGCCGATGCCATAGAGAAGTTGTGGTGGATCGTATATTTGTTTTAAACGCTTAGAATAACGGGGATCATCAAAAAGAAGAACATCTCCACCTTTCTCTTTCAATTTTCCATATATCTCTTCAGCCAGTGAAAGGGAAAATTGTTCCTTAATTTTTCGCGCTACATGTTCAGTGACATAAAGTACCTTCTGGATTTTTTGTAAAGGATATGCAGACAGGTGGACAGGAAATTCCTCTAAATCATAAATTCGGCCTAAAGTTAATCTACCCACATCTTCTACCTGGGATAAAGCAATCATAAACAGTTTCTTTTCCACTTGTTTCATTTTTCCACTCCCCCTTTCCCCATGATTTCGACAACGAAATTCCATATCCTTCCAATGGAGAAGAAGAGAAAATTAATAAATTCTTATGGACCAATAAAAAACGAGCGCCTACAAATGTAAGCACTCGTCTATTATACGTTCGTTATTTAACGTTTACAGTTTTGCAAAGGTCAAGGAGATTGCGTTGCTTGAGGGCTTCAATTAAAGTTTCACCCATTACTGCAGGGGTTTTCGCAACTGGAATTCCGCAGGATTCCATCGTGCGGATTTTCTCAGCAGCAGTACCTTTACCGCCAGAAATAATCGCCCCAGCATGGCCCATACGTTTGCCAGGAGGTGCAGTTTGTCCGCCAATGAATCCTACTACTGGTTTCTTCATGTTGGCTTTTACCCATTCAGCAGCTTCTTCTTCAGCAGTACCACCGATTTCCCCGATCATAATTACCGCTTCAGTATCTGGGTCTTCGTTAAATAAGCGTAATACATCAATGAAATTAGTCCCGTTTACAGGGTCCCCACCAATCCCTACAGCAGAGGATTGACCAATGCCATTGGTTGTTAATTGGTGTACCGCTTCATAGGTTAAGGTGCCAGAGCGAGATACAATCCCTACTTTACCTGGTGTGTGGATGTAACCAGGCATAATCCCAATTTTACATTCGCCTGGAGAGATAACACCAGGGCAGTTTGGTCCGATTAAACGGGTTTTGCTGCCTTCCATGTAACGTTTCACATTAATCATATCGATAACAGGTATACCTTCAGTAATACATACAACAAGATCTAATTCAGCATCAACAGCTTCCATGATAGAATCTGCAGCAAATGCTGGAGGAACATAGATTACAGAGGCGTTTGCACCAGTTTCACGAACTGCTTCTCGTACAGTATCAAATACTGGAAGGCCTTCGATTTCAGTACCGCCTTTACCTGGGGAGGTTCCGCCTACCATTTGTGTACCATATTCAATGGCTTGTTGTGTATGAAATAAACCCTGGTTTCCAGTAATACCTTGAGTAATAACTTTTGTATTTTTATTAACAAGAATACTCATTTAACCATACCCACCTTTCTAGCCTACGAGGGCTACGATTTTTTCTGCGCCATCAGCCATAGAACTAGCTGCTGTAATTTGTAAGCCGGATTCGTTTAAGAGCTTTTTGCCCAATTCCACATTGGTTCCCTCAAGGCGAACAACAAGAGGACGATCGAGTTGTACCTCTTTCGCTGCTGCTACAATACCCTGGGCAATAACATCACACTTCATGATGCCACCAAAAATGTTAACGAAAATCCCTTTTACATTCTCGTCAGAAAGAATCAATTTGAAAGCTGCAGTAACTTTCTCAGTAGTGGCTCCGCCGCCTACATCGAGGAAGTTAGCAGGATCCCCACCGTAGTGTTTAATAATATCCATAGTGGCCATGGCTAATCCAGCCCCATTAACCATACAACCAATATTGCCATCAAGAGCAATATAGTTAAGGTCAAAATTGGAAGCTTCGATTTCTTTTGGATCTTCTTCATCTAAATCCCGCATAACCAATACATCATGGTGGCGGTATAAAGCATTAGAATCAAAATTCAATTTGGCATCAAGAGCCATTACATTCCCATCGCCAGTTACCACAAGAGGGTTAATTTCGGCAATTGAACAATCCTTGTCCACAAATGCCTGATAAAGACCCATCATGAATTTAACCGCTTTGTTTACAAGAGGTTTAGGAATGTTAATTGCATAAGCAAGGCTGCGAGCCTGGAATGGAAGTAAGCCAACAGCAGGATCGATCACTTCTTTGATGATCTTTTCCGGTGTTTTTTCAGCTACTTCTTCAATTTCAGTACCGCCTTCTTCAGATGCCATCATAACAATCCGATTAGTATTACGGTCTACAACTAGTCCAACATAGTATTCTTTTTTAATGTCGCAACCTTCTTCAATAAGAAGACGCTTAATTTCTTTACCTTCTGGACCAGTTTGGTGTGTTACTAACACTTTCCCAAATAATTCATTCGCATAGTCACGGACTTCATCTAAATTTTTAGCGATTTTAACACCGCCTGCTTTTCCGCGACCTCCTGCATGAATTTGGGCTTTTACAACATATACGGTAGAATTCAGCTTTTTCGCTGCTTCTACCGCTTCCTCTACTGTAAAAGCGACTTCTCCATTTGGTACGGCTACTCCGTACTGTTTAAGTATCTCTTTCCCTTGATACTCATGGATATTCATACTCCATCCTCCTAACCAAATCCCAATATTAACCACAAAACATCTGTCCCATACCCTAAGATAGTGAATTGTGCTATATTGTACTAATTCGATACGATTCGCTAAAATCCTGCCACTATTGTTGAATTTTTCAGTTTTTTTTAAAAATTTTTTTTGCGACAGTATTCGATAAAAATCGCCTCTTCATGCAGAATTTTACTCTTAAATGGTAACCATTACAAGACATGTTTCCTCCAGAGTTTGAAATGTAAGCGTAAACATTATAAAAACCCTATTAATTAATTTCTAAAAATAAATAAAAATGCAGATAAATCTATTATCTGCAAAGATTGACCATTTAATTTATAACCCCTTCATAAATAGGGGTTTCCATTTCTCTTCTTTGTATTTCATTGTGCAACAGAGAAATAAACAAAGGATCCAACTTAAACTCAAGCGCCCTGGAATAAGCCGTCAACAACGCGTCATCGGAAAGCAAAT
>CALNBV010000248.1 GCA_937874515.1 uncultured Paenibacillaceae bacterium | reverse complement strand
ATACTTAGGTATGAAACAAAGAAGCCTCATAGTTTAATCTATGGGGCTTTTCTTATTTCCTATATAATGATAAGCAAGACAATTGGGGAGAGGTTTTGATGAAAAGAGTTTCTATTTGGATTGGACTTATTTTGTCCCTTTTTATAGTAGGCGGTATCTTTGTTGTTGGTGTTATAATGGATTGGGAAAAGAAAAAGATGGAAAAGGTATTGCCCTGGAATCAACAAGAAATTGGATCTGTAATCGATGAATATAAAGGGGTATCCGTGTTTGAAAATGGATTAAATTATACTCAGAGCCATGGGAAAAACTTTAATCCTGATGGATATTATTATGGATATAAGTGGCAATGCGTAGAGTACGTTAAACGTTTCTATTATGATGCGAAAGGCCATTCCATGCCTAACCTATATGGGAATGCCAAAGACTTTTTTAATAATACCTTATCCCAGGGCGCTTTCAATAAGGAGAGAGGCCTGTACCAGTATCTAAATGGGGGAAATGTCAAACCTGAACCAGATGATTTACTGGTTTTTCAAACCGGGTTGTACGGGCATGTAGCCATTATCACTAAAGTAGACAATGACTCAATTGAAATTATTCAACAAAATATTTATGCAAAACCCAGAGAAACCTTTAAACTAGAAGTAAGGGATGGGCATTATTTTCTTGGAGACGGAAAACAACCTGTAGGATGGTTGCGTAAACAGACTAAATAACATTAAGTTGGGTAATAAAAGATAATAATGTACTTAAGTAATATATAAGAAAGTAGGATGACTGAAATGAGCAATGAGGAAAAAACGAATGAAGAAATCCAGGTTGGTATTGTAGAGAATGGTGTATATGAAATTACGAAAATCATCACGGAATGGCGGGAAAAAGAAGAAGAATAAACCCCCTCTAAAGGGGTTTTATTCTTCTTTACTTTAGAACCATTTATCATATTCGTCCATTAAATCTTCATGGAGAAATTGAGTTAAATCAGGCTCTAATGGTTCTCCTGCTTTCTCAGGGTTCATTTCTTCTGAAAGTTTTTTTTCATGGGGATCTTTCATCATACATAGTCCCCTCCTTCCTAAAAAAATCTAAAAGGTATTATTTCCTGGCTATTTTTTTTCATTCAATATTTAAAGGAATGGTTTTAATGATTGGAAACCATACTATGGGTAGGATGCCGGAAGGAGGAAGTTACCTTTGAAATCAGAAGAACAACCACTATCACCTGAAAAGAAAGAGCCTTCCATTGAGGGAGAAGATGATAAAGGATTAACAAATATGATCCAGCAATTGGGTCAAACCAGTATTCCTTCTATTAATGAAAGCAATATTTATTGCCTGACCATTATTGGACAGGTTGAAGGGCATATTCAATTGCCTCCCCAAAATAAAACAACGAAATATGAACATGTGATTCCACAACTAGTTGCCGCTGAACAAAATCCAAAAATTGAAGGGGTTCTTGTTATTTTAAATACAGTTGGTGGAGATGTAGAAGCGGGACTAGCCATTGCAGAAATGATTGCATCACTCTCTAAACCTACAGTAACTTTAGTTCTTGGAGGAGGTCATAGCATTGGTGTTCCCATTGCGGTGGCATCAGATTATTCCTTAATTGCTGAGACAGCTACCATGACCATACACCCTGTCAGGTTATCAGGACTGGTGATTGGGGTTGCAGAGAGTTTTGAGTATATAGCAAAAATGCAAGATCGAGTTGTAAAATTTGTCACCAACCATTCTAACATTAGCGAAGATACTTTTAGAGAACTCATGTTAAAAGTAGGGGAACTTACACGGGATGTAGGAACGAATATTGTAGGTTCGAAAGCAGTAGAGTGTGGTTTGATTGACCAGGTAGGAGGTTTAGGGGAAGCGATTCGAGAATTACAAAACAGAATCAATAATTATAGACTACAACAATCAAAGCAGGTGGTTCAATAATGATCATTTATTCCGTAATGCCAATGGAATTAATTTTTCAAAATGAAAAAGAAAGTGATTATCAACAAGTTGAACTACAGGTGGGTTCCGTAACCATGCTGGTGCAGCCTATTGACATGAACCAGGCTCGAATTGTTCGGTTGATTAGCCCCAATCCTCAAGACTACCTTAATCCAACCTATGCTCCGGGGCAAAAAATCTTTTTTCGACCCAACTTATCGACATAATACCCACGATGACCCTGGAGTTGAGTTATGGTATAATTTGAAATACGAACAGGAAGAATTTAGTCAAGAAAGGCATCCGCAGCCTAGGGGGGTTCGGTTGCCTTTTTATTTGGATGGTGATAATTTTGGCTAAAAAAAGAAAAAGGAATAAAAAAGGTGTCCGTGAGTCTTTACGTTATGAATTATATGGTCTGGTTATTATTGCATTATCCCTGTTAGCTCTTCTAACCTTTTCTAATTCAAGCTTTTTTGGCCGGTATGTTTCCTGGGCGTTTCGCGTTATTGCAGGGTCCTGGGATTTCCTTATTCCTCTATTTGGAATAGGAGTTGGAGTTTATTTAATGCTTAAAAGGAGCTGGCCCATATTTTATACCCCAAGATGGCTTGGCTTTTTCCTCTTATTCTATACTCTCTTAATATGGAACCATACATTATTTGTGGATGCCATTACCGCAGGGGGTAAGTTTCAGCAAGAGTCTATTATTTCAATCACCTGGCAACAGTTACTTCAAGAAAAAATGCAATGGAATAATGGAAATCCTTCTACCACAGATGTTGGGGGAGGGATCGGAGGGGCATTGGGTTATGCTTTTCTTTCCTATGTGGTTAGTCCAGAGGGAATTGGACTAGTTTTAGTTTTTATGATCCTTATTGGCATCCTGTTGGCCTTCAAACTATCCTATGTACGTAGTTTTTCCCTACTAAAAAACCTTATTCAAAGGGGGGGAAAGCGAGTGGGGGAAGTAGCTCGGGACAGTTGGGAATTGATTCGTGACCAACGAGAAGAGAAAAAAGGAATATCCTCCACAGGCAAACACACAATGGTTGATGAAGAGCCTTCTTTTCCTGGCGAAGAGGAGATTATCATATATCCCACAGCAACCAGTGAGGATGGGTTTACTCACACCATGAACCATGAGAATAGCAGCCAAAGGGAAGAAACGGTCATCCATGACTTCACAGAAAAAGTACAGAAACAGGAAAATAATATTAAAGTTGTATTAAAAGAAAGAGAATTCCCTATTAAATTTGCTGATGAATCTGTGGAAACTTTTTATCGATTGCCAAACCTTGATTTATTAGAAGTGAACAAAAATGTAAGACAGTCTGTCTCTAGTAAAAGTATGCAGGGGAATGCTCGGAAATTAGAATCCACCCTGGAAAGCTTTGGCGTGCAAGCAAAGGTATTGCAAGTTCATCGTGGACCGGCTGTCACCCGTTATGAATTACAGCCAGCTATTGGGGTGAAAGTGAGCCGTATTGTGTCATTGACCGATGATATTGCCCTGGCACTTGCTGCCCGAGGAATTCGCATTGAAGCACCAATCCCAGGGAAGTCAGCCATAGGCATTGAAGTCCCCAATGATGAAATATCACTGGTTAGTTTACGGGAAGTTATTGAATCCGATGAATATGGCACAGCAAAAAATGCCCTAAGCTTAGCTCTGGGGAGAGATATTGCCGGACGTCCTATTGTCGCTAATTTAGCGAAAATGCCTCATCTTCTTGTTGCAGGTGCTACAGGAAGTGGGAAATCTGTATGTATAAACAGTATTATCCTGAGTATTTTATATAAAGCTAAACCTAGCGAAGTCAAATTTATGATGATTGATCCGAAAATGGTAGAGTTGAATATTTATAACGGGATTCCTCATCTTCTTGCCCCGGTTGTCACTGACCCTCGTCGGGCTTCTATGGCTTTGAAAAAAGTGGTGCAAGAAATGGAACGGCGTTATGAACTGTTTGCCAAAGAAGGGGCACGGGATATTGAACGTTATAATTTATTAGCCCAGGAAGCCAAATTCCCCCCATTGCCATTAATTGTTGTCATCGTAGATGAATTAGCAGACTTGATGATGGTGGCTCCTTCAGATGTTGAAGATGCTATATGCCGTTTAGCACAAATGGCCAGGGCAGCAGGAATTCATCTTATTATTGCTACACAACGGCCTTCTGTTGATGTTATTACAGGGGTGATTAAGGCGAATATCCCTTCTCGTATCGCCTTTGGCGTTTCATCTATGGCAGATTCACGAACCATTTTGGATATGGGTGGAGCGGAAAAACTGTTAGGACGAGGGGATATGTTATTTCTTCCTGTTGGAGCGGCCAAGCCAATTCGGGTACAGGGCTGTTTTATTAGCGATCACGATGTTGAGGCTGTTGTTGCTTATGCGAAGGAACAACAGGCGGCAAATTATGATGAAGAAATGATTCTTCCAGGGGAAAATAACGACTCCAGGTCCTTGCCTGAAGATGATTTGTATAATGAAGCAGTTGCCCTGGTGCGTGACACACAAACAGCCTCTGCATCTCTTCTGCAACGGCGCTTACGAGTGGGGTATACCCGGGCAGCCCGTTTAATTGACATGATGGAGGCCCGTGGTGTAGTTGGCCCTTATGAAGGCAGTAAACCAAGGGATGTATTACTTCCTAGAAATGATTCGCAGATTTCCTGATTTATCAAAGGAGGGCGGTCATGTTTTTAAACGTTTCCTACTGGGAATGGGCAGGATATATCATTGGCACTGTGTTGGTGGTTCTAGTAAGTTTGCCTAATGGGATGTTAAAAAGGTTTGAGAAGTATTTTTCCTCTGACCATTTACATCAGAAATTATCCAGTATGGAAATTAAACAAGGGACGTTGTATTGCCACGAACAAGGAGAAGTTCGGGAGAGAACCTTACAAAAAGAAGAAATCGCTCAAGTGATCAACTGGTTTAATGAGGCCAAATTCATTGATAAGGTTTCCTATTTGAAGGATCAACCATCCATTAAACTTTCTTTAGAAAGGGAAGGAGAATGGATTACGATCCAACCCTTTCAAGGAGAAGTGTTAATTCAATGGAAGAGTTCTACCCAAGAGAGTATTCCTTATTGGGTTCTGCAATCAGATTTAAAGCATTGGTTGATGAATCAATGAGAGGATGGGACGGAATTGAGTAATTCAATAAGAGAAGGAACCAACTATTTAGCCAAAATAGACCCAGTTATGAAGAAAATAATTGACACCTATGAGATGCCCATTCTTACACCTCAATCACAATTATTTGTAACCCTTTGTGAATCCATCATTTCACAACAATTATCTGTTAAAGCAGCAAGAGCGATTAAAAATAAAGTATACCAATATTTTCAACAGGGGTTAGATCCAATAACAATTATGGAAACCCCTGATGAAGTTTTGAAAACCTTAGGATTATCACGTTCTAAGGTTTCTTATTTGAAAGACCTCTCCCATAGATGTATAGCAGGTGAACTATGTTTTGATCAATTGGTCTCTTTAGAAGATGAAGAGATTATCTTGCAATTGGTGAAAGTAAAAGGGATTGGTGTATGGACGGCACAGATGTTTTTAATTTTCGGATTAAATCGATTAGACGTTTTTCCCACAGGGGATTTAGGCATCAAGAAAGCAATTGGACAAAATTATGGTTTTTCCGATCTTCCCAAAGAGGATGAAATTCAAGGGATTGGTGAGAAGTGGAAGCCTTATCGCTCTATTGCCTCCCTTTATCTTTGGAAAAGTTTGAATAATACTCCCTCGTAACAAGGAGAGATTTCACAAAAGTAACACAACTATCCATTATAATAAACTTGTTAATCCCTTCGTTAGAATGAGAGGTGAGTAGGTTATGTTCAGAAGACGTTCATTATTGCTTATTACATTTATTGCCATCATTTTCTTTCTTTCAGGTTGCCAATTTAAAACCTTTCAACAAGTGCCAGATCAAGATTCGGTTATTGCTGTTGCCAATGTACGTGAGTCCAGTGTTTCTTTTATCAATATCGAAACAGGCGAACAATTGGCTAAATGGAAATTAGAGGTTTCTTTTACAAGAGTTTTATTAATGCCCGACAATAAAACCTTAATGATTTATGGAAGGCAAAATCCAGATGTTACATTTATAAATATGTCAACAGGCAAACTAAAACAATGGAAACTAGGAGAAGGAATTTCAAATGCTGTTCTTTCTGCTGATCAAAAAATGATCTATTTTGCGGAAAGAAATATGAATAAAGTATTGTTTTATGATTTAGAAGGTGAAAAAAAGGGTGAAGTGGAAGTTGGGGAATCACCTTATACCATGATTCCTACCCCTGACTATCAATCATTGATTGTGTACCACTTAAATGGTGCTTCTCTATCCATCATTGATTTAAAAACATTAAAGGTAAAGACGACACTAACAACCAATGATAACCCCATGGGCGGCTTATATATTGCACAAACCAATGAATTATGGGTAGGGGGACATGGTGCCGGGGCTGAACCTGAACAAAATATTTCCGTTTTTTCTCTTTCTAACGGACAGAAAAAAAGGGAGTTTCCTGCGCAAGTAATGCCTGTGGATTTTCTAACCATGGATGATAAGAATGCTTTCGTATTAAGCCATGGAAACAATACGTTATATCGATTTGACATACCTACAGGTAACGAAACAGGTCGTTTACATTTAGGGGCAAATCCTCTTGGATTAGCTGCCGGTAAAAAAATGCTGTATGTTTCTAGTTATGATAGCAATCAAGTTTTTGAAGTGGATCCTGTTACATTAAAGGTGACCAACACGTTTAATGTGGGAAGCGGACGTTTACAAATTGTTGTACGGGAAGGTGTCGGAACGTGAGCGAAATTTCCATTTTAATCGTAGATGATGAAGATGAAATGCGGGAATTAATGAACATGTATTTAACAAGGGAAGGGTATAAGTGTGTGGAAGCACGAGATGGCTATGATGCGCTGGATCAATTGAAAAAACAAGATTTTCAGTTAATCGTTTTAGATGTGATGATGCCTAACCTTGATGGGTTGTCTACCTGTATGAAAATAAGGGAGACATCCTATATTCCCATTATATTCGTTACGGCCAGGGGGGAAGAATGGGACCGTGTCAATGGATTGAAAATTGGGGCAGATGACTATTTGGTTAAACCTTTTAGCCCAAGAGAATTAGTAGCCAGAGTGGAAGCTTTATTGCGGCGTATGCAAAAAATGCAAGCGGTAAGCAATGATGATTATCATAAATTCGGACCAATTGAATTAGATGTAAAAGGCCATAAGGTACGTTTAAATGGCCAGGAATTACCCCTGACTTTAAAAGAATTTGATTTGTTGTATTGTTTTACAGAACATGTAGGCCAGGCATTAACAAGGGAGCAATTGTTAGAAAAAGTATGGGGATATGAATACTATGGTAACGCCAGAACCGTTGACACCCATGTGAAAACCTTGCGGATGAAACTGGGGGATGACGGAAAAATGATTCAAACGGTTTGGGGAATAGGTTATAAGTTTGAGGTGTAACGTGAAAGGCATAACGCTAAATTTATCAAAAAAAATAATTTTGTTGGTTAGTTTTGGAATTATTTTTACCCTTGTGGTTTCTTATGCTTTAACCCAGTATTTATATGAAAATTTCTATGTTCATAATGTAGAGGAATCACTAAACCAGCAGGGGAAAAATATCGCAAAAGAGTATAAAGGGGGCCCCATTACCCCAGAATTTATCAATAAAGTGGAGGATTATGACCGTATTGCTGAAGGGGATATTTTCGTAACGGAGAATCCACGGGAATTGGGTGCATGCCTTCCTTTTGATGTGGATTATCAGGCCTTAATTACAGATGAAGAACGGAATCGTTTACTTATAGGGGAATCAGTAACGAAACAGGGCTATGAGCCCCGTTTTGACCGCCAGGTAATGGCAGTGATTGTTCCTCTCTTAGACCAAAAGCAATTAAATGGTGTTGTGTATTTATATCTCCCATTATCTAGTATTACGGAAGCGTTTAATGAAGTTAGATATATTCTTTTATTTATGGGACTTTTGTTTATTAATATTGCCCTGATTATTGGGAAAAGGTTAGTAAATCGGATTACGGGGCCTCTTCGCCGTATGGAACATGTTGCTCGTCAATTAGCCCTTGGCAATTTTAATGAAAAAGTAGAAGTCACATCAAGGGATGAAATTGGCAATCTTGGTGCAGCTCTAAATCATATGTCAACAGCATTAGAAGAAGTAGATCAACGGCGCAGGGATTTTCTTGCCAACGTATCCCATGATTTAAGAACCCCTTTAAGTTATATCAAAGGGTACAGTGAAGCCATGATTGAAGGAGTTGTTACTGAAGAAGAACAGAAGAAGAAATACCTTCGCTTAATTCATCGGGAGGCAGGAAGGTTACAACGATTGGTTCATGATTTATTAGATTTGGCCCAATTAGAGGGGGATTCCTATCCTTTGAATTTAATGCCCTTATCTTTAGCACAATTAATTGAAGATACAATGGGAAAATATGAACCTTTTCTTCAGGAAAAAAAGATAGGCCTTATTTTAGACTTAGACTTTGATGTTATCGTTTTTGCCGATGAAGATCGGTTAGAGCAAGTAATTACGAATATTGTAGATAACGCTATTCGTTATTCCCCTGAGAATGGGGAATTGAAGATGGTATTGACGCAAAGAAATAACACCTGTACTTTAACCATTTCCGACACAGGTGAAGGGATCCCTCCAGAGGAATTACAACGGTTAGGGGAACGTTTTTATCGGGTGGATAAGTCCCGTACCCGTAAAAAGGGCGGCAGTGGCCTGGGATTGTCCATTGTAAAGCAAATTGTTTTCCTTCATAAAGGAACGATACATATTGATAGTGTCCTGGGAAAAGGGACAGATGTAAGTGTAACCCTGCCCCTGTATGATGTAAATGTGGCAGATTAATTGTGAAGTATTCAACACATATAATTCACATTCCTAACAAAAGAAACAGCATATCTTATCACAATTAATGTGTATAGTGGGAGTTGGGTAAGGTTGTGTGAAAGAAGGAAGGTGTTCGATGAAAGGGAAAAGAATAATAACCGTCATCATTCTCTTCATTTTTTTTCTATTACCTTCAAATGGATTTAGTGCACCAGACAATACATTGCAATCCAGGTTGGATGCAGTGCCTGAGGGGGGAACCATTACTCTTTCTTCAGGGCAATATGTAGGTCCAGTGGTCATTAACAAGTCCATCACCCTGAAAGGTGAAAAAGGAGCCCAGCTGATTGGGAATGGCACAGGAAGCGTGTTAACCATCAAAGGGAAGAATGTTACCGTTGAAGGTTTGCGAATTGAAAAGGGTGGCCTTAACAGTGGAGATGGTGATGCCCTAATTCGAGTAGAGGCTGATGGGGTTGTTTTAAAAAATAACCACATGGCAAAAGGATATTATGGAATCCATTTGGTTAGATGTTTTAATTCCCAAATCATCGGCAATGTCATTGAAGGAAATGAACAGGACGAGATTGCTGATCGAGGCAATGGCATTCAATTGACCTATGGTGGAAACCATGTATTGAAGAATAATCAGATTAAATTTGTTCAAGACGGCATTTATTATGATAATACCACTGGAATTCAAACCGAGAAGAATAAGGTAGAAAATTCTCGTTATGGCTATCATCTTATGTTTTCTAATAAAATTAGTTTATTACAAAATCGCACCTTTAACAGTATTGTGGGAACTATGGTAATGGATGCTGTAGATGTACAAATTAAATCAAATGTATTCCAGGGGCAACGAGATCCCCGGGGATATGGCTTATTTATTTACGAAACGAAGGATTGCGAGATTGAGAACAATATTCTCGCTGACAATACCAACGGCATGGCTTTCGATGGTGCCATGAATACCCTGATTTCCAACAATAAGGTGTTTGGAAATGATATGGGGGTAAAAAGAGTCGGAGATGTGATCGATTCACATTTTACAGGAAACGCATTCATTGCAAATGTTAGACAAGTTGGCGGTAAAAAGGCTTGGCCCGAAGAGGTTTGGCACAAGGATCAGAAAGGAAACTTCTGGGATGATTACCAGGGGGTTGATCTAAATCAAGACGGAGTGGGGGACAGTCCTTATCGCATGGCAGATGCTATGTTGCGTTTGATGGATTTGGATCCTATTCTATCCATTTTCTATGGAAGTCCAGTTCAACAACTTCTAGAGTGGATTGGAAAAGACCAGCGAGTAATTGACCCATATCCCTTACAAATATCAAGTACAAAATAAAAAAAAACAACTGGGGAGGAATTAAAATGAAAAAATTTAAATTTTCGTTATTTGCAGTATTAGTTTTCGCCATGATGTTGGTAGGTTGTACAGCGAAAAAAGAAGTGGCAGCCCAACCCCTTGATGAAGCTGTAGATACTTGTGCAAAATGCCATATGGCAGTGAAAAATACAGGTTATGCTGCACAATATATTACTGAAGACAGCAAATCGGTAAAATTTGATGACATCGGCTGTATGGAAAAATACTCTAATGAACATACTGATGTAAAAATTGCCGGCAAATTCATTCAAGATGTAAACAGCAAAGAATGGTTGAAATATGAAGAAGCTTCTTACGTTTTTGATTTAGATACTCCAAGCCCAATGGGATATGGTGTTCATGCTTTTAAAGAAAAAACTACCGCTGACAAATTTGCTGCTGATAAAAAAGGTGAAGTATTAACTGCTGAGCAAATTAAAACCCATGATTGGTCAAAAAAAATGAATATGAAAGACATGAACAATATGAAAAATAATTCTAATAACAATCAAGATATGAAAATGGAGCATTAAAAGGAATGAGGGGCGGATTTAATCAAATGATGGCCGTGGCCCGGTATGAGTGGCAAACAATGCTGCGAAACCGCTGGCTTGCGGCTTTTGCCCTTTTATTTGCCATACTCAGCAGTGGGTTATTTTACTGGCAATATGCGATTTATCAAGGGGAAAGTGGGATAGGGATTTCAAAACCGACATCCATCTTGATGAACCTGGTATTACAGTTTGTTCCACTAATGAGTCTGATTCTGTCTGCTCAATCCATAGCCGGAGATAAAGGGGACGGAATGCTAGCCTTATTGCGTTCTTATCAACTATCATCCCTTCGTTATATTACTGGGAAATGGCTTGGTTTGTGTGCTGCAATGACACTATCCTTTGTTATTGGCATTGGCATCCCTTTGCTTATTTCATTATTCTTTTCATCCTCTTCTTTACTGCAACTTCTAACCTTATTTTTTGAAGGGATCCTCCTAATTGGCATTTTTTCCGCCATTGGATTGTGGTTAGGGGGAAGAATGAAAGGGCGGATGGGGGCTATTTCTTCCAGTTTAGTGGTCTGGTTTTTCCTTGTGTTTCTATATTCAATGATTGTAATGATTGTCATTCAATATATCCCTTATTTATGGAAAAAGCCTTTGTTGGCTGGTTTCCTTGTTTTAAATCCCATAGAGGCCATTCGCATTGGTAGTGTATTTATCCAGGGACAGGGAGAGCTATATGGAGCGGAATTTGTGAACTGGCAGCGTACATTGTCGGGGTGGAAAGGGATTGGTGTTGCCTTTGGATTGTCTTTGTTTTATTTATTCACTCCCATTGGAATGGCAGCGAAGTCCTTGAAGAAGGGGGAGAGATAAGTGAAAGAACCCATTTGCATTTCTAAAGTAGAGAAGAAATTCTCTAAAAAAAAGGCCCTTTTTCCTTTTTCCCTAACCATTGAACCAGGTACTTGTGTGGCTCTTTGTGGGGGAAATGGTGCTGGTAAAAGTACTCTTCTTCGCATTCTGGCAGGGATTCATCAACCCGATGCCGGAATCATTTCAGGACTGAAGGAGTATTCCTATGGTTTTATGCCTGATTCTATCCAAATCCCTGCAGGTGTAAGTGGAAGAGATTGGCTTACTTATTTGGCCCGCTTGAAGGGGGTCTCTAAGGAGCAGGTAAAAGATGTATTAGAGCTTACAGGACTTACTGAAGCTGCTGGAAGGGATGCTGCTTCCTATTCAAGAGGGATGTTACAACGTTTATTGTTTGCCCAAATGATGCTTGGTGACCCGAATGTTTTATTAATGGATGAACCGGGAAATGGTTTAGATCCCTTTTGGGTGGATGAATGGAAAAAATGGATTATGGAATACAGGGAACAGGGGAAAACCATTTTATTTGCATCCCATATGCTACGGGATGTAGTTGCTGTAGCCGATCGGATTATTCTTCTTCATGAAGGGAAGATGATTAGCGACGAACCTGTCCATCTCTGGTTAAAGGACTCTTTAGAGCCAGAAGAACGTTTTTTAAGAATGATAAAGAAAAAAGATACTTCTGCAGAACCAGAAAAAATCATAAAAGAAAAGGTCAGGCAATCATAGCCTGACCTTTTTTCAATATACTTTACATTTGTTTCAATTTATTAATATCAAGGGGTGCTGTTGGACGAGAAGCGTCAGCATGTCCAAGAATGGTTTCAACTTCTTTTTCATCAATGAGGAATTTGGTGTTTTTATAATCAAACTGGCTTAAAATTGTGGCAACTTGTTGTAGTAAGAAGTCTTCACCAGTAGAACCAAGATTTGCATTTTTAATCTCAGAAGAAAAACTTACAATTGCGCCATTATTTTGCTTTTTAATGGATTGGATGGTGACATCCTTTGGCACGATTGATTGTAATTTGGTATTAACTGGTCCTTTTTTCCATTCCTCTAATGCCAATTTTGGCAAATCTTCCTCTTTTGTATATTTTATTTTCCGTGTTTCTTTATAATTATCCATTAATTCTTTGTCAGCAAAAACTAATACAATTTCTTTTTCCTTCTCCGTAGGCACAGGGTTTGGAGTCGGGTTAGGTGTTGGTGTAGGGTTGGGATTAGGTGTGGTTTGATTGCCCCCATTACATGCAGTAAAGAAAAGGAGTAAGAGGAAGGGCAGTAAAAACTTCAATAATCGCATAAGTATGTACCTCCTTTTTTATTATCAACTACAAGGAAAAGATTGCTATTTCCTTAACTCTATTGTTGCACACTGTCCCAAAAGATTAAACTTATTTCATAAGATTTTTTTGTTTTTTAAAGAAAAATTCGCTGTTTTGTCGAAAAATGTAGTATATTTATAATATGTATAAATAATAGCCATTAGGGAGGAGAGCTATGGAAATTACATCCGTCGATGCAATTGTGCATGCTATTAGTCAGATTTTCCCGAATGAAGTATCCATTGCGATCTCAGATAAAGATAAATTTATTTACTATAGACCCAGCGAGAATATTGACCTGAAAATTAAACCAGGGGATGACATAAAAGAAGGTACATTAACCTTACTGGCTCTCAAGGATCGAAAAAAGGTGACCATGTATGTGGATGACCATATTTATGGGATTCCTTATTTTGCAACTAGCACACCTATTATTCAAAATGGGGATACAGAAGGGTGTATTACGGCTATTTATCCACCTTTTCAAGGAAGGCAACAGCAACGCTTGCCCCGCCATCTTTTCCTAATTGGTAAAACAGAAGACCGCTGGATTCCAATTCCCTTAAATGATATTAATCTCATTGAGTCAGAAAAAGGGAAAACCCTTTTATATACGGCAGCAGGAGTATTTATTAATAAATATACACTCATTGAATTAGAATCCATGCTGCCTCCTGATCAGTTCATTCGATGCCATCGGGCCTACATTGTAAATGTCAATGCAATTGGAGAAATTCATCCGGATTTCCATTCCACTTTTGTTTTAGTGATGAAAGATAAAAAACTAAGCCGGGTTCCTGTCAGTCAGAAGTACTCCAGCCGATTTAGAAAACTAATGGGATTTTAATAGTAAGCAACCCTCTTCCAACATGAGAAGGGGGTTGTTTTGATTAGGAATAAGAACTGTTTTAACGTAAAATAATATCAAAAACAATTGTCGATTTTTGTAGAAACCAAAAAGTATTTTATAGATAATAATTCTGCTTTAACTGAAAAAAATCTGCTTTAACTTGAAATTGCGGTTTTATCACTCGTGAAGTGGTACTGTTAGAATGTCACAAAAAGTACACAATAAAAAGAGAGAAAAAATTGAAATACGGGAGGCTGTTACAATGTTATCGGAGCGTTTACGCAATGACGAATTGAAGAGACGTATCGTTACAGCTGAGGAAGCCGCTAGCTGGATAGAAAATGGGATGACAGTAGGGTTAAGCGGGTTTACAAAAGCAGGAGACACAAAAGAAGTTCCCTACGCTCTTGTGGAGAGAGTGAAAAAAGAAGGCAAGCCTTTTAAGATTGATGTTTACACAGGTGCCTCACTTGGCGGCGAAATAGACGGAATAATGGCAGAAGCGGGAATTATCCGAAAACGCTTACCATTCCAGGTAGATACAAAAATGCGCAATAAGATCAACAGTGGGGATTTAATGTTTATTGACCAACATCTTTCTCATGTTGCAGAGTTTATGCGCAATGGTGCTATGAAAAAAGTTGATATTGCAGTAGTTGAAGCCATTGCCATTACTGTAGAAGGATACATTGTTCCAAGTACTTCTGTAGGTAACTCTTATAGTTTTGTGCAACAAGCTGAAGAAGTGATCGTAGAATTAAACCTGGCTCAACCTTTAGCTTTTGAAGGAACACATGATATTTATGATCCAGGTAAGCAAGGTCAGCGCCAACCCATTCCGTTGACAGAACCAAATCAAAAAATTGGTGTTCCTTACATTAAAGTGGACGCTAATAAAATAAAAGGCATTGTTATTACTGAAAAAATGGATATCACTTCTGATATCACACCACCAGATGCTGAAACAGCAATGATTGCTGAACATTTAATGGATTTCTTGAAAAACGAAGTAAAAGAAGGCCGTTTACCGAACAGCCTGGCTCCTCTTCAATCTGGGATTGGCGCTGTAGCGAATGCGGTATTCCACGGTTTCCTTGATTCAGATTTCGAGGATCTTGAAGTCTATTCTGAAGTATTACAAGATGCAGTATTCGATGTAATCGATGCTGGCAAAATTAAAAGTGCATCTTGCTGCTCCATTACTCTTTCTCCAGATAAAATGAAAGAGATCTATAGCAATTACGAAAAATATGCAGATAAAATTGTATTGCGTCCACAAGAAATTTCTAACCATCCAGAAATTATCCGTCGTCTTGGATTAATCTGCATGAATACTGCTCTTGAAGTAGATATTTATGGAAACGTTAACTCTACTCATGTTATGGGTAATAAAATGATGAACGGGATTGGTGGATCTGGCGACTTTGCCCGCAATGGCAAATTGGCAATTTTCGTAACCAAGTCCATTGCAAAAGGTGGCGCGATTTCCAGTATCGTTCCTATGGTATCCCATGTTGATCACACTGAACATGATGTGGATGTGATCGTAACTGAACAAGGCCTCGCTGATTTACGTGGGCTTGCTCCAATGGAGAGGGCAATGGTGATGATCCAAAATTGTGCCCATCCAAGTTACCAACCACAATTAATGGAATACTTTAAAGAAGCTTTAAAACGTGGAGGACAAACTCCTCATGTGATTGAAGAAGCTCTTTCCTGGCATGCACGTTTCGTTAAAGAAGGAACCATGCTTGAAGTGGACCGTTATGCAACAGTATAGTATTTGAATTTGAAAAAACCCTGGACCAAATGGTTCAGGGTTTTTCCTTTAATTACATCACTACCTCTTTGTAAAATGAGCAAAATAGTAGTGGAGGTGTATAGTGATGAAAAGAATCACCATCCTAAGCATTGGATTCATTTATTTAGTTCTGATGATGGTAACTGGTTGCGGGACACCTAATGATACAGGCCAACAGTCAACACAAAGAATTCAATCAAAAGCCATGGGTAAAGACAGTGCACTAACCAATCGCATTCAAACCATTGCACAAAAAGTAAATGGTGTGAAAAAAGCGAATGTGTCTGTAAATGGGGTTACTGTTCTGGTAGGCATTGAAGCGGATCAAAAATCCGCCAGAAATAAACGGGATATTGAATTGGATGTTTATCATGCCTTGAAAAAAACGGAAACCCACAATAACATCTATGTGACCACTGATCCTCGACTGAACCAGCGGATTCAGAGCCCTTCTGCTCCTAATGGTGCTGGTATTATGAGTACGAGGACCACTGATGTAGATGGAATTATTCAAGACATTGGTAAACAGTTTGTTATCCCAACCCCGTAAAGCTATTCTGCACAAGAAAAGAGGGCAAGTTTTCTTAAGAAAAAAGAAAACTGCCTTTTTCTTTTCCTTTAAAATGAGGTATGATGAACATCGGGTACTAGGTAAAGTTTTCTATAAGAAAGAGGGAATCGTGTGGAAGCGGGAACCATTGTTACATTAAAAGTTGTTCGTACAGCACCCTTTGGGTATTTTTTGTCAGATGGAACCACAGACGTTCTATTGCATGCAGGTGAAGCGAAAGGAACCTTCGAACCTGAAGATGAGGTAGAGGTTTATTTATATCATGACCATCAAGGCAGATTAGCAGCGACTCGTGACAAGCCAATCCTTTTATTAGAGGAATGTGGTTGGTTACAAGTTACTGATGTAGAATTTAAATTGGGGGCATTCCTAGATAATGGAATCCAGAAACACCTTTTCTTATCCCTGGATGATCTTCCCTGGGATCATGAAAGATGGCCACAAGCAGGGGACCGTATTCCGGTATGTGTAGGTGTGGATAAGAAGGGAAGGTTACAGGCTTTTAAAATGGATGAGGAAACTATTAAATCCATTGCCGAGCCTGGAACAGAAACAATGAAAAACAATACCGTTCAGGGGTATGTGTATAAAGTATTAAACTCCGGGGCCTGGTTGATGACTGAGGGGAAAAATTTAGCCTTTATTTCCTGGGATGATGCCAGCGTTCCTTTGCGATTGGGTTGCCGCATCGAAGGAAGAGTCACCCGTATTAGAGAAGATGGGGCTTTTGGTCTATCCATGTTGCCTCCCAAAGAAGTTCGTTATGTGATTGACGCGGAAAAGATTTATGAATACCTGAAAAGTCGTAATGGGAAAATGCCTTATACTGACCAGTCAGACCCTGAGATTATTAGGGATATCTTCGGGATTAGTAAAGGTTCCTTTAAAAAGGCCCTGGGAAAACTGTTGAAGGAAAATAAAATTGTCCAGGAAAATGGCTGGACGAAAATTATTAAATAATTCATTTGAAAAACAATTCATCTAATAGGTTTTTTAATCTTTCCTGTGGTTTTATTTCTCCTAAGGTCAACATTTCATGAAGAATGTGTTGGCCTTTTTCTGCATTTTCCTCATAATACCTTGGATCACTCATTAATTTTTTTAACTCTAAAATTAATTCCTCCCCATTATGAACAGAAATTCCGCCTTTTCCATCGGCCATAATTTGGTAATACCCGTTATAATTTAAATGATAATCGTAAGGTAGTTCTGGTTGTAATATGACTATGCCTTTTTTAAAAAGGGCTCCTTCGAGGGCGGTTGTGGATGAAATGGTTGCAATGAGATCCGAAGTATATAAAATTTCCTGTAAATGAAAACCTGGAGGGGTAAGGCGCATTCCCTCTGAAATATATCGCTCATAGGAGAGATGATCAGATGGATGAGGATTCACAATGACAAGAATGGGGAGTTGTTCTGTTGCTTTTTTCATCCACTCCATAATGGAATGATTAATGTAATCAAAATAACACTGGGTTGTAAAAGCAATAATGAATTTATTTTCACCAATCCCTAAATACCGAAGAAGGTCCTCTTTGTTTTTTTTAATGAATTGTTCATTATTAGAAAGTCGCAGGCTTCCTATTTCAAAAATGTTGGATTTAGGAATTCCTCGTTTATTTAACCATTGTGTCATATGTCTTCCCCATACACAGTAATGGGTGGCACGGGAAGGGATGATGGAGGCATCGTTGGTTAAATGATTTTGTACGTTTATAAAGGGGATTCCATATAAGCGACCTAAAAGGGATAAAATATTTCCCGGATAAACCAGTTCTGAGTGGTCCAAGAAGATACCAATAGGATGGTCATAAATCAACCTTGTTAAGATTTCGACCAGTTTTATTCCGTGGACGAGTTGGCTACGAAGCCAAGGAATAAAATTGGGAAGAGAAAAGATTTCATGTTTTTTTACAAAAGGTTCATTCTCAAATTTCGATATATTTTCTTGAATCCACTGATTTGTTTCACGTCTTAGGGGGTAGGCTCTAAGTGTTTCAAACAGATTGAATAGATGGAAATTTTCAGGAAGATTTTTCCCTTGAAGCGCTTTCTGATCATGGGGATTTGATTGCAGGATTAATACTTGTTTATCAGACAATTGGGAAAGGGCAAAATCGATAAATTGTCCACAAATTAAAACAGTGGTTCTCTTGGAATCCGTTCCTAAGGAAAGAATCTGTTGGGGAATTCTTTGTAATTTTTGTTGAACATCCTTCATGGAATAGAAATTCCATTGTCTTTGTTTCATGTAAAGATACAAAGGGTTTCCTAAGCGTTGGTCAACTTGTTCACGAATCAAGACATGGTAGGGGCGCACCATTAATAACGGCAGTTCTACATGAAGGTACTTTAAGGATGAGAAGCATTCAAATAAATCCTGTGTAAAACCATAACGAAGTAGAAGGTGGGGATTGAATACATCACCACTATACATCCCCAACATCCTTCCAATGGATTGAATCATCTTTCTTTAGTTTGTGTAAAACTTTTTTCCCAATTAAGTTTGCCAGGTCTTTCAGTTCGATATCCCCTGGAGTATGGGTTCTCTTAAAAGATAAGGCATCTTCATTGATGATGGTGCCAGGTGTTAATTCTTTTGCGGCAACAATGGTTTTTCGAATCCGCGCATAATTTTTCTCCTCTTTCGTGAGGAAGAGCTGTTCTGGTCCACACATGGCTACTGTTTTGTTGATGGAAGTAATTAAGTGTTGCAGTTCCTTTGCTTCTACAGCTGATTCATCATCAATTCTTTTTTGTGATAAATCAAGGGTAATATGTTGTTCGAAGATCCTCGCCCCTAAACCATATACAGTTGCATAAGTTAAAACCCGATCCATTGTATCTTTCGAAGACGTGTGGTCGGCATAACCTACTGGGAGTCCCAGTTTTTTTTCATACATTGGTATTTTTCTTAAATGGATAGAGGATAGTGGGGTAGGGTAGGATTGGATTCCATACATCAGAATCAAATTTTCTTTTGGTGACAGATGTTCAATCGCATATTGGATTTCTGATGGAATAGCTCCTCCAATTCCAATAAACAAAGGTTGTTGTATGGTTGATAACTGTTTTAACATTAACAAGTCATTGATACAAGTAGCATGAATGGCATAGGCATCGATGTTTTCTTTTTTTAGAAATTCGATGGAGCGGGGTTCATCCACCAGGCCGATTATTTTCAACCCGATTTGTCGGCTGAACTGGAATAATTCATGCCATTGTTCTTCGGTAAAAACCCACTTCTCAATCGCAGCATAAAGAGGATGGGAAGAAACCATATATGCATCTAAATCCAGCATGATATGGAATTTAACCGCTGAAGCCCCCCTCTTTTTTAAACTTGCGACTAATTGAAGCATATAAGAAAAATCCCCTTCATGATTACAGGCTGTTTCTGCAATCCAAAAAGGAGAAGTACAATTAAACAGATTCATTTTTATTCACCCTTTTATCCTTTACCAGTTTTTTATAAAGAAGATTGATTTCATTTTTAATATCTGATGGAAGTTGTTTTTGGATGATATTGTTGTTGTGAATTTCTCCATGGGGAATTTGATCGATGACTTTGAGCAGGGATTGATAGTTATATAATTCCTCCCGGGGCATTTGAGTTGTAACACGTTGCAAGAATAAGTAATCTTCATAGGTATCCAGGGTGAGGCGGGTGTTTCTATAATCCCCTTTTCGTCCTTGAATGGTACGTACGTGAAAGTAATCCGGTTGATTGAACCAATGGCCCCAAATTTCCGTATCAATGTGATTTTTTATTTTAATCACTGTTTTTAATGCATCATAACTGATTCCGTATAATCCAATTCCTATGGGTAATCCTTCAATATACATATAATCCGGTTGATATAAACGTGCATCATTGGCTATTACATTAGCATACTCAATGGAAAATAAGGGGTTATCTGCTGTAATGGATAAGATATAATCAAGTTGAAAAAATGTGGCTGCATCGAATAACCGTCGTAATACATCATCTGGATGGCCGGTAAAATAATAAATGTTTTGTTTAAGGGCAGCCTCGATTAAAGGATAATCTTGTGGGTGATAAGAGGTACATAAAATAATCTGATCCATGTAGTTCACCTGTTTTGCTCGTTCAATCACATGGTCAATCACTTTTTTTCCCTTGAGGGGCAACAATAGTTTTAAAGGAAGACGGGTGGATTTTAACCTTCCTGTTATTAAAATTCCTATTTTCATGGAGCACCTCTGTATGGTTATTGATTAAATTTTATGGGTCGCGCAGGGATGCCTACTGCAGTACAATGTTCGGGGATGGACCTTGTTACTGCCGCACCTGCTCCAATGGTCACAAACCTGCCAATTTCCACACCGGGAATGACAGAGGAATTGGTTCCCAAAGATACTCCCTCACAGATTGATACATTTCCAGAAATATTAACTCCAGGTAATACTGTTGTATAATCCAACAAGGTCGTATCATGACCAATTGTACATGAAAGATTAATGATTACATGTTTACCAATGGATATATTGGTTGTAAGTACATTCCTGGCACAAATAACGGAACCTTCCCCAATCCTGTTTTCATCACCGATAATGGCGGAGGGATGAATTAATGTGGCAAATTGAATAGAAGGGTGAATTTCTAACATTCTTTCAATGACCATCTTTCTTGTTTTAGGGTCGCCTAGGGAACATATGTAATAATAATGTTGAAAATCATTAGAGCGAATTAAATCTATGGGACCAAGAACAGTCAACCCATTGCGAATGGTTCCGTGGCTTTCTAGATGATCATCTAAATAACCAATGATTTCCCACTCCATTGCCTCTTTATTGATGTCCTTGACTAATTGGGCAACCTCTCTGCCAAAACCGCCTGCACCAATAATCACAATTTTTTTCAAGGGGAATTTCTCCTTACATTTATTTTCTTTACTAAAAATTCCGGGTGTAATAAAGAGTGGCCCATGATTCTCTTAATCTCATGAGCGGGGGATTTATTCACATCGTATGGGTTTTTGCTAAATGATTTTCTCGAGGATGTAAGTTCTTGAAAAAGCACTTTTTCCACTTCCTCTTGATTAAAGTCAATGGAAAGGACATTGTCTCCTTGTACCCTGTTTTTTTGACGATTGCCTATGTTAATTACAGGGAGTTGAAAAAAAGGGGATTCCACAATTCCACTGCTGCTATTTCCAATTAAAAGATCTACCTGAGAAAGGAGAAAAAGATAGTCATCGGAATGGATTGAGGAATAGTAGTGAACAGTTAAAGGATGTTGGTTAGAAAACTTCAATAGTTTTTCTCTAAATAAATCTCCACCAGCATCACTGTTTGTTCCAATAATGATGATTTGATGCTGAATATAGTTCATTAATGCAGCTAATACCCAATCAATTTGTTGGGCAAAGGAATAGTTTTCCTTTGAATCTGGATGAAATACAAAGAGGATTTTTTTTCGATGTGATTGGAGGTGATATTTTTCTGCCAATTTTTTTTGGATAGCAGTATCTAGATTTTTTATACGTTCGATATCATGTTTACGTAAGGTACCTACGGGATGGATGCGCCATTGTTCTTCACCTTGACTAAGTAAATTATCTTTTGCAGCTAACGATGTAACGAAATGAATATGGGCAAGTTTTGAGATCGCATGGCGAACAGCATCATCCGCTGATCCACTGAGTTCACCTCCACAAAGGTGGATAATCCCTATATTTTGATAATGAGCTGCAATGGCTGCTGCTAGCATCTCTCCTCGATCCCCTAAAATAAGAATGGAATGGGGGCGGGAGGATTGCAAGATATCAGAAAAGTACATGATGGCTAAACCGATGGATTGGGACATGGCAAATGTAGAGTCTCCCTTCATTAAAATAGAAGGGGTTGCTTCAATGAAAAAGGGGTCTTGTTTTATGTCTTCAATAGTCCTCCCGTATTCTGAAAGCAAATGCATTCCTGTGACAACCAACTTTAATTTAAACAAGGGTGATTTTTCCAATTCAAACAAGAGAGGGCGATATATTCCATAATCTGCTCTAGTTCCCGTAATGCACAATAAGTCCATTAATAATCACCTAACTTAAGAGAGTTCATTCCAGAAAAGAGGTTCTCCTTTTTTCTTAGATATGCGTAAGGGTTTACCAATGACTTTGTCATAATAGCAAGCTTCAATTCCCTGCACAGGCCTTAAGAAACGGACATCTTCCAATTGAAGGATATGGCCTTCTTTTATGTTCTTTTCCAGATAAATACTGCGCCTTACGATGTTTTTTGTAGATTGTTCACAAGGGGTTACTTTCTTTTGGGTTGAGCCCAGGGCAGATTCAATATTTCTAATTCCTTTAACCATACTTCTTAACTCTTGGGGTTCTAAGGAAGCTTCATGGTCTGGTCCTTCCATGGTTTTATCCATGGTTAAGTGTTTTTCAATGATTTTATACCCTAATGAAACAGCAGCTAAAGGGACCTCAATTCCTATTGAATGGTCTGAATAACCAATGGTTTTAGGGAAGGCGTTTTTTAATGTATGAATGGCATGTAAATGGAGGTCCTCAAAGGGGGCTGGGTAAGAAGATGTACAATGGAGTAAGGCAATTTCCTGAGTAGGGGACAAGTGGTTTAAGGAATATTCTATTTCACTAAGAGTTGACATCCCAGTTGATAAGATCATCGGCTTTTGGAATTTTTGTATAAATTTCAATAAAGGAAGGTTGGTTAAGTCCCCACTGCCTACTTTAAAAGCTGGCACCTCTAGTTCGTTTAAAAAGGAAGCGCTTCGCTGGTCGGCAGCCGTTGCAATAAAAAGGATTCCTAATTGATCACAATACTGTTTTACTTCTCTCATTTGTTTCTCATCTAGCTGGTATTGTTGCAGCATTTCCTGTTGGTTTGTATAACCAGTTTTTTTTTGATATCCAGCTAACTCAGCATTTTCAATGACTAATTCATCTGTATGATACATTTGAAATTTTACTGCATCCACTCCGGCATAATAAGCTTCATGAACTAATTTTTTCGCGAGGTCAACAGAACCATTGTGATTTACTCCAATTTCCGCAATTATGAACACTTCATGGTTGTTAGAAATCTTTTTATTTCCTATTTTCAATTCCATTTTTCATCATCCTTTCCAATTCGAAAGCAAGATGATCTATCACATATTGTTGTTCAGTATAAGTTAGTTTTGTGTGGAAGGGGATGGCTAAGGAACGATTAGCAATATCTTCACTTATGGGGTAATCTCCAGGAGAATATCCAAATCGATATTGGTAACTGGTTTGAAGATGGATGGTAGGAAAATAGGGTTTGGTTTCAATTCCTTTTTGTGCAAGGGTTTCTGATAATAGATCTCGATTGATGGAGGAATGGAGGAGTATGATAAAAACAAACCAGCTTTTTTTACTCTGGGGAAGAGAATGAGGGATGGTTACTGGTAATTGATAATCCGCTATAAGTTCAAAATAACGATTGGCCACTTCTTCTCTGTTTATGAGGATTTCATTTAAACGTTCCATCTGGGCAAGACCGATGGCAGCCTGCAAATCTGACATACGGTAATTGTAACCAATGATTGAATGGTTAAGCCATTTACTTTTCTGGTCTCTTCCTTGATTTCGCAAACTACAGGCTAGATGATAGATCTCTTCAGAATCTGTTAAAAGAATTCCGCCTTCTCCTGTGGTAATTTGTTTGTTAGGGTAAAAAGCAAAAACCCCTGCATCTCCAATGGTTCCTACTTTTTTCTCTTTCCATTTAGCCCCGATAGCTTCACAGGCATCTTCGATTACACCAAGTTGATATTTAGTAGCGATTTCCATAATTTGATCCATGTTATTGGGATGTCCGAATATATGTACAGGAAGAATTGCTCTGGTTTTTGGTGTGATGGCCTTTTCAATCTTATCAATGTCCATATTTAATGTGACAGGGTCAATATCCACAAAAATAGGCGTTACCCCTTCATATAGCAAACAATTGCTTGATGCAATAAAACTATAAGGTGTAGTAATCACTTCATCACCAGTACCAAGCCCCAATGATTTAACAGCCACATGTAATGCGCTAGTACCACTGTTCATGGCAACTGCATATTTACTCTGAAATGTTGAGCAAAAAGATTGTTCGAATTTGTGTAATTTTTCGCCGAAACTTAGATGGCCTGAATCCAGGACTTCTATAATATACTTTTTTTCCCGTGGAGAAATGTCTGGACGGGATAAAGGAATATACAAGATTGTTTCACCCTTTGTTATGAGTTTTTAAAAAGTTGAGAAATAGGTTTGAGATTTTTTCTTTATTAATGCATGGTACCTGATCAGAGCGATAGGAATTAATGGAAGCCGGTTTAAAATGATAAAAATCTCCTTCATCATTTGTAAGAACAAATAATTCATCATCTTCTAAGGCTTTACTTATTTCATGTTCTGTTAGTAATTCCTCATATATTTTCTCACCTGGTCGAATGCCTGTCATCTTGATTGGAATTAAGTTTTTTTCATTCATTCCGTTATAATAGCTTTGGATTACTTCTGCTAAATCTTTAATTCGGATGGCATCCATTTTTAAAATAAAGGTTTCCCCGCCATTGCTATAAAAGGCTGCTTTTAAAGTTAGGTCTACGGCCTGGGGAATGGTCATAAAAAAACGTGTCATATCTAAATCTGTAACGGTAATGGGATTACCTGATGTTGCTTGATTAATAAATAAGGGGACAACAGATCCTCGAGAGCCAAAAACATTTCCAAATCGAACAGAGGAAAATTGGGTATGTTTATTATTATTCATGCTATTTGCTTTGAAAAATAATTTTTCTGAAATCAGTTTTGTCGCCCCCAGGATATTCATTGGATTAATGGCTTTGTCTGTGCTAATGTTTATTACTTTTTTGACTTGATTTTTAATTGCTGCTTTTATCACATTTTCACTGCCAATAATGTTAGTGTTGATGGTCTCAAAAGGATTATTTTCACAAATAGGGACTTGTTTTAGAGCCGCTGTATGAAAAATAAGATCCATTCCTTGTGTCATATACTCTAATTTTTGTAAATCCCGAATGTTGCCAAGGGAAAAGTGCAAATTTTCACAATGTGCATAGTTGCATTGCATCAAATACTGCTTACTGTCATCACGACTATATACAATGACCTGTTTAGGGTCATAGTTTAAGAGTTGATGGACTAGTTGTTTACCAATGGAACCTGTTCCACCAGTCACAAGTATTTTTTTATTTTTGTAAAAAGCACCCATCTTGGTTGATATGGGGTTCATTTTTTTCTCTCCGTCCCTTATTTTAATATGAGGTTAAGAACAAGAATCCACCAGAATATAATCGTCAATAGAATCTCCAATAAAAGTTTGGATGAATTCAATGGTATTCGTTAATGAATCCCTTACATCGAGCGTTACCTGAGCTGAACTGCCTCTTCCTAAAGAATTGATACCTAACGTCCAACTCACTATTTTGCCATTGAAAGTTCCTGAACCAGTGGCCTGGGTAGAATTGCGGACGGGATTAAAGAACGTAGATTCAAAAACTACAGTTTCAGCAGGTTCTCCTGTATGGGGGTCAGCTTCCAATTGAAATTCCGTTCGCAATTCACTATTTCTGATATTACAGGGAGAAGCCTGGGGACATAGAGCAAAGGACAGGGTTTGTATGCCTGTTCTTGGATTGATGCCAATAATAACAGGGGCATTTAAGGTTTGAATAAAACCAGTTAAACTAAAGTCGCAACTTACATCAGGAAAAATCGTTGGACATTGAGGTGGAAATTGGCCAATAGGGGGACAAGGTAAAGGTAGAATATCTGGAGCAATAGGAGCACGGGGAGGTGTTTGTAGAGTACGGTCTGCAAAAAGCAGCAATAACTTCAAGTTTTACTTCTGCTTCTACCTGTAATTCTTTACAGATGGATACATTTACAACAAGTTGATCCGGATTTAAGAATACCGCCTCACAGGTGATTTGGGTAATCCGGCATAAAATTTGTGTTCCTGAGGGAGCACATAATACGTCTTTTTCAAACAGCTTAACATGTGTATCAAATTCACAAATGATAGTGGAATTTCCACTTAGTACAATATGCAACGGGACACTGGATACTGTTGCAACAAGTTGAGCCTGGGCCCCATCAGTTAAAGTGACATCTTCCCTTCCAATTTCAAGGCAACATAAAAGGTCAGTGGGACAAAAAGCGGGGGCAGGGCTAGGGGCAATGGGAGAGGTTAAATCAGGAATGGGTGATGTGCAGGATGCCTGGATGAAGACACCAGGATTTGCAACCATAAATGCTTCTAATGCAGTGATACATTCAATAGGGGGAGAAATTTCTCGTTGGTCTTGGAGTTGTGCAGTTGTCCAATCATATACTTTTTGAACACGTATGCACTCGATTTCGGAAGTAAGAAGAAACTCCGGTCCGCTTTGTCCCCCTTGCATAGGCATTACTTTTTTCAATTTTCCTCCTCCTTTCCTTAATTAGTTAATTTCATACTATTTCATAAATACTGGAATTGTGTCCATTTAATAAAAAATAGTTTGTAAAGAAAACCCCTGATATTGCACTTCATGTCGCAATTCCAGGGGTTTTTCTTTAATGTAGAATTTATAATCTCTTTTTTAGCAAGAAGATGTTTGTGCCCCACGAAGGACAAATCCACTGCCCCAGAAAGATGTTTCATAATGAATTTCAGAATCTTGTACCTGTGGATAAATCACTTCATCACAAGCTACTTTAATTCCGTTAATGATTTCAGTGCGATCCTTTTCCTGTGACTCTTCCATAGCCATACCAATTTTTGGACCGCCTCAGCCATAGCCTGCGAAATAAATGCGAAGTGTATCTGCTTTATTCTCCGCAAACCGCTTTAATAACTCCGCTTTTGCTTCAGAGGAAATTTGCATTTTTTTTCATCTCCTTTTCTAATATACCCCGTACCGTATTATAACAGAGAGAAAGGAAATTGTCATTGACCATTGTCCTTAAAAAAAGTGATAGTTCCCCATTTCTTCCTATATAGATAATAGTGGAAGGAGGGGATTACAAATGATGATTCAAAAGGCACTTGTTCTTGGTGCAGGGGTGATGGGGGCTGCCATTGCCGCCCATTTAGCCAACGCCGGGATTCAGACCTATTTGTTGGATTTAGCAACAAAAACCATCCCGGGTGAAAGAAAAAAAGTGAATCGTAACTTGATTGCTGAAGAAGGGATTCAGCGCTTGTTAAAAATAAAACCTTCTCCATTATTTATAAAAGATCGCCTTCAGTTTATTATTCCCGGTAATTTTGAAGATGATTTATATCGGGTTCAGGAAGTAGATTGGGTCATTGAAGCGGTTGTAGAAAAATTGGAAGTGAAAAAAGCCCTCATTGCAAGGGTTGAGAAGTTTTGGAAAGAAGGAACCATTGTAACCACCAATACTTCCGGTGTGTCCATTGATGGGATCGTGGAGGGAAGGAATGATTCCTTTCGCCACTCATTTTTTGGCACCCACTTTTTTAATCCTCCCCGTTATATGAAGTTGCTCGAAATTATTCCAGGAAAAGAAACAAGCATGGAATTGGTTCAAGCTTTTCAATCATTTGCTGAAATGAAACTGGGCAAAGGAGTGGTCATAGCCAAGAATACACCTAACTTTATTGCCAATCGAATTGGGGTTTATGGCATGATGGTTACTTTAGAGGAAATGGTTAAAAAAGGACTGAGTATTGAAGAGGTAGATGCTTTAACAGGAACCTTTATTGGCAGACCGAAAAGTGCCACCTTCAGAACCCTGGATATGGTTGGATTAGATATCTTCCTTCATGTAGCCAATAATGTGCCAGACCATGTGCAAGTCCCTTCCTGGTTCCAGGGAATGGTGGAGAAGGGCCAATTAGGGGACAAAAATGGCAAGGGTTTTTACTGGAAAAAGAAAGGAAACAAAGGATCGGAAATCAGTGTCTATAATTGGGAAACAGGTGAATATACTCCTCGAAGAAAAGGGGGAATGGCAGGTTTAGAAACCCTTGTCTCCGCGAAAAACATTAAGACCCGTTTAAAAGGAGTCATGAATAACCAGAGTCCAGGTGGCCAATTTTTATGGGAGGTTTTAAAGAAAACCTTATTATATTCAGCCCATAAAATACCGGAAATTGCAGAAGACCTTGTGAAAATTGATCAGGGGATGAAATGGGGATTCAATTGGGATTTAGGCCCTTTTGAACTTTGGGATGGGTTAGGTTTGGTGAAATCCGTTGAACGGATGAAAAATGAAGGAGAAAGAATTCCGGATTGGATTGAAACTCTCATTGCTCAGGGCAAAACCTCATTTTATGAAAAAGAGCAGGGGGTCCGTTATTTCCATACGTTGACCGGGGAACGAACAGAAGAGGAACGTCGGGAGCAATTAGAAAAAGTAAGGGATTACCAGGGGAAAAAGAGTACATCCATTTGCGGGAATGCTGGTGCAAGTTTGTATGACATCGGTGACGATGTAGCCTGTTTAGCTTTTCATTCCCCTAATCAAGCCATAGGCTATGACATTATTGATATGATTCATACTTCCATTCAAGAGGTGGAAAAAAATTACCGAGGATTAGTCATCCATCATGATGGAGGGCAATTTTGTGTGGGAGCCAATTTGATGATGGTGCTCATGGAAGCCCAGGATGAAAACTGGGATGAGGTAGAAGATATGGTCCATCGATTCCAACAGGCCAATCAGAGGATTAAATATTGTAAAAAACCTGTGGTTGTTGCACCTTTTGGCATGACACTGGGAGGAGGGGCAGAAATTTGTTTGCCTGCTTCTCGCATTCAAGCATCTGCAGAAACCTATATGGGTTTAGTGGAAACGGGAGTTGGATTAATTCCCGCAGGCGGCGGATGTAAAGAATTGTTGCTTCGTTATACGGAATCTGTGGATGAATTAGATGAAAAAGTGGATTTACAACCCTTTGTGAATAAAGCTTTTGAAACCATCGCCATGGCAAAAGTATCCACCAGTGGGGAAGAAGCCCGTTCCCTGGGTTTTCTGCGGAAAACAGATGGAATTACCATGAATCGGGATGCTTTGTTATTTGACGGGAAACAGGGTGTGCTGGCTCTTGAGAAACTTAATTATACACCGCCCCGGGAAAAGGGGATCCGGGTCGTTGGTAAAGACGGCCAGGGGGTTTTAAAATTAATCATTTATTCTATGAAACAAAGTAGCTGGATTTCAACCTATGATGAAAAAATTGCCCGCAATTTGGCCCGTGTGCTGTGCGGTGGGGATGTTCCGGCTAATACCCGGGTCACAGAACAAACCTTACTGGATTTAGAGAGAGAAGCCTTTTTAAGCCTGCTGGGAGAGCCCAATACCCAGGAACGGATGCAACACATGTTATTGAAAGGAAAACCATTGCGGAATTAGGAAGGAGGGGAATTCTGTGAGGGAAGCGGTTATTGTGGCTGGTGTAAGGACAGCAGTGGGAAAATCACACAAAGGTGCTTTGCGCAACACAAGGGTAGAGGATTTAGGGAGCACAGTTTTACGGGAAGTGGTAAAAAGGGTAAAAGGCCTTTCCCTGGAAGAAATCGATGATGTGATGATTGGTTGTGCTATGCCGGAAGGGGAACAAGGGTTAAATTTTGCACGAATTCTTACCCTTTATGCGGGGTTTCCTGTGACGGTTCCAGCCCTCACCATTAATCGGTTTTGTTCTTCAGGATTACAATCCATTGCCATGGCTGCAGAACGGATTATGCTGGGTGCAGCAGATGTCATTATTGCCGGTGGCGTAGAATCCATGAGTCATGTTCCTATGTCAGGATTCAAATTTTCCCCCCACCCGGGAATTATGGACCATTATCCGGAAATTTATATGGCCATGGGCCATACAGCAGAAAATGTAGCAGAACATTTTGATGTTTCCAGAGAAGACCAGGATCGTTTTGCCCTTGACAGCCATCGTAAAGCCTACCAGGCCATGGAAGAGGGCAAATTTAAGGATGAAATTGTGCCCGTTCTCACAGAAAATGGTCCCTTTGAGCGGGATGAAGGGGTACGACCTGATACCAGCATGGAAGCCCTAGCAAAACTCAAACCCCCATTTCGTGTAGGCGGCACGGTCACCGCGGGGAATTCCTCCCAAACCAGTGATGGGGCCGCTGCTGTCATTGTCATGTCCCGGGAAAAAGCGGAGGCTTTAGGCATCAAACCTATGGCCATTTACCGTTCTTATGCCGTCGGTGGCGTAGAACCGGAGTATATGGGTATTGGGCCCATTGTGGCCATCCCCAAAGCCTTGAAAATGGCAGGAGTTCGCCAGGAAGAAGTGGATTTGTTTGAGATTAATGAAGCTTTTTCGTCCCAGGCTATTTATGTACAACGCCACTTGGATCTTGATCCAAAGAAAGTAAATGTCAATGGAGGTGCCATTGCGCTGGGCCATCCTTTAGGCTGTACAGGTACCAAGTTAACCGTTTCTCTTCTTCATGAGGGGGCTCGCAGAAAAGCCCGTTACGGAATCGTATCCATGTGTATTGGTGGTGGAATGGGAGCCGCTGGCCTTTTTGAATTTATCCAATAAGGGGGGAAATGCATGGA
>CALNBV010000247.1 GCA_937874515.1 uncultured Paenibacillaceae bacterium | reverse complement strand
TGCAACATTTCTTCATAGTGAATTGGAAGCCCTTTAGAACGAAGATGTTCAATAATAAATCCTAATTTAAAAGCAAAAACCCCACCATTCCATAAAGCCCCTTCTGCTAATAATTCTTTAGCCTTTGCTTCAGTGGGTTTTTCCGCAAATCGTTGCACATTTAAATATGTACCCTTTTCATCAGAAGAAACAGGCACAATATACCCGTATTTTTCGGAAGGATAGGTTGGTTTAATCCCGATTAACCCTAACTCCGCTCCAGATTGTTCAATAATAGTTTCTAAAGCTTTTACATGGTGGAAGAAGTCTACTTGAACATAAGGGTCCACAGGCATAATCCCCACCACTTCTTCAGAGGTGATCCCTTTTACTGAATAAAGATAGGTAGCAGCTAAAGCAATGGCTGGATAGGTGTCCCTGCGGCAAGGTTCCACAATAAGGGGAACAGCGCCCAATTGGCAGCGCATCATATCCACCTGGGATTTACTAGTGGCAATCATCGTGTTTTCATCCAATCCTGCCTCTTTCAATTGGCCCCAAACCCGTTGCACCATGGATACATAATCTGAATGGTCCTTTGAGCGTAATACTTTTAAGAATTGCTTTGACCTGGAATCATTGGATAATGGCCAGAGCCGTTTCCCGGAACCACCAGATAATAAGATTAATTCCATGTTATTTCACCTCATTTTGTAGATACTCTGCCAATGCTTCACGCCAATGCCGAAAGTCACGGAAACCATTTAATCGAATGGCCATATGGTCTAATCTTGAATTTGCTGGGCGAGGGGCAGGACGGGGAAAATCCTTCGTCTCAATGGGATGAACTTGTATATGATCCAACCCAGCTTCCTCAAAAATCGCCTGCGCAAACTCATACCAGGAACAGAATCCTGTATTAGACGTATGATAGATGCCATACATTTGTGTTTTCATGATTTTTTCAATGAATTGAGCTAAGTCATACGTATAGGTCGGAGAACCTACCTGGTCATGGACAACACTGAGTTCCTTCCGATCCTTAGCCAGGTTTAACATGGTTTTCACGAAATTATTCCCATAAGCGCCATACACCCAGGAGGTACGTAAAATGAAAAATTTAGAACTTAGCTGTTGTACCAATTGTTCTCCCGCCAATTTGGACAGGCCGTATACCGTTTTTGGTTGGCAGGCCATGAATTCGTGGTAAGGAACCTGTCCTTCTCCAGCAAATACGTAATCCGTGCTAATATAAATAAATTTCGCCCCTACTGCCTCTGCAGCAACCACCAGGTTTCTCGTGCCATAAGCATTCACTTGATAGGCTTCATCCACTTCTGTTTCCGCTAAATCTACTTGGGTATACGCCCCACTATGTACAATGACATCCGGGCGAATTTCGTGAATTAAACGAGATACCTCTTCACAATTGGTGAAATCCAAGTCTTCCCGCCCATAGGAGTAAACCTCATAGCCCAATTTATGCAGGTAATAGGTAACCTCTGTGCCTAATTGCCCTTTTCCACCGGTAATCAGGATTTTCATTGGCTTCATATCCTCTTATATTCCGTATTGTTTTTCATAGTATTTTTGGTAGTCCCCGCTAATGATTCTCTCCCACCACTCCTGGTTGTTTAAATACCACTGAATGGTTTCTACAATACCTGATTCAAAATCAAACTGGGGAACCCATCCTAATTCATTGCGGATTTTATTAGCATCAATGGCATATCTTCGGTCATGGCCAGGCCGGTCTTTCACATACCGAATCAGATCTTCGGATTTGCCTAATTCCCGCAAAATCCGTTTTACAATGTCGATGTTGGTCCGCTCGTTATTTCCGCCCACATTGTATACTTCTCCCACTTTCCCTTTATGAAGCACCAGGTCTA
>CALNBV010000246.1 GCA_937874515.1 uncultured Paenibacillaceae bacterium | reverse complement strand
TGGAGTTCAGACGTGTGCTCTTCCGATCTATCATACAATACGTGAGGCAAATCACTTTTTAAGACTTCTGCAGATTTTTAAAAAATCAGTATAAATAATCCGACGCAGGCCTCGCATCCGAGGTCTTTTTTTATGGATTTGTAACCAAAATAAACTATGATAATTCACAACCTTAGGGCATATATTTTTGTTTAGAAGATTATGCAGCAAGTGATACCATAAACCATTGCTCCAAAATCAAAAAAAGGGATGAAGGAGTGGTTTTGATGGCAGTTTGCTCGTCTATTGAAGAGTCGTTACAAGGGATGAAGGATGGAATGATGATTATGGTAGGTGGCTTTGGCCTGGTAGGAATACCAGAGAAGTTAATTCTCGGTGTAAGGGATTTGGGAGTGAAAGACCTGACGATTATTTCTAACAATTGTGGCGTTGATGATTGGGGACTTGGTCTCCTTTTGCAGAATCGGCAGATTAAGAAAATGATTTCTTCTTATGTGGGAGAGAACAAGGAGTTTGAACGGCAGTATTTATCAGGAGAATTGGAAGTGGAACTGGTTCCCCAGGGTACCCTTGCCGAACGGATACGGGCAGGTGGCGCAGGAATTCCCGCTTTTTATACTCCAGCAGGAGTGGGCACCCCCCTGGCAGAGGGACGGGAAGTTCGGCTATTTAAAGGGAAGGAATATTTATTAGAAACAGGATTGGTAGCAGACTTTTCCCTGATCAAGGCCCAAAAAGGGGATCGGTTAGGAAACTTAATATATAACAAAACTGCCCGTAATTTTAACCCCATGATGGCGGCAGCAGGAAAAATAACCATTGCTGAAGTGGAAGAGTTGGTTGAAATCGGTGATATAGATTCAGATACCGTTCATACACCCAGTATTTATGTGCAACGAATGATTCAATGCACCAATTACGAGAAACGGGTTGAACGAAGAACAGTACGGGCTTAAGGAGGGGAAGAAGGATGATTTTATCCAGGGAGCAAATTGCAAAAAAAGCATCCCAAGAAATTCAGGATGGATTTTATGTAAATCTTGGCATTGGCATCCCCACACTGGTAGCCAACTTTATCCCGCCAAACCTTCATGTGATTCTCCAATCAGAGAATGGGTTATTAGGGATTGGGCCTTATCCCTTCCCAGAGGAATTAGATCCTGAACTCATTAATGCAGGAAAAGAAACCATCACCATGAGGCCGGGTGCTTCCCTTTTTGATAGTGCAGAGTCCTTTGCCATGATTCGAGGGGGACATATTGACCTTGCTATTCTAGGAGCCATGGAAGTATCGGAAAATGGGGATTTGGCTAACTGGATGATCCCTGGGAAAATGGTGAAAGGCATGGGGGGAGCCATGGATTTGGTCCATGGAGCGAAACGGATTGTGGTCATTATGGAACATGTGAATAAATATGGCGAACCGAAAATTTTAAACCAGTGTACCCTTCCTTTAACAGGGAAAGGGGTAGTAGACCGGATTATTACGGACAGGGCGGTCATTGATGTGACAGAAGATGGGCTGGAATTAATTGAAATTGTTCCTGGTTTTACTGTGGATGATATTCGCCAATGTACGGAACCTGATTTGATTTTAACGCCTGGTTTAAAGATGAATTAGAAAGAGGGTGGACCTTTGGGGAACATGGTGCAAGACCAGGTTGTCTTTATCACAGGGGCAGGGAGTGGAATTGGAAAGGAATTGGCTGCTACCTTTGGGGCAGAAGGGGCCCGTGTTGCTCTTTGTGATTTAAATAAAGCAGCAGCGGAAAAGGAAGCGGTTGCCTTGCGAAATCTGGGACATACAGCCATTAGCATTGGTTGTGATGTGACCGACGAAAAAGCCCTTTGCCAGGGAATCGATGAAACTGTTGCTAAGTTCGGCAGGCTGGATATTCTCATTAATAATGCTGGATTACAATTTGTTTCTCCCATCGAAGAGTATCCCACAGATAAATTTGAATTCTTGCTTAAGGTTATGCTGGTGGCCCCTTTCATGGCCATTAAACACGTTTTCCCCATCATGAAAAAGCAAAATTACGGGCGGATTATTAATATGGCCTCCATAAATGGTCTGGTAGGCTTTGCGGGGAAATCAGCATACAATAGCGCTAAACATGGAGTGATTGGTTTAACGAAAGTGGCTGCATTAGAAGGAGCAGAATATGGCATCACCGTTAATGCTATTTGTCCAGGCTATGTAGATACCCAACTGGTGAGAAATCAATTGGGGGATTTAGCCCGCACCCGTAAAGTACCATTAGAAAAGGTGTTAGAGGATGTGATCTATCCCTTAGTTCCCCAAAAACGCCTTCTTTCAGTGGCCGAGATTGCCAATTACGCCCTTTTCCTCTCTGGAGATAAGGCTGGGGGCATTACGGGCCAGGCTGTGGTGGTGGACGGGGGATATACCGCACAATAGATGAGAAAAGCTGAAGGGGTGTCCCTTCAGCTATTTTTCTTTATTAAAGGTTTCCGCTTTAATCTGTTCATTGCGGTTTGCATTAAATTTTTTAACCAGTGTCCACAGCACATATCCTACCGTAATGATAATGGCACCAATAATCACAGGTTCAATATAGGGTTTAGCCATTTCATTAATCTTCGCCCAGTTGTTTCCTAATTGGAGGCCAAGATAAATAAAGAAGATGGACCAGGGTAACACAGCAAGTGTAGTGTAGGTTGTAAATTTGGCGAAAGACATTTTGGAGATCCCTGCCGGAATAGAAATGGCATGCCTTACAACCGGAATAAAGCGGGCGGTAAAAATAACGCTGGTTCCATATTTGTTGAACCACTCTTCCGCCATTTCAATGTGTTTCGTTTTAATGAGAATGTATTTTCCGTATTTTTCAAGGACAGGCCGCCCTCCGTAAGATCCTAACCAGTAAAGAAAGAGCTGGGCAACGGTACCGCCAATTGTCCCCGCAATAACAGCCCCTACTATCGTAATTTTCCCCTGGGATACGAGAAAGCCACCGTATGATAAAACAATTTCACTGGGGATCACTTCAATCATTAATCCTATAGCAATTCCTAAATACCCTAAATCTGAGAGTGTTGTTAATGCTGTTAAAATGAACTCTTTCATTATGCCTCCGAATTGAAGTCTCTTTTTACGTTAGTAGATGTGAATGAAACTTCTCGTATTTTTTCTTTTCATAAGTAAAATATTAAGGGATTTCCCTGAGGAATTCAATGTTTCACAGGCATTTCTTTTTTTCTTCGTCCTAAAACCTTCCAGAACCTTTATAATATGAAAATAGTGAGGTGTTTTGGAAAGTGCTTAAAAAATACATAGATGAATTAATTGAAAAGGATATTAAAGATGTCGTAATCGATGTGGATAATACCATCACAAAAAGCAATGTATTGGATTTATTGTTTTTCATAAAAGCCAACTCTTTACATACGATTCTTTATTATCTTTGGGTTTCACTTTTTTTCATCCTTAAAGGGCCATTATATGGGATTCTTGATTTCGTGAACAGGGATTGGTTTCAAAAGGCCTTTTATGGCAATTATTCTAACTATCCTTTAAAAGAGTTAGAGGATTACTCGAAGGAATTGTTTGCAAGAAAGCTACAGTCCAAATTCATTACGGAAATTCATGACCTGATCTTCTATTTAAAAAGAAAAAATATGAAGGTTCATTTGTTGTCAACGTCTATTGAGCCTGTTGTGAAACAATATGGGGATTATTTTGGCGTTCCTTTTACTAGTTTGAGAGTCATTGAACAGGGTGATGGCAGTCGAGTAGATTTGGCATCCATTAAAGATTTCAAATTAAATTATATTAAGACGTATAATCCACACACTACCATTGCCATTGCTGATTCCAAACATGATTTTAATATGTTAAATTATGTAGACCATCCAATCGTTGTTAGTTCTAAAGAAAAAAGGTGGATGAAAAAGCTACAAAACAAACCTTTTCTTTTCATAGTAACAATTTCAAATAAATAGGTGATAAAATTGGAACAGATAAAAGTAATTATTATAGATGATGATTCTCAGTGGTTAAAAATTATTACCAACTTTTTAAATCAATCAGAAAATATTTTAATTGTAGGTACAGCTCAAAGTAAGGAGGAAGCCCTACTATTACTTCAATCCATTCATTTTGATGTAGCACTACTAGATATTAATTTATCAGATAATAATCTTGATGGAATTGAATTGGTCATTGAGATTAGTAACACGAAGCAATGTAAAATCATTATGTTGACTTCATTAAATGATGAAGAAGTAATAAGGGATGCATTTACAGCCGGGGCTATCCACTATATTTCTAAGCTTAATTATAAAGAAATTCCGCAGATCATTCATACTATTCGAAATCGTACCCCATATGAAGTGTTACTTGAAGATTATTACCGATTAAAAAAAGAGGAACAATTAAAAAATTTAACCAGGGCAGAAAGAGAAATATTTGATTTGGTTGAACAAGGTTTAACCCATGCCGAAATTAAAGATCGGCTTTATAAAACAGAAAGAACACTTAAAAATCAGGTAAATCACATCCTGAAAAAATTAGGAACCCATTCCTGTCGAGAAGCCATTGTTAAAGTTATGAGAAGAGGGTTATGAAAATTAAGTTGGTGAATCTATGATTTTTATATTTATTGTTTTATGGGCAATTGCCATTATTACCTTTTTTATTGATTCAAAACGTCTAAAATGGGCTTCATTTACTGCTTTTGCTGGTGGTTGTGGTGCATTTGGAAGAGTTGTAACCGAAATAATAATACCTTATTTATACCAGGAGGGTTCTTTAAGTCAAAATATACATATTAGTTTAAATTGGATCGCTGTAATCGCATCTTTGATTAATATATTAGGTTTGCCTTATTTCTTTCTTTTATTTTCGTTGTCTTATAGTCAGGTTGTGAAGGGAAAAGGTTTTAACAAAATAAGTGGTCTTCTATTATTACCCATTTTTTTCATGCTGTTTACAAGTTTCCCTTTTTACCCTGATCCACAGTTTAACTATCCATTCATGATTATTTGGGTAGCTCCCTATATCATTTTCGGTTTTTATTTTCTTATTAAAAGTTATAGGGGAGAAAAAAACAATCATCTAAAAAGAAGCAAAGGTTTTACCATTATTCTTGTATTTCCTGTATTGATTCAGTTGGTGGGTGTATATATTCTACGGGTTTTTAACATTTATGAAGGTTATAGGCTAAATGTAATTTCTATTGGTTTTTTGTTTGTTTTTTTCCTTATTTTTATTACCAAATATGATGCTTTTGGAATTAAAGTTAAATTTGAGAATAAACAATTAGAGCATTCATTGAGAGCAATGACAAATGGAAGCGAAATGTTAAATCATGCAATAAAAAATCAGATTGTAAAAATAAATGCATGTGCATTCAATCTAAAACAGGAATATAACAATTCCCAACGTGAGGTTCCTTTTGAATTAAACATCATTGAGTCCTCATCAGAACATTTAATGGAAATGATGAAAAGATACCAGGAAAAGACACAAGAAATTATTTTGAATAGACAGGATTGCTCCGTAAATGAGTTGCTAAATGATGTGTTAATGTTAAAGCATATGTCCATTACCAAAAAAGAGATTGTGATTAATAATAACATTCCATCGAATTTGATACTGAAGTGTGATCCATACCATGTTAAAGAAGTATTGTTAAATATTATAAATAATTCAATCGACGCCATGAAGGATCAAGGGCATATTGAGGTAGAGGTTTTTAAAGAGAAAAAGTATTTAATCATAAGTATTAGGGATAACGGTGAGGGTATTTCAAAACATCAATTGGAACGGGTGTTTGAGCCTTTTTTTTCTACTAAAAAAGCAACTCTTAATTTTGGTTTAGGCTTAAGCTATTGTTATCAAGTTCTGAATAAACATAATGGATTTTTAAAAATATACAGTGATGAGGGAAAAGGAACTACGGTAAGTTTATCCTTTCCATCACAATAAAGAAATATTTCTTGGTGGTACCTGTAATTGTAGGTACCATTTTTTTTAGTACTTATGTGTCTTTAAAATCCTTTATATAATCCGAATTATAAGAAAATTATTTATAAGGAGTGATTTTATGAAAAAGTTATTAGCAGTAACTTTAGCTTCACTTGTTGTATTTGGTGTACCTACCCAATCTTTTGCGTTTGAGAAAAGTAGAACAGCATATGTTAATGAAATTATTAAAATGGAGCCTAGTTTGACAGCTAAGGAACTATTAAAAAATGCTGAAGAGATTTCTAAAACTCAAAAAACTGAAATTGATGCGGTATTAAAGCAAATATACGGAGAATTGGTGAAAGATGCCGAAAAGGCAAAAAAAGAACAAGGCACTAGAAAAGCATATGGGGAAGGTGGTGGAAAGTATATTATTGGAGTTAGCACAAAGGGGGATATTTACTATACTCCTTCATCAACAGCATATTTAAATCATGGTCATGTAGGAATGTATTACGCCACAAATATTGTTATTGAATCTGTTCCTAAATATGGGGTCCGTAAATATGAAAAAAATCATTCTTATGGTGTTATCTATCATTATTCTTTTAGTCCTTGGATTATTTCTTTACATATATCTAGGCAGTACTAGTAAACTTGTCGATAAAGCAGAATTAGAAAACCCCAATTTTTTAAAGGATAAAATGGCTGTGATTTACTTTTCTACAACAGCTGATCAGGATTTGGATGGAATGGGTGTTAGTTATGGGGTATTTATTGATCAAGATGGACAAGCGAAGGGGTTGAAAATGCAAGGGCTTGAAGTTGGAAACTTAGCCAAAAGTAAAGATAAATTATTTTTAGAAGAAAAAAATAAAGTTAGATTGCTTGGAAATGGCTATCAGGAATTTCCCATGGAGAAATATCAGCATACGGGAGTACTTTCAGGTTATATCGAAAGGGAAAATATCTTTTTTAGTATTTACAATTCGGGATTCAGCCAAAATGGGTACAACTCTGATGTTCGATATGGAAATGAAAAAGGTTTCTATACGGATACAATTCCCTATTATATTGAATCTTCAGGGTTGATTGATGATCGTATTTATCTCTTAACGTCTGATGATGACAATACGAATGATCAGTCTAAATTTGCTTTGAAAGAAGTAAGTTTTGACGATAAACTTCAGGTTAAACAGTTAACAAATATAGAGTCAGAAAATGGATTAGCTCCTGTTTCGCCTGTACTTGCTGATAAAGATTATTATTATATCATTATGGCACAATATCAAGATGGTTTTAACGGGAAAGTTTCATTAATACGAGTAAATAAACAGTCTTATGCTCAAGATATGTTTACCCTGATTAATTATAAAGATATGGATGATATAAACAAAACTCTTATTATGAATTCAAACAGATCCGCTTATATTTATGAGAAGGAATTATATTTTGTAGATGGTTTAGGAGATGTTTATACATTTCATTCTGAAACGAAGGAAATAAAGAAAAAGTTTTCATTTAAAGAGTTTAATCAATCTCTTTTAAGATATGATCAAGAAATTAGTTTTAATGGCGACTCTCTCTACTTTTTTAGATATAATCCTGCAATAAAGAAACATTTCATTGAAAAATATGAACTAAAAACAGGAAAACTAGAAAAACAAGTAAAGATTACAGGAATTCCGGAAATTTTACTTGAAAGAAAACTTAATTTAAAAAGCCTTAGCCCTTATGATTTTTTAATAGTAAATGATTAAAAATTGAATAAGCCCTGGATTCTCCGGCGTGAGATTCCAGGGTCTTTTATCTTACCTGCATATCAGGGCAACTAAGCTTCCACCGGCGTTTAAAAGCTTGGTGCCAGCCAAGTTTTCTTTATAATAAGACCGTAAGGTCAATTGGTTGAGATGCTAAAGAATCAAATTAGTTGCCTTTTTGCGAGCCGATACGAGGGAAACTGAAAGAAGGGCGAAAAAAGCCTTCAACTGTCTCCATCAATGAGCTGCCCAGATGTTTTGAAGGCGCGCTCGGATTGAAGGTTCCCGTCAGTTTTACGTCATTGTCGGCGAGGAACTGGCACAATTTGATTCTTAGCATCTCTTTTTACAACATTTTCATCCGTTCATATAACCCATCATAGAAGCGGGCTTCACAGCGGGCGATATAAGCCCCTGCATTGAACATGGCTTCTAAATCTTGAGGTGTGGTATAGCGTTGCAATACATTTTTGCATAACGCATAGTGGCGAGGTTCGTGGATATCCGCATGAACGGTCCAGAAGGTGGCATCGATTTTTTGATCCTGATTGTAATTAGGATGTTCCATACCTCGTCCAATGAGTCCCATCACTTTTCCTGCAAAGTATTCTGAACCGAAACCAATAGCAGCCATGGCTTCTAAAGGTGTGGCATTGCGCAGGAAATTGATAAAGTTGTTTACCGCATCAATGGCAGGTGGTGCAATGGGATAATCAGGGATATGTCGTTCATCGGTAGGCACATCCGGTGCTGCCGTAACCATAAAAGAATGATAAAGGATGGTATGGGAACCGTTAGGCTTTCCACGGCCTGCTTCATCCCAGATATTATCTACAAGAGGAATCCACCAGTCATCTTCCGCAACCACCGCTGTAACTGCAGCTGCTAAAACCCGGGGGAAATTGCGGCTGTAATAGCTATATTGTAAGGCGAATTCCCGAACATGGGCCTGATTCCATTGGCCTTCTACCAGGGTTCGCATAAAATCCCCTTCTACAATTTCTTCATTGACCACTTGCATAATTGCTTCTTCTACTTGCTCATAAGTCTCAAACTTCATGTTTCGCCACTCCAGTCTTCTATCTCGTTTCATTAATAAATTATGAATCAAGTATTCCAATTAGGGAAGGGGGGAATATGTAAAAGTTATAACAAATAAAGGCGTTTATCCTTAGCACCCTGTTGGACGATATTACGTACAATATTCTATCCTAACAGCAAAGGAGTGAGATTGTATGTCAGGATTCTTCGAAAGTTTTGATATTATCCTCGTGCTGTTTATTTTACTTGTGATCATTGCTTGCACTTGCAACTAATGACCACTTGAAAATATAGCTGTTTGGTTTTTCATGGTAATGCCTCTTTTTTACTTCCCTTTGTTGGATAGTAAGAAGAGGTTTTTTTCTTTAAAATTATGTTTACTTGTTTTATAATATATTCTATACAAATCAGAAAATTTTAATTATATTGAAATTGTTGAATTTTCTACATAAATAAAGTAAGGGGGGAGAAGCATTGGCATTAACCATATCAGTTTATAATTGCCAGCGCTGTGGTCACCAGACCCTTTCTCTTCAGGCATGCTGTCCTTCATGTCAGCGTTCTGATAGTTACTATCCGCAGGTAATGGAGATTCGGGGGAAGGTTACTACGAGTGTGAAGGTTCATGTCCCTGATGAGAAGTTTCAAGGACAGTTGCCGTACCAATTGATCTGGGTGGATTGTGGAAATGATTTACAGGTGAAAGGACGCCTCCATCCTACAGAGAAAGATGTGGCTATTGGAGCAGAGGTAGAATTAGCAAGCTATATCCATGGAACGCCTATTTTTACAGTTAAAGAATTTAACGCTCACTTCTCATAATGAAAAGTGAGCGTTTCTTTTTTTAACTTATAAGAATAGGTTTGATTTCATCTATGACCTTCATTAAGTCGCTGGAGCATTCACCGTACATTTTCTTTGCTTGTTTTGCTTTTGTAGAAAGGCTATACATTTCTAAATCTGCTTCGCACTTTTTCAATGTGGCCAGGAGAGCTGCTTTCTGTTGAGGCTGAGGAACTTTAATTTTGTCATCATATAGATCCACATATAACTGGCCATAAGAATCCACCTGGCCAAGAAATACGTTTTCCATGGTAACACCTAACTTCTCAAGCTCCGTATCAAGCCATTGCCGATTGAATCCCTGTGTGGCAAGGGGTTCCACCATCAATTTTCCATCCATAATTACTGCCTGGGGCTCACGTTCGGGAGCAACTTTAATGCCTAAATGTTTTGGGGTTAACGGTTGATTATCTCTTGTTAAAAGAATGTTAATATCCCCATTAGGTTCCATAATCGCAAATTCTACATCTGCAAAATTGAAGGCGTTTTTTCTGCGCAGCTGTTCTAAGAGTTCATCTGTAGTAAGTCTTTCCTTTTTTAAATTGTCTTCCATAATTTTTCCGTTTTTAATAAGTACTGTTGCCGTACTGTCAATAATGTCTCTTGCTTTTTTGCTTTTTATTTGTGCGAATTCAATCCCTAAGGAAACAAGGCCCCAAACGGTAATTGCAATAATGCCTAAATACCAGTCGGATTCCACATCTAAGGAAATGTAGGCTACCAGGCTACCCAGGGTAATTCCGGTGATGTACTCAAATAAAGAGAGTTGGGATACCTGTCTTTTGCCCAGCATCTTTGTAATGATAAAAAGAATGGCAACAGATACTAATGTGCGCAAAACAACTTCTAACCAATCAGGCATAAAAAATTCCCCTCATTTCAACTTACATTCCTTATAAATGTAGGGTTGTGCATTTTTGGTCGGTTTCATACATCCTTTAATTTTCCATTGATATAGGAACACGTATTCCTATATAATCCATAATAGAAACGTACGTTCTTGTTTAAACTAAGGGAAAAGAAAAGGGTGAGTGTAAACGTGGTGGATTATTCTACTCTTCCCCATCATCGTGTCCTTTGTCTTGATATGAAGAGTTTCTATGCCAGTTGCGAATGTGTTCGCCTGGGGTTGGACCCTTTAACAACCTATCTTGTTGTGGTTGGGGACCAGAATCGAGAAGGAGGGGTAATTCTAGCCTCTACCCCTCTTATGAAAGCAGAATATGGTATTAAATCAGGCAACCGCCTCTTTGAGGTTCCCCGGCTTCCCCATATCCTGATTCAGGAAGCGAACATGGCCTATTATTTAGATCAGTCTGTGGCCTTTACCCGGATTTTACAGGATTTTGTTCCTTTGGAGGCCATCCATGTTTATTCTGTGGATGAGGCCTGGGTGACAGTGGACGGAACGGAACGGCTTTTTGGATCCACCTGGGAAGTAGCCGAAAGGATTAAAAACACCTTAAAAGAGAAATTGGGCCTAACCTGCTGTGTTGGCATTGGGCCTAATAAGTTTTTAGCGAAAGTGGTAATGGACAATTATGCTAAAAAGTCAGGCATTGCGGAATGTGATTATGGGCAAGTGGAAGAACTTCTGTGGCCTCTTCCGTTAAAGGAAATCTGGGGCATTGGCAGTCGTCTGGGGAAACGGTTAAATTCTATGGGAATTCGTACCCTGGGCCAGTTAGCGAAAACACCCTTGCACACATTGAAGAAAAAGTTTGGCATTATGGGGGAACAGCTTTACTGGCATAGCTGGGGAGTGGATTTATCTCCTGTTTATGCCAGCTGGCAACAGGAGTCCCAGCAGAAAGGGTTTGGCCATACTATTACATTGCTTCGAGATTATACCGATGTGAGGGAAATTCAGACTGTGATGCTGGAACTGTCGGAAGAAGTATGCCGTCGAGCCCGTCATGCCCGCATGGCGGGACGCACTGTCAGCCTGGGAATTGGGTACAGTCGGGAGGCAGGAGGGGGCTTTCACCGCTCCCGTACGGTTTCATTAGCTACCAATATCACTATGGACGTGTATCGAGTCTGTCTTGAACTTTTTCGTGAGAATTATACTGGGGGAGTGGTCCGCAGGGTTGGTGTGTCCTTGTCCCACTTAGAAGGGGATGAGGAATTTCAATTAGATTTATTTAAAGACCAGGTGAAAGAGCGGAAATTAGGCTATGTCATGGATTCCATCCGCAGTAAGTATGGGTCTACGGCATTGTTGCGAGCAAGTACCTATACCAGTGGAGGAGTTGCCCGGGAACGAAGTACGAAGATTGGAGGGCATAAGGCATGATGCACGATCGTGGTTCCATCAAGTGGAGCTCATTAATGTTGCCGGAACATAAAAGAAAATTGGGGGAACTTTATCAGGCACAATTTCATGAAAAGAGGCCCATCCTCGATGAACAGAAACAAGAAAAAATCAATGCTTTCCTCCTGGAAGCCCAATGTGAGGAAAAGGAAATACAGGTTGTTTTCTTTCGAGACAGGGGATTTCATAGGATACGAGGAAGGATTAAAAAGGTAAATCCTTTATCTGGAGAACTGGGAATCATGCAACAGGATGGCGGAGTTTTTTTCATCAATTTAGGGGAAGTCGTTGATGTGGAATAGAAGCTAGATTTTCTGTAATAAAGGAAAGTATAAAGTAATGAAGAAAGAAATACTATGTTTGAGGAAGAAAAGGAGGCGGCTCATCATGTATCTTTGTTTTGATATTGGGGGCACTCGAATCAAAGGAGGGGTGCTCGATGAGACGGGAGAGATTTGCCTCCGTAAGGAAGTAGAAACCGACGTCTCTTCTGGTCCAGCTGGCATTTTGAAACAGCTAAAATATATAGAGGAAGAATTGCTAAGGGAACACCCATACTGGCAGAGGGAAATAAAAGGGGTCGGGGTTGGGGTCCCAGGTTTTATAGAAAATGGTTGGGTATGGGAAGCTGTGAATCTGGGATGGAAAAACATCCCCCTTTTACAGGAATTAAGAAGTGTCTTTTCCTATCCAATTTTTATTTTAAATGATGCCAATGCGGCGGCTTTAGGAGAAATGTGGTTAGGGGCTGGCCGGGGATTAAAACATATTCTTTGTGTAACCGTGGGTACGGGGATTGGCGCCGGAGTCATTGTGAATGGCGAAATTCAGCAAGGGAAATACGGAATGGCCGGCGAGATTGGTCATTTCAAATGCATAGAGGAAGGTGCTTTGTGTACATGCGGGAATCAGGGATGTTTAGAAACCTTAACTTCTGCTACGGCTATTGCCCATCAAGGGATCGTAGAGGAAGCCAAAGGAATGTCCATGGTATTAACTCGAATGTTGCGGGAAAAAGGAAAAATACGAAGCTGGGATATTATTAAAGAGGCACGGAAGGGAGAACCTGTCTGTGTTAAAATTGTAGAAGAAGCAGGGAAAATCTTGGGAAGAGCATTAGGCAATATATTTCTTGTTTTTGCGCCGGAACGCATCCTCATTGGTGGTGGGGTAGCCAAAGCCGGTCCTCTTTTTTTAAATGGAATCAGGGACGGCTTTAAGGAGACGGTTCCCGGGAGAATGAAACATGAAACCATTATTTTTCTGGCCAGATTAGGCAATGATGCAGGTATGGTTGGACTTGGGAAATATATACAGATGAATTTAGATAATAAGGGTGAAAATTATGCGTAAAATTGCAGTATTAACGAGCGGTGGAGATGCACCAGGAATGAATGCAGCGGTTCGTGCTGTAGTAAGAAGAGGGATTTTCCTTGGAATGGAGGTATTTGGAGTCCATCATGGTTATGATGGATTAATTAAAGGACAAATTGAACCGATGAACCTGGGAAGTGTGGGGGATATTATCCACCGTGGAGGAACCATTCTTTATTCCAGCCGTAGCAAGGAGTTCATGACCAGAGAAGGCCAGGATCAGGCCATTACCCGGATGAAAAGTAAAGGAATTGAAGGGTTGATTGTCATCGGTGGGGATGGTTCTTTTCGTGGGGCACAAAAACTGGTGGAGAAGGGATTTCCTACTATAGGGATTCCCGGCACTATTGATAATGATATTCCAGGTACTGACATGACCCTGGGGTTTGATACTGCAGTGAATACGGTCATTGAAGCCATTGATAAAATAAGGGATACAGCTAACTCCCATGAACGTACCTTTGTGGTTGAAGTCATGGGTAGAAATCACGGGGATATTGCCTTGTGGGCAGGGTTAACAGGGGGAGCAGAATCAATTCTTATTCCTGAGGAACCCTATGAAATAGACCGGATTGTGCAACGGTTAACTGAAGGAAGTAACCGGGGAAAAAAATACAGCATTATTGTGGTTGCTGAAGGGGTTTGTTCCGGGGCCCTCATTTGTGATGAAATCAAACAAAGAACAGGTTTTGATACCCGTGTTACTGTATTAGGCCATGTGCAACGGGGGGGTTCCCCATCCGCTTTTGACCGGATGATTGGAAGTCGTTTTGGGGCTAGGGCTGTTGATTTGCTTCATGAAGGAAAACAGGGTTTGATGGTAGGGATGCAACATAATCAGATTGTTGAGGTGGATTTCGATCAGGTGTTTGCCGGTGAGGTGACCCTGGATTTAGAGTTGTATGAATTAAGCAAGAGTTTATCTATTTAAGAATGTGGGGGAGATGCTCATTGAAATCTTCCATCATCGTTGATGATCGGGAATCCCGGTGGTTTTTTACACAACAAGAATATACAGAAATGGCTCCCAAAGTAAGGCTGGCCCATGACCTTCTCCATTCTGGAAAAGGTCCAGGGAAGGAGTTTACGGGTTGGATTGAGTGGGGCAGGGAGTTTGATCGGGAAGAATACGAAAGAGTGAAACAGGTAGCAGCGGAGATTCGCAATCAGGCAGATGCATTCATTGTAGTGGGAGTTGGCGGTTCTTACATGGGGGCAAAGTCTGCCGTTGAGATGCTTTGTTCAACCGTAAACAATGGGGACGGTCCTGAGATTTACTTTGCTGGCCATCAGTTAAGCTCTCTTTATTTTGCCAATCTCTTGAAGAAACTCAATGGAAAAAAAGAAATCTATATCAATGTGGTTTCTAAATCTGGAACCACCCTGGAACCAGCGATTGCGTTCCGTATTTTACGAGGGTATCTTGAGGAGCGCTATGGGATAGAGGGGGCACGAAAACGGATTATTGCCACAACAGACAGGGAAAAGGGAGCTTTAAAACAAATGGCAGATAAAGAAGGATATCGTACCTTCGTTGTCCCTGACACCATTGGCGGACGGTATTCCGTTTTAACTTCTGTTGGTTTATTGCCCATTGCAGTCTGTGGCATTAACATTGACGAAATGATGGAAGGGGCACTTGACGGAAAGAAAACCTGTGACGAACCATCATTGGCAGAAAACCCGGCATACCAGTACGCTGTTTTGCGTAACTTATTTTATTTAAAAGGGAAAAGTATTGAAGTGCTGGTCAATTACGATCCCTATATGCATTATTTCGGGGAGTGGTGGAAGCAACTGTTTGGGGAAAGCGAGGGGAAAAATCACAAGGGGATTTTTCCCGCCAGTGCCATGTTTACAACGGACTTACATTCCTTAGGACAGTATATCCAGGAAGGAAGACGCAATCTTTTTCTAACCACATTATGGTTTGACAAATCTCCGGAGGACATTGTAATTCCTTTACTTAACAATCATGAGGACGGATTAGATCATCTTGTTGGTAGAAATTTAGATGAAATAAAGAATAAGGCCTGCCAGGGAACCATGAAGGCCCATTCTGACGGAGGAGTCCCCAATATTAAGATTACCATCCCGGAAATGTCTCCTTACTATTATGGTCAACTGGTTTATTTTTTTGAAAAAGCCTGCAGTATCAGTGGGTATTTATTGGGAGTAAATCCTTTTGACCAACCAGGAGTTGAAATGTACAAAAAAAATGTTACACGATTACTCGAAAAACCAGAATCTACCGGCAAGTAGTGAAGCCATTCGCCCCAATCAGGTGGAACATGAACACATAGAAGACTTTATGGATGTTGGCTCCCTTCGTTCTTTTCAGCAGAAGGAAGAGGAGTTTTCTTTTATATGCGATGAAGGCTGTGTGTCAATTTCCTTCTATACCCCTGAAATTGTAAAAGTGGTGATGAAAAAAGGTGAAAGGAAAAAGGAAGTATCCAGCTATGCTGTTGTTGGCCCTAAAGAAAGTGTGCCTATACAATGGATGGACCATGGAGATTCCTTATCATTAATGGGAGATCAACTTGTCCTGCGCATTCAGAAATCCCCTTTTCGTCTTTCCTTCTATCATAAAAACCATCTTCTTCTGAAAGAAGGGAAGAGGGGGATGGGCTGGATGGGGAAAGATGGGGTTTGTTGTTTTAAAGAGCGGATTCCTGATGCCCATTTTTATGGTTTTGGCGAAAGAACGGGATTTTTAGATAAACGGGAAGAGAAAATCACCCTGTGGAATTCTGATGTCTATGCCCCTCATAATCCGGAAATTGATTCCTTGTACCTTTCCATTCCTTTTTTTCTTTCCTTGCACAAAGGCATTGCCTACGGCCTTTTTTTTGATAACACCTATAAAACCCAGTTTGACCTGAAAAGCAATGAAACAGAGTATTCCTTCGCTGGGGACAGCGGGGATCTTGTGTACTATTTCTGCTCAGGCTCGACACCCAGGGAGGTTATCAAACAATATACGTATCTTACAGGGACAATGCCTTTACCTCCGAAATGGGCACTAGGGTATCATCAATCCCGTTATAGTTATAAAAGCCTGCAGGAAGTAGAAGAGGTTGCGGCTTTATTTCGGGAGAAAGAAATTCCCTGTGATGCACTTTATTTAGATATTCATTATATGGATGAATACCATGTCTTCACCTTTAACAACAAAACCTTCCCCCATTCGAAAGAAATGATTCAGGGACTTATGGAGAAGGGATTTCATGTGGTTCCCATTGTCGATCCTGGAATCCCTGTGGACCCAGAATTTGCTGTGTATCTCGAAGGAGTGAAGAATAAGTATTTCTGCAGTGATGTGGAGGGGAATCTGTTTAAAGGGGAAGTATGGCCAGGTGTAAGTGTCTTCCCTGATTTTACTTCAAGCCTTGTAAGGGAATGGTGGGGAAACCTTCATCGTTTTTATACAGAATTGGGCATTGAAGGAATCTGGATGGATATGAATGAACCTGCTGTTTTTAATGAAAGTAAAACAATGGATGTAGGGGTCATGCATGAAAATGACGGGAACCCCATGACACATCGGGCATTGCATAATGTGTATGGATTGTTAATGGCCAGTGCCACCTATGAAGCGTTAGTAAAGCAATTAAAGAATAAGCGTCCATTTTTAGTAACCCGGGCAGGTTTTGCCGGGATTCAACGATTTAGCAGTGTGTGGACTGGGGATAATCGCAGTTTCTGGGAACATATGTCCATGTCTGTTCCTATGTGTTTAAATTTAGGCATTTCTGGCGTTCCCTTTTGTGGAGCTGATATTGGCGGTTTCGCCCATGATGCTACAGGTGAGCTATTAACACGGTGGGTTCAACTAGGTACCTTTATGCCTTTTTTTCGCAATCATAGTGCATTAGATTCCCTTCGTCAGGAGCCCTGGTCTTTTGGGGAAAAGTATGAATCAATTATCCGTTCCTTTATTCAGCTGCGTTATGAGTGGATGCCTTATTTATATACATTATTCTGGTATGGGTCAACAGAAGGATTGCCCATCATTCGCCCTTTATTCTTAGAGTATCCAGAAGATGAGAATACCTACGAAATTTCTGATGCTTTTCTTCTAGGGGAAAATGTAGTCGTGGCTCCCATATTCGCTCCTGGATTAACCTTTCGAGGGGTTTATTTACCCGAAGGGAACTGGTACGATTACTGGGAGGATGGAGTGGTTCACGGGGGGAAAACGGTTCTTGCCCATGCCGGATTAGAACGAATTCCTTTATTTATGAAAGAAGGTACCATTTTACCATGCACAGAGAAAAAAATTTCATCCAAAGATAAAGACAACGTGTTAAAATTGCATATATATACCAAGAAGGAAGGGACTTCCTGTTTTACTCTATATGAGGACGATGGGGAAACATTTTCCTATGAATCAGGCATGTACTTTATCTTAGACATATCCTGTACTTTTTCTCACTCTCAGATTGTTATAGAAACAAATGAAGTAAGCAAAGGATACTGCCCCTCTTGGAAAGAAATTCAGTGGATTTTTCACGGCTTAACAGAAGATAAGCAGATCATAGTAAATGGTCAAGAACTGAAGGAATCAGAACACACATGATCCATTCATGGTGTTCTGGTCCTTTTCACTTTGGGTTGGGAAAAAGGGGTAAAAAAAGAGAAGGTTTGGGAGGATACTATGGATTGGAAGTTACATTTTAAGCGTTGGATGGAACATGAGAATCTTTATGAAGATTTGAAAGAAGAATTACAGGGCATACATACCAATGAGAAACAGCTAGAAGAATGTTTTTATAAGAATCTGGAATTTGGCACTGGGGGAATGCGAGGAGAAATTGGGCCTGGTACAAACCGGATGAATGTATATACTATACGTAAAGCAACAGAAGGATTAGCCCGTTACATGGAAGAAAAAGGGGAGGATGCTAAAAAGCGTGGGGTAGTTATTGCCTATGATGTTCGTCGAAAATCCCCTGAATTTGCTTTAGAAGCGGCCCTAACCCTTGGGAAACATGGAATTCCGGCTTATTTATTTGATGAATGTCGCCCTACACCCGTATTATCCTTTGCAGTCCGCCATTTAAAGGCCTATATGGGAATTGTGATTACAGCTAGTCATAACCCACCAGAATATAACGGTTATAAAGTATATGGTCCAGATGGAGGGCAACTCCCACCTGATATGGCTGACGTAGTCATTGATCGAGTGGACCAGGTGGAAAACGAATTGCTTGTGGAAGTAAGTACAGAAGAAGAGTTGAAAAATCTTAATTTATTACACATTGTAGGGGAAGAAATTGATCAGGCTTATTTAAAGGAAATCGAACAATTGCCTATAAACCGTGAGTTAATTGAACAAATGGCTGATCATTTAAAAATTGTCTACACCCCTCTTCATGGTACAGGAAGTAAACTGGTTCCTGAATCTTTACGTAAGGTTGGGTTTAACCAGGTAACCGTTGTTGCAGAGCAAAAAGAGGCAGATGCCAATTTTACAACAGTGAAATCTCCAAATCCGGAAGAACATGCCGCTTTTGCTTTAGCCATTGAATATGGCAATGGATTGAATGCAGATTTATTGTTAGCCACAGACCCTGATGCAGATCGGGTTGGTGCAGCTGTGAAAAATCCTTCCGGGGAGTATGAAATTTTAACGGGCAACCAAACAGGTGCCATTCTCCTTCACTATATATTAATGATGAGATCCAATCAGGGCACCTTGCCGAAAAATGGCGCTATCATAAAAACCATTGTTACTTCCGATATGGGGAGAGTGATTGCTTCCCACTTTGGGTTAGAAACCATGGAAACCTTAACAGGCTTCAAATTTATCGGTGAGAAAATTAAAGAATTTGAAGAGACAGGAAGCCATACCTATCTCTTTGGATACGAAGAAAGCTATGGTTACTTAATTAAAGAATTTGCACGGGATAAGGATGCGGTTCAGTCATGTGTTATGATTGCTGAAGTAGCCGCTTATTATAAATCTCGGGGAATGACGTTGTATGAAGGCCTTCATGAGTTGTATCAACAATATGGATGTTTTCTAGAAGGATTGCAGTCTATGACATTAAAAGGGAAAGAAGGCCTTGCTCAAATTTCCGCAATCCTCTCCTATTTCCGCAATGAGCCACCGGTGGAAGTAGCTGGGGAACAAGTTTCTATTATAGAGGATTATCAGGTTTCTCGCCGTTACCTTTTGGTAGAGAATAAAGAAGAAGCCCTCACCTTGCCTGTATCAAATGTTTTAAAATATATTTTGGCTAATGGATCTTGGTTTTGTTTACGTCCGTCAGGAACAGAGCCAAAAATTAAAATTTATTTTGGAGTTCAAGAGAAAACCTATGAGGAGAGTAAAGAGTTGCTTTCTCGCCTTAAAAATGAAGTTATGGAACGTATTACATCTTTTCTTGGGTAATAGAGGGGGCCGGAAGCAATTCCGGCCCTTTATGTATAAAGGAATTTCAATTTTCTTTGAAAAGAAGGTGTATGATTGTGTCTATCCCGAGGTTTTGGAAAATCGTTCTTGGAATTGGTCTTATTGCAACCCTTCTCTTAGGAATAGGTTTAACTTTATCCATGCGTGACATTATGTATCCTAAGGGAAATGAAATCTCTAAAGGAGAGGAAAAAAAGGATACAAATGGATTGCCTGAAAAAAACCTTCAAATTGTTGCATTAGGCGACTCACTTACAAGAGGAACGGGTGATGAAACAGGGAAAGGGTATGTGGGATGGCTGAAAGAAGAATTAACTACAGGTTTAAAAAAGGATGTGTATGTTTTAAACCATGGTATTAATGGATATGGAAGTGAAAACATACTGAATGATTTAAAAACGAAAGAAGACATTAGAAACTCTATACAAAAAGGGGACATTATTGTTCTCTCCATAGGGGCAAATGATCTTTTTCATGCAGGACAAGAAGAAATCAATCCTGAAGTCATTCGTAACAGGTTCTCAGTAGCAGAAGGTTCTATGGTGAAAGTATTGGATACCCTCCATAGTTTAAATAATCGTTCACCTATTTTGTGTATGGGATTATATAATCCATTTTCTGATTTATCCGTCGGCAAGGAAACAGGGGCTCTTGTTAAAGAGTGGAATAATCGAGTCATGCAAGTCGTAACAAAGTACCCCAAAATGGTGTATGTCCCTACAGAGGATTTATTCTCCATTCAGGGTACCAAATATTTATCTAGTGACCATTATCATCCCAATGCAGAAGGGTATAAACGGATTGGGGTACGCATGGCACAAGTATTGGAGTAAGGAGGGAATGAGGTGTCAAGGGAGATTACTCTGGAAGTAAAAAATGTAAAGAAAAAAATTCGTGGGAAAGAAATCATTAAGGGGATTTCTTTTAAGGTAGAACAAGGGGAAATCTTCGGGTTTCTTGGGCCAAATGGTTCTGGCAAAACCACAACCATTCGTATGTTGGTTGGATTAATTCGCCCTACAGCAGGCAACATAGAAATTTGTGGCTATGATATACAGAAACACACCAACAAAGCCCTTGAGAATGTAGGATGTATCGTGGAAAATCCAGAGCTATACCCTTATTTAACGGGGATGGAAAATTTAGAACACTTTGCTCGTATGTTACCTCATGTTCCCCAGAAAAAAATCGACGAAGTTGTAGAAAAGGTGGATTTGGGTGATCGGATCCATGATCGGGTGAAGGATTATTCCCTGGGAATGCGGCAACGTTTGGGAATTGCTCAGGCCTTATTAGGGGATCCCAAATTATTAATATTAGATGAACCTACCAATGGGTTAGATCCCCAGGGGATTAAACAAATGCGGTCCTTTATTCGTGGTTTAGCTGATATGGGTCTTAGTGTGTTTATTTCCAGTCACTTATTAAGTGAAATTCAATTGCTGTGCGATCGGGTAGGAATTATTTTAAATGGACAAGTCATACATGAAGGGACGGTTTCTTCATTACTGGATGAATCCCATCGGAAAATGTATTGGTATGTTCATCCTGTGGCAGAAGGGGAGAAAATCATAAAGGGTTTTTCTGCTGTGAAAATTACTCATGTTGACCATGAAGAAGGATTCATTATTACAGAAAGTGATGAAGAATGGGTTCCTTTAGTAAATGAAGAGCTTGTAAAAAATAAGGTGAAAGTTTCTAGGGCGGAGTGGAAGAAACCTGTATTGGAAGATTTATTCCTTAAGTTAACGGGAGGGAATCAGTTTGTCTAATATGTATCATTTAGTAATGAATGAAATCATTAAGCTGATGCGAAAAAAAAGATTGATGGTTGTTTTTCTTATTCTCCTAGTTCTCGTCCCTATTTTTACATATGCCCAGCTCCGTGTAACATTACAAACCCAGAAACAATTAGGTACCACTGACTGGAAGGTTGCCCTGCGCCAGCAAATTAATGATACAACAAATCGATTAAGCAGTTCACGCATTCCAGATGAATGGAAACAATGGATGAAAGTAAGAGTGCAACAACAACAATATTATCTGGATCATAATATTAATCCAACGGCACCTAATGCAGTAACCTTTACCAGGGAATTTATGAGTAATTCAGTTAATTTGTTCATCCCTTTATTAATTGTCATTATTGCTTCAGACTTAGTATCAGGGGAAGTGACCAGTGGTACCATCAAACTTCTTCTTACCCGTCCTATTAAACGGTGGAAAATTTTAACCAGTAAACTTATTGCTTTATTGTTATTTGTTTCTATTGTTGTGGTATTAACTGGGGGAATGGCTTATGGAATTTCGGGGATGGTATTCGGGTATGGGGGATGGACTTATCCCGTTCTAACAGGTTTCCAATTACAAGGTGAAACGGTGGGAACAGCCACTGTCCATGCGCTGCCCCAGTGGCAATATATTCTCATGGAGTATGGATTGGCCTGGTATGCCTGTTTGGCTGTAGCGTGTATCTCTTTTATGGTTTCTGTCTTAATACGAAGTACTGCCGCAGGAATGGGGATTATGGTTGCTGCTTTAATTGCGGGGACAATTCTTACAAACATGGTATCGTCATGGGAGAGCGCCAAATACTTTTTCATGGTCAATCTTAATTTGACAGATTACTTATCTGGCACACTCCCACCGATCCAGGGGATGAATCTAACATTCTCTATGATTACTCTTGGTGTTTGGAGCTTGCTGGCACTACTTATTTCTTATAGCGTCTTTATCCGGCGAGATGTATTAGCATAAAAGGGTTGATTACACAGGCTTTCCTTTAGGAGCAGGTAAAGGCAGGCATTCATACCCCATACTATTCAGTAGATTAATTACTTTAGGCAAATACTGAGTGGTTTGGGGCCTTTCATGCATAAGGATAATTGCACCAGGTGTAACTTCATTTCGTACATTGTTAAGAATAACACTGTGATTATTTTGGTACATCCAGTCTTTCGTATCTACACTCCAGGAGATAAGGATTTCTCCTGTGGCAGAGGATGCCGCCAGGGTATTGCCATCTACAG
>CALNBV010000245.1 GCA_937874515.1 uncultured Paenibacillaceae bacterium | reverse complement strand
TTCGCGAGTGTTTTCATTTTAAATACACTTTTTCACAAAAAGTGGTGATGAATCTTTCTTATTAACATGATACAAAAAATCCTTGTATCTGTTTCTTCCTCCTGTAAAAATTTGTTTCATCAACTTATCAACAATATCGTTTTGAAGCTCTTCATTTCGATACAAATAGTCATAAAAATTGGTTACGACATTAATGGTTAGGTTAATCGTCTTTTCAGTTTTTTTTGCTTTTACAGGTTGAAGGGGAGTGACGTTTATACTTTCATATGGGCTCCTTAACCATGCCACAAACTCCACCAAGTCTTCTAAATGAATCTGTTTAAAATCTTTTTTCTTCTCGTGTAGATACATAAAATATTGCTTTAAGGCATAACAGTAGGTTTTTTGTGTATTTCTGCTTTTACCTGTTTTATCCAAATGCTTTAAATATTTTAGGACAGGAATCACAGGTAATCCATCTTTATCCACTAAAATATATCGCCTGATGTTGTTTTCCAAAATAACTTCTTGAACTTTCATAGAGATTCACCCCTACAATAATTCTAATTACATTCGGTAAAAAAAACTTCACTATTTCTCCCCGTTCTCGGCTATGAAACTCACATAAAACGAATATATGTTCTTGGTAATATATTATACTAATTAGACCACTTTTTTAATATCTAAGTAATATGTCTAATATGTATGAAAAAAGAGGATAGATGCTCATATATTGAACATAATATCCTCTAATAATTATAGTCTAGTTAAGCGCTTTTTTCAGTCATGATGCTTTTCAGCAGCATCTGCCTCTGCTTTTGTTTGATGAACGGTACCATGGGGATGTTGTGGCGGAGCGTAGATGGAGTACAATTTAATTGGTCTATGTCCTGTATTGATTAAATTGTGCCATTTACCTGCAGGAATCACGATAGCAAAGTTATCATAGACGTGTTGTTGAAAATCTAAGTGATCTCTTTTGCTTCCCATTTTAATGATCCCCTGGCCTTCTTCAATGCGTAAAAATTGATCAAGGTTGGGGTGACGCTCTAATCCAATTTCTCCCCCAACGTTGATACTCATTAACGTAACTTGCAAATGTTTTCCCGTCCATAAAGCCCTACGAAAGGCAGTGTTTTGCTTAGATGCTTCCTCTATATTAACGGCAAAAGGTGCTGGGCCATAATCCTTTAAGGGAATCAATCGTTGTGGGTCGTATGAGTTATACATTGGATTATAACCCCAATAAGGATAGGGTTGATAACCTGGATACATAGGGGGTACGTTATACATAGGAGTGTAACCCCGGTATGAATATTCATAAGGCCAATCAACGTTATACATGGTGCTCATTCCTTTCCCAGGCGTATGCCCTTATCATATGTTGATGCCTTGGGAATGTGAGTAATCGTGAGGACTTATTGAATTCAGCCTGTCTCATATATTGGCCTGGTACTGTACCAGCAGAGTAAACTTTCAAAAGCATAGGGAGAGGGTGATTGGTTTGAAGGAGTATACAAGAGAATACCCACTATTTTCATTATGCGGACTCAATTGCGGTCTTTGCCCCCGTTTTCATACCACAGGGCAATCCAAATGCCCGGGATGTGGGGGAGAGGATTTCCATTTAAAACACCCATCTTGTGCAGTTATTAATTGTAATCAAAAACATGACCAGGTTGAATATTGTTATCAATGTTCTTCTTTTCCTTGTAAAAAATATAGTTGCCCCAGTGAAATGGATTCTTTTATTACTTATCGCAATGTTCTTTCTGATTTTAATAAAGCAATGGAACAAGGTTTAGAGCAATATAAAAAGGAATTGAATGAAAAAGTGGAAATTCTTGAATATCTTCTTAATCATTACAATGATGGAAGAAGGAAAAATTTTTATTGTATCGCTGTGAATCTTTTAACATTAAGTGACTTGAAAGATATTATGAATGAGATTGATGAGACAATTAATAAGCAGGATTTTTCGCTGAAGGAAAAAATTAAAAAAATCGTATCTTTGTTTGAAGATAAAGCCAAAGAACAAAATATTGATTTGAAATTAAGAAAATAGATGGAATTCCCCTCAGACTTATGGTTTGAGGGGCTTTTTAATTTACGTATAGAACTTTAACTATTCAATAAATATACAATATAAATAGATAAAAATTTATTGAAATTCAATAAAAATATGCTATCCTAAATGTTGAATAAAGTTTATTTGAGGAGGCATACAATGAAGATTAAATTAATTCAACCTGCAATGCTGCCAAGACCGATGGATACTAAATTAAAAACAAGAATGTCTCCTTCATTAGCTTTATTAACATTAGCAAATCTTACACCAAAAGAGCATGAAGTGATTATTGAGAATGAAAATGTTGAAAGAATAGATTTTGATGAACCTGTAGATTTAGTCGCACTGACGGTCACGGTAGATGTAATGAATCGAGGGGTGGAAATCGCAAAGGAGTTCCAAAATCGTGGTGTAACCGTGGTTGCAGGAGGAATACATATTACCGCAGACCCAGAGGGAGCTCTCTATTATTTTGATGCAATATGCGTTGGAATGGCTGAGAGGGTTTGGGCGAAAATCCTTGAGGATAAAGAAAATTATTCCCTTAAGAAGATCTATTATGATATGGGGAAGATTGCGGGGAAAGAAGTCGTTTCACCAAACTATGCCATGATTGATCATAATAAGTACTTATATACAAATATCATTAGTACAAGCAGGGGATGTCCTTTTCGCTGTGATTTCTGCTATAACAGTTGTAAAAATGTAGTTAAAACTTATATTAATCGGCCGATAGACGATGTCATGAAAGATATAAAAGCATTAAAAACAAGACATATCATGTTTATTGACGATAATTTCATTGGAAATCCAAAATGGACAAGAAAATTAGTAAAGGAAATAAAACCTCTTAAACTAAAATGGAATGCAGCGGTTACCTCTAATATTGTGGACATGCCGGAATTATTAGATGAAATGAAAGAGGCAGGTTGTCAAAGCCTATTTATTGGTTTTGAAAGTATTAATTCTAAATCAATAGATAGCGTCCATAAGGTGCAAAATAGTGTAAACAGATACGAGAAACTTGTAGATGAAATTCATAAAAGGGGAATTATGATCAATGCCAGTTTTGTTTTCGGATTAGATGAAGATGATGCTTCTGTATTTAAGAATACATTAGATTGGATCGTCAAAAATAAGATAGAAACGGTAACTTCTCATATTCTTACCCCATATCCTGGCACAAAGTTGTACTCATCATTAATGGAGGAAAATAGAATTGTAGACTTTGATTTGTCAAAGTATAATACTGCCCATGTTGTATATAAACCGATGAATATGACAGCAGAAGAATTATATAATGGCTATTTATGGATCTATGAAGTAGTGTACTCCTTTAAAAATATAATGAAAAGACTACCTAAATCTAAAAAGCAATGGATTCCATTTCTATCATTTAACCTCTTCTATAGGAAGTTTGGAAAGATGACTGAAATATTGTGCAATATGGTTTCTTTTAAAAACATCGGGAGATTTTTTAGATGGTTATCTTATCGCATTTAAATAGGTAACTTAAACCTTCAATAATCCTCCATATTTATCCACCCCTTTTGAAACCAAATAATGTACGATAAACGTATAAGATAGTAGAAATTCACATTTTAATGCAACCATGCCCATAAACTCAAAATAGTTTATTTAGAGTCTTTGGGCTTTTTTTTGCCTTATCAAAATGAGGGAGGGATCTATATGTCACGATTCATGACTAATTTTGTGCCAAATATTCACGGGTTCCATTTTAAAAACAATTTTGAGAATGAAGTGTTTGATATTGGCATTGCATCATGGACAACCAAAGGAAGGTGTGGCGGAATGGCTTATGCTGCGTTGGATTATTATCATTACGGAATTCCTATTCCCATGCATGTTCGTGAGGATTTTTCTAATGGCAGTTCCCCTGAAGTTGATAGCCAATTGGCAAAATATATTTATGACAGATTAATTGATAGTTTTACATTTAATAATGCGAGAAAATTTCACGATTGGACCTGGAAGCGAGATCACTCTACGTGGATTTTTGGCGAAGGGGTTCCCCAATTAACGAAACAGGAGGAGTTTCCGAAACTGAAAGACCTGTTGGAAAATGAAGGCCCTCAGGTTATTGGCCTAGTTGGTGCCACTAATATCACTGAGATTGGTTCGAAAAATCATCAAGTGGTCGCCTGCGGCTATGAGTACGATGAGGCTACACAAAAGATTACTGTGATTACCTATGATAATAACTATCCCGATGAGTATGTCTATTATACGTCTGAGAAAAATCAGCGGTATTTTCTGTCCTCGAAAACGGATTACAGTGGAAATCACTATCGTTACCGTGGATTTTTTGTAGAGGAATATACGCCAAAACGGCCGACCTATATGGATTTAATCGTAACTATGGAAATCTCACCAGATCCACTATATGTAAATCTGGGGGATCGCCTGCAATGTCGTTTCCAGGTGAAAAACATCGGGGAATTTCCATCTCATATTCAAAATCTTTATCTTTCTGTAGAAGGTCCTGGAGGCGAAAATCTGGATAGGTTCTTTGGCAGTGATGGGAATGGCACACCGATTCAGCCAGGGGAGGAACGGGTTTATTCTAAAGTATGTAATGATTTTGGTACCGCATTAGGCGTATATACCTTACGATTGTCCTACACTTCCGGCATAAGCTTCACGATGATTACTAACCTACCTAATTCCAAGCCTTTATCCATCAATTTGAGATATCTCTCTTATTCCTTGCTGAATCCTCCTCCTTATGTGGAAAAGGTTTCCGTTTTCAAAGGGAAGCCTGGATTGACTCCCGATGGGTTTGCTTCTTTTAATACGGAAAACTTCGAGGATTGTCAAATGCCACGATTAAAATATAGTGCAAGATGGACTCCATTGTCAGGAGAAAGAAAGCTAAATGTAGAATCCAATACGATGCCTATTACTGCAACGGGTGAGCTTTATGTGTTTATTCAATTTGCGACAGCAAACTTTGTTGGAACGGCTACACCGCAAGGGAGAATGGGTAGTAAGGCTCTGAAGCTTAAAGGAACCAATGCCAGTGGCCAGCCTGTTGAAATCAATGTGAATCTCATAGAAGGAATTGACAGTAGCAGTGGTGTGTATTACTGGGGTACCATTAATCCTGCAACCTATGGGCAGGCAAATGTCACATTAAATCTGGAGATTACAGGTTCTGATGCAGTAGAGCATAATCCACGGAGACCCATAAAAGGGGATTTGCTGGATTCCCAACCCGGGTCAATTGCTACCATTGACCGTAATTCCCCCCCACTCTATCCTATTGTTAACTATCAATCTGGGCCGGATAAAAATCACAGCATTCAACTTACGCCAAAAGTCCTTTCTCTGGCACCTGATGCATATGAGGCGAACAATAGTTTTGCAACCGCAACCCCATGTTCCCTTCCTTTGCCGGCTAAAAACGGGGAATCATGGGCCAAATTTAACAATTTAACGTTACAAAATAGTACGGATGCAGATTACTTTAAAGTAGAATACCAGAGCTCTTCTGTTGATGACCAATCTACAATGGATGGTCCTACAACGGTTTGCGTTAGTGAATTATTACATCTTTATAAAACCAGTTATCCGCCACGGCTGGTTATTCTATCAGATTGTGTGAGCGATGGATGTTTGGCTGTGGATGTATTTAAATCAAACAATTTAACCAATGGTTATATTAGTAAACCTGCCAGCAGTTCAATCACCATCTATAATCCGACGAAAATTTTTACGGACAAGAAAGTATTTCTAGCCATTAAAAACCCGGATTATAACTCTCAGGGAGCCTTACAATATAATTTGAAAATAGGATATTTACCTGGGGAAATTGTCTTATCTGCACATGGTTCACCTAATATCGTCCTGAATGATATCGCAAGAAAATTCCTTAAAGAATTATTTGACCACATAGACCTGCCCCGGCCTGCAGAATATCTTAAAGATCAAATCATAGATAAAGAGTTGGTTTTAGGAGCTGCTATTGAGACGGCGGTTATACCCAATATGAAAATTTTTATTGCAAATTATGCCAAAGCACTATCCGATGACAGCATACTCACTAATCTGGCAACCATCATGAAAGAAGATGCAAGATTGGTTATTGGCAAAGAATTAAATACTCTGGGAAAACTGGCTGTGAAGGAAAAGTTATTTGATCAGGCAGAGGAGCTTATTATGAAAGGAAACCGTATCTTTGAGGCGAAAGGAGAGGCAATACTCGTTAAAGAAGGAGTAAAGGATTTGACTCAAGTATATACGGTAACGAAACAACTAGATAAAATTAAAAAATTGAATGGTAATATTGGCAGGAAAATAATACGATAATTCATGACGCTTTACAATGGGCTAAACAAGGATTGTTGCTTCTTATTAATTAGCTTAATAATGATAAAATAATGGCATGATAATCATGGAGGTGGTATTTAATGCCACAGATTAGGCCTGTTTCAGATTTGCGAAATCGTTTTGCGGATGTATACTTTAAATTAAAAAAAGCCGAAATACAAGCAAAACAGACCAGTCAGCGATTTTCCCATAAAGAAGTCTTTGATGATTTGAAGAAGACTTTACAAGAAAAATGTAGAGATTAAACGTGTGCTTTATGCCAGGATGGATTTGGTAAGAATAATCAAATAGGGGATACCTTCAAAAACTACCTATATGAGATTTATATAGGTAGTTTTTATTTTTTACTCCTGGGTAAAAGAATAGATTAAAAAAGAACTAATGTATAATAACGGTATAATAGAGTAGGAAAAGAAAAATTAAATTTTCAGGGATGAGCATTAATGAATATAAATAATTTTAAGAACTATATCAACAAGACCGTTTTAGATAGAGGATACGACTACTATATTGATGGAAATATCATTGAAACCAATGATCAGGGGGATAATGAATACATCTTTCAAGTGCAAGGTAGCGAAAACTACGAGGTAGTAGTAAAACTAGATGACATGGGGGAAATTTTGTACTCTGAATGTGATTGCCCCTATGATTTTGGACCTATTTGCAAGCATGAAGTGGCTGCTTTTTTTGAACTGCAAGAGATTTTAAATACAGAGGATTATGACGTAAGAATGAAAAAAGAAGGTGTAAAGAATTCCAAAATAAATGAAGTGTTAAACAGTCTTTCTAAAGAGGAGCTTATTGATATTATAGTAGACCTAACAAAAAATGATTCGGCTTTAAAAAATAGCCTCATTGTTCGATATTCTAAAGATGATGATATACAGGAACTTGAAAAATGCAAAAAGTTTATCGATTCTATCGTTTGGAAATACAAAGGAAGAGAAGGCTATATTACATACCGGGAAGCTTATGGTTTTGTAAATGAGATGGAAGATTTATTAGATAAAGTAAGGGATACAGATCCTCCATTATTAGCTTTAGATATTGCATTTTTATTGCTTAGTGAAGCCGTTGGAGCCTTCGAGTATGCAGATGACTCTGGTGGGGATATAGGTGAATTGGTAACTGAAACCATAGGGTTAATAGAGGAACGTATAAGTAATAGCGGAGATTTAGATATAAATGTAAGGGAACAAATATTCAATAAATTATTAGAGCAAAGTGAAAACAAGGTTTTTGATGGATGGGAAGATTACAAAATTGAGATCCTTAGACTTTGTACTGAATTTGCTGATATTGAAATTCTAAGAAAAAAACTCATAATGAAAATTGAGTGCCTGGTCAATGGAATTTCCGATAATGGGTATATGAAATATAGCAATGAAAGTATGCTCAAAATATTATTTAATCTGATTGAGGAATATGGCACAGATGAGGAAGCAGAACAATTTATTAAAGAAAATCTTAAATATACATCCTTTAGAGAACAGTTTATAAATAAGTATATGAAAGAAAAAAACTATCATAAAGTAATAGAATTGGCATTAGAAGGGGAAAAACAGGATAAAAACTATGCCGGATTGCTAACAAATTGGAGAAAAATACGATATACAGCTTATAAAGAACTTTTAATGAAAGCAGAGCAAGAGAAATTGGCAAAAGAGCTTCTGTTTGCCGGGAATTTTGAGTATTACAGTGAGCTAAAAGAACTAGTTACATGGGATAAAACCGTCTTTTATAACAATTTAATCCAAGAACTGAAAAAGGATAAAGGTTGGCGAGGCAGAGATATTTACCTGAAAATAATCGAAGAGGAAAATGACCTGGACGAGATCATGGAGTTTGTACGAGAAAACCCAGGACACATTGAAGAATACGCTAGGAAGCTCACAGATCATTTTACGGATGAGGTTATTGAGATTTACAAAAAATATATAAAATCGGAGGCAGGTTCTTCATCAAATAGAAAAGAATATCAAAAAGTATGCGGAATACTTAAGAGTTACAAAAGGATAGTTGGAAAGACAAATCAAGATGTTTTGAAAAACGAGCTAATTGTATTGTATAAGAAGAGACCAGCTTTTGTAGATGAATTGAGTAAAATTTAGGAGATTGATTATGAAAAATACGAAGGTTAAGACTATTAATTCTCAGACTCTAAAAGAAGTTTTACATACATTAACGAAAGATCAATTGACGGAAATTCGTCGCTACTTAGATGTTAAAGGGGCGAGTAAGGCCAAGAAGGAAGAGTTAATAACCATTCTGGAAAAAGAAATCATTGTAGGTTCCTCGTTCATTTTTTCCAATCTTGATGAAAGCCAATATATTGTGATTCGTAAAATAGTAGAAAATGGCGGGATTACAGACAGTTATAACTGGGATGAGTATCAAATTAAAGTTTTACAAAATCGTGGGCTAATTTTCCCAGGAATGGTAGATGGAAAAAGTGTCCTTCAGGTTCCCCAGGAGTTAGTTTATGTTTTTATGGAGGCAGATGGGAAAGAACTGCAGAAAAGGGTGCAGAAGAACTCTGAATATTATCAATTGGTTCGGGGACTCCTCTATTATTATGGCGTAATAAATTATTATCAGCTTTATGATTTGGTTAGTCGTTATCGAAAAATTGAAGATTTGGATCTCCCTTATTTTTTCCGGGCACTTGAACAAGGGGCTGAATTTTATGGTGGTATAGATATTTTTTCCTCAGGTTATGCCTGTGAATGGGCGGAGAAACCAGAAGAAGTGAAACAGGAACATAAGATGCGGGAAGATCTTGATTATTATCCCTTTACCTATGGGCAAGTTATGAAAGCAGGAGAAGAAGATTATATTGATAAAACTCCGGAATTTTATAAATTATCTCGTTTTCTTGTCGATTCGTTTGGCGTTGACCCAGAAGAGGCAGAGGAAACAGTTGATATATTATGGTATCAAATCCAAAATGATGAACCATTAGAGAATGCATTTGGAGTACTTCAAGAGATTGTTGAATTTCCCGGTGAAAAGGATTTAAAGAAATTTATGGACTTATTAACCCAATTTCATAATGGCACCAGGTTATGGGTGTTGAAGGGCCATAGACCTAATGATGTATTTAAAAGCAAAGAGAAAAGCAATCTGATCCCTTTTCCGGGATCAAGACCAGTTGCTACAGAAAATAAAGTAGGCAGAAATGACCCATGCCCTTGCGGAAGCGGGAAAAAGTATAAAAAGTGTTGTATAAATAAGGAAAATTGATTACCCTATCTTAGAGAATAAAAAGGGATGAATAGCATGTTAAATGTAGGCCTTATTTTACACTTAAAGAATTTATAAAATTCTTATAGTATAAGTGCAACTAAGGCTTCTCCTTAAAAGGCTTGGCGAAGCCAAGTTTTCTTTAGAAGGTGGCGGTATGAGGGCTGTATATACTGCGGGTGTTCTGGATTTTTTCATGGATCAGGAGTTGTATTTTAAACACATATACGCTGTATCTGCGGGTTCTTGCCAGGCCTGCAGTTATTTATCAAAACAGCATGGCAGGGGTTATCATACTATCGTTGATTATTTAGATGATAAGAGATATTGCAGTCTATATAGTTTGATAAAAACCGGTGATTTGTTCGGCGTGGAAATGTGTTATAACCTGATTCCGAATCAACTGAATTTATACGATTATGAAGTGTTTGACCAGTATGAAGGCAATTTCTATGCGGTAGTAACCAATTGCCGCACAGGACAAGCTGAATACATGAAAATTAATGATCTGCATAAAGATATCATCTCCATTAGGGCCTCCAGCTCTCTTCCCTAAGTATTTAGAAATGTGACCATAGGGGAACATGAATATTTAGACGGTGGAATTGCCGACCCTATTCCATTTAAAAAATCCATTCAAGACGGAAACATGAAGAATGTTGTTATTTTAACCCAAAGCGAAGGGTACACACCTTATTATCCATAAAAAAGGAAGAAAAAAAGGGGAAATACTTTTGTGATTCGCCCCTCATCTCCGCCTAATATAGGGCGGACAGAAAAAAATACAACAAAATTGCGGGCTCTTTATGAGATGGGATATGAAAATGGAAAATCCCACTATAAGGACATGATGAAATTTCTAACTTTAAAGGGTGGTAAACATGAATAAA
>CALNBV010000244.1 GCA_937874515.1 uncultured Paenibacillaceae bacterium | reverse complement strand
GTCTTCTTCTTAGTTGGGTGGGCCGTTGCTACACCCTGAGTCTTCTTCTTAGTTGGGTGGGTCGTTGCTACACCCTGGGTCTTCTTCTTAGTTGGGTGGGTCGTTGCTACACCCTGAGTCTTCTTCTTAGTTGGGTGGGCCGTTGCTACACCCTGAGTCTTCTTCTTAGTTGTGTGGGTTGTTGCTACACCCTGGGTCTTCTTCTTAGTTGAATTTGTTGCTACCCCCTGGGTTTTCGACCTTTTACTTTGGGGTGCCACAACGTTCTTGGCTTTTTTGTGAGTGGAGTTCACAGTTCCATGACCATTCTTATACCCGTCAGCACTGACATGTGAACTTTTTTCCTGGGTAGTTGATGTTGATAATACTTTTGTCTTCGTTTCAACAGAACCCTGATTCGAAAAAAAGAAAATGCCAATTACTACATAAAGAATTGTAAGAACCAGGTATTGAATAGAAGACAGAAAGTGTTTTGCTAATACATTCATTTGAATGCAAACCTCCTCTTCTATTCATCATGTCCTACCCCTTTCTTCTTTATGCAAATAATGGATATTAACCTGTCATTGCTTACCAACCACCTATACCGCCCTAATTAAGATTGTTCTGAAAATTTAGTTTCTTTGGTGTGGTTTAGATGATATAATAGCCTTATCTGGCATAGAAAAAAGCTACCGGTATTTACCGATAGCTTAAAACATTCCGTATCCTTTTGCTCTAAGGGTTTTAATGGTCCAGCCACTGGCTAAGGCACCGATTAAACCGCTGATTAGCATTACATAATCTGTTGTCTGAGGAACCCGTTGGTTTACTATCAAATAAATGACCGTACCAACCACCAGAAGAATGTACAAAATAAGGGGCAGCCAGGTAGTTTTAATAAGCATATTTAAAATAAAGCCGATCCCAAAAAATAAGACCAAAAATAAGGGGATTGCTACTATAAACTGTAAGATATTCAAGGGTCTTTCACCTCCAGATTGTCTCCTAACAGTTTACTGCAAATTAAGCAACACGGTCAACTTGTAAATATAGAAAGAGCCCCACCAAATGTGCAGGACTCTTTAATGTCAAATTTATTTATAATTGTTCCTGGTCGTTTTTGGAACGGGATAAAATATCATCAAGATATTCCCTATTTCCCCGTTGTCTCCCTTTTTCCTGAAGACGGCCAATCGCTGGTTGAATTACAAATTCAATTTCACGTTGAACAGTATAGGCCAGGTCAAAGCGATTTTGGGATTCTAGGTATTTACCTACCTCGAACAATTTATTATAACGGTTTCGTTCATCTTCTGTGAGCAATGCCCTTACTTGTACACTGGCGTGCCTCATGGGACGTAACTCCTTATAATTTCGCTTTTTTCATTACAAGGGATAATCCACCGATTAAAAAGAGGGAACGGTTATCTACAACTTTTTTCATAATAGCGGCAGTTGTACCAAAGATTTTTTTACTTCCAACCAGTCCAATGGCTTCACCTTTTCCAAGAGAAGCAACAGTTCCTTTTAAACTTGGTTTGAATGGTGTTAATTTTGCACCGCGGATTGTAGCCACAATATTATCACCAAGGTTATTCCCTTGTTGGATTGCAATTTGTGCTGTTGGAGGGTATGGACGGTTAATTTCTTCATTAATAATTAAAGCCCCATCACCAACAACAAATACATTGTCATGGCCTGGTGCATGTAGGAATTCATCCACTTTTACGCGGCCACGCATGGTTTCAAAACCTGCTTGTTCAATAATTGCATTACCTCGAACCCCACCGGTCCAAACCACGGTATTGGATTTGATTGCTTCTCCATCGGCAAGAACAACACCTTCAGGGGTACATTCTTTAATTGGGGTATTGATTTTGAAAGTAACGCCTTTACGTGTTAATACTTCCATCGCGTAATTTACAAGTTCAGGATCAAAACCTGGCAAAACAGTCGGAGCTGCTTCCACGCTATAAATTTTAACAACACTTGGATCTACATCGAATTCTTTACATAGTTCAGGGATACGATCCGTTAATTCCCCAACGAATTCAACACCCGTAAACCCAGCACCACCAACAACGATGGTCACTAGATCAGAGCTTTTTTCTTGATTGTAACGAGCGAAGTTATATTCAATATGCTCACGAATTTCGCGAACAGCGTTGATGTTGCTAATGCTAAATGCGTGATTTCTTAACCCTTCAATACCAAAGGTTTCAGGTTCACTACCAAGTCCAATAACGAGGTAATCATAAGAGAGATCTTCCCCATTTTCTAGTGTTACCTTTTGTGCTTCTTTATCGATGCTGGTAACCGTTCCTTTAATGAATTGAGTTTTATTCATATCCAGGATCTGATCTAATCCTACGCGACATTTGTCAGGGTCCTTTGTCCCAGCTGCCGGTTCATGTAACCAGGTTGTAAAGTAGTGATATTCATGTTTATTAACAAGCGTTACCTCTGCTTCGTTATAATTTAATATCTTCTCTAGACGAACCGCAGTCATTAATCCACCGTATCCTGCCCCAAGAATTAGAATTTTAGGTATACCCATTTTTCACTTCCGCCTTCTTTATATATTTTTTTAAGGACTTGTGCTTTTTTTCACTATCTTGTCCTCAGAATCTTAGATTAACCCCGGTATGTTTTCCCGTGTATTTCCCACATTTACACGGTCAATGTGGAGTTAATAATTTGTTCACACTTTTATCATAAATCCGTCAAAGTTTTTTTGCAAGTGAAATTTTGCACAAACTACTATAAAAATATTTTGTCTTTTCTATAATCAATAAAAAGGATATAATAGGAAGGTGTATGTTCCAATTTCGCCGGAGGTGTAACTAAATGAGTCAGCGTGACGAAAAGATCTATGACATTACCATCATCGGGGGTGGCCCGATTGGTATGTTTGCCGCATTTTATGCAGGAATGCGCCAGAGCAGCTGTAAAATTATTGAGAGTATGCCTCAGCTGGGAGGTCAATTAGCTGCCCTTTATCCTGAAAAATATATTTATGATATTGCAGGTTTTCCAAAAGTAAGGGCACAAGAATTGATTGACCGTTTACACGAACAAATGTCACAATTTGAAACAACCCT
>CALNBV010000243.1 GCA_937874515.1 uncultured Paenibacillaceae bacterium | reverse complement strand
CAACTAAGGCTTCTCCTGCGCCTTAAAAGGCTTGGCGAAGCCAAGTTTTCTTTATTAACCAGGTTTATTCCTCTAAAGCAGATAATACCCACTGGTGTGCCTTATGATGATAGAGCAAGTCTAAATGATTGAGAGATTTCTCCTCTTTTTTTCTAATTTGTGATGGTGTAGAGGCCATGTGTTCTATTTCTAACACACTTTCTACTAAAACAAGTCCATCACTTTTCCCACTTTGTTCCCCTGGAATCCCCTTAAAAAAAGGATACGTCCCAGCCAGTGCATAAAGTTGTACCGATGGATGTACGGGTTTCTCTAGCATTTTTTCTATGAATTGATTTCCTTCTAACATAGCTGTCTCTATTCCTCTGGAATGGTAAAGCATGGTTTGACCCCCGTAATATAAGGTTCGATTGTCTGGTGTTATAGGATACTTGTCATCCCAACGATATAACAATTGGGCCTGGCCAGGAAATGCACCCCCATCCCCATAGATGGAACGGGAAGTGGTATCCAGATAGGAACCAAAATACATCAAGGAGTCGCAGGCTACAGGGGCGCTTATATTCTTATTGATTACTCCATAATTCGCTGTTACATTTCGAAAAACAAAATCAATTCCTTTGTTAGGAGTACCTAGCATAATATACTTTCTAATATAGGTCTCATAGGGAGCGCCTTCTTGTTCCAGTAAGTTAGAGGCATAAAGTCTGGCAGGGACCCCACCTTTACTATGGGCGATGACATCCACTTCATTACTTCCAGTTACCTCTATTATTCGACGTATTGCATTGGATACTTGAATGCCTTGCATTTTGTTTTCTCCATGGGGATGGGCAAATGTGATGGCAAAGACATGGTAACCTGATTGAATAAGAGGAAATAAGAGCCCTTTTTCCTCGCTTATTGATTTGCACCATGAAAGGTTTCCCTGGTGGCTAGCCCCATGCACAAGAAGAACTGGAACTTGTTTTTTGGGTGTTCCAGGCAAGGGAGGGTGCTCATGAAGTAAAAAGAGATGGGAGGAAGGTTGGGGACCCTGAAAGAAACGGATAATTTCTGGATCCTTGTGTTCTACTTGTTCTATGAATTTTTCCTGTTTTAGCAAAGGTTGATGTCCTTTTATGCATTCAACCCGCTTCCAGTATAATGAATTTTCATAGGTTTGCAGAACTTCATAGGGAGTTGGATTGTTAGGGAGCCATTTTTTCTTTATATTTTTCAGCCATTGTTTCCATTTCATAGGTATCCCTCTTTCTACAATCAGTTATAGAAAATATACCAAATGGAAGTTAAAAGACAGTTGCTCAAACATCTGGCAACTGTCTTTTTTGCACATTAAGAATTTACAAAATTTTTAAGTATAAGTGCAACTAAGGCTGCCGCCGTCGCCTAAAGGCTTTGGCGCTAGCCAAGTTTTCTTTATAAAAAGACCGTAAGGTCAAATGGTTGAGATGCTAATGAATCAAATCAGTTGCCTTTTTGTGAGCCGATACGAGGGAAACTGAAAGAAGGGCGAAAAAAGCCTTCAACAGTCTCACTTCTTGAACTACCCAGATGTTTTGAAGGCGCGCCCGGATTGAAGTTGACTGTCAGTTTTACATCATTGTCGGCGAGGAACTGGCACGATTTGATTCGTAGCATCTCTTTTATTCATTTGCTTTTTTTGTTAAGTAGCGAGTTAATAGTTGGATTGCAATTGGGATGGCCTCTTCACCAGGCTGGATTTTGCTGTGGTGAAGACCAAATGGGGATTCCGTTCCAAGCCAGAACATAAAGCCAGGGATTTCTCGGAGAAGATAACCGAAATCTTCTCCTGTCATGGCTTCCTGGCATTTAATTAGTTCAGCCACTTTTTCTTCGTTGACCCAGTTTATGAATTCTTTTGTCAGGTCTTCGTTATTATATACCTGGCAATAGTTTGAACCGTAATCAATTTCTGCCCTACATTCAAATCCAGTTTCGATTCCATGTACAAGAGCTTCAATCCGGGATTTTACCTTTTTCATAGAATCCATGGAAAGAGTGCGAATGGTGCCTTCTAAACGAGACTTTTCCGCAATGACATTTTGTTTTGTACCCCCAGTAATTTTGCCAATTGTAATGACGGCAGAATCCAGGGGATTGATGTTGCGGGAAATAATGCTTTGTAATTGAGTTGCTAAATGAGCTGCTGCAATTACCATGTCATTAGCATGATGGGGGAAGGCTGCATGTCCCCCTTTGCCAGTAAGATCAATAAATAATTCGGAAGTATTGGCGAACAAAATTCCAGGTTTGATGGCAATGCTTCCCACGGGATATTCCGGTGCAATGTGCAACGCAAAAATCATGTCAGGCCGCCATTCCTGAAATTCCCTACTTTCCAATAATGGAAGAGCGCCACCTGGGCCTTCTTCTGCAGGTTGGAAAATGAAGATAAGGTCATCCTGCACAGGGTGATCTACAAAATGGGTAAGGACACCTAAAGCAATGGCCATATGTAAATCATGACCGCATGCATGCATATATCCTGAATGATGAGACTGAAAGGGAAGGCCTGTTTCTTCTGAAATTGGGAGCCCATCCATATCCGTACGATAACCAATGCATCTTTTCGGGTTCCTCCCTGGAATGCGTACTAAAATTCCAGTTTTCCAGGTTTTAATCACCATTCGTTCCTGGGTCAGAGTGGAGAGATACTGTAAAAGAAAAGCCTGAGTCTTAAATTCCGCAAAGCCTATTTCGGGAATTTGATGCAATTGCCTTCTTATATCAATAAACGAATTGTTTTTCATTTTCTTATAATTGACGAAGCTCTTGTTTGATTTCTGTTTTAGATTTCGTTTTTTCATCAATTTTCTTGATGATTTTTGCAGGAGTGCCAGCTACTACAACATTTTCAGGGACATCCTCAACAACAACCGCCCCTGCAGCTACCACGGAACCTTTGCCTACACGGCATCCTTCGAGGATCACAGCATTAGCGCCTACAACAACATCGTCTTCAATAATTACAGGAGTTGCTGAAGGTGGCTCAATTACACCGGCGATGACTGAACCAGCACCGATGTGGCAGTTTTTCCCGATGATGCCGCGGCCGCCAACTACTACGTTCATATCAATCATGGTGCCTTCTCCGATTACTGCACCAATATTAATGGCAGCACCCATCATGATGACAGCATTATCGCCAATGGTTACTTGATCACGAATGATCGCACCTGGTTCAATGCGTGCTTTAATATTTTTCATATCAAGAGTAGGGATTGCAGAATTACGGCGATCGTTTTCAATCACATAGTCTTCAATTTTAGCTTGATTTGCTTCTAAAACAGGTTGGATCTCTTTCCAATCCCCAAAAACAATACCTGTGTTTCCTGTAATAAAGGTTTTGCTGTCTTTTCCGAAATCAATACCTTCTAAATTACCTTTAACATATAATTTTACAGGAGTTTTCTTTTCGCTTTTTTGAATATATTCAATAATTTGATTCGCATCTTTTAGCTGCATTTTATTTTATGTCTCCTTTCACTACTTAAATCCCACCGTTACATTATATCAGACATAAAAAGCAGTAAAAATCTTGATATTCGCTTGAATTTATCGCACTTTGAGAACGATTTTACCAGTGTTTAAATTTTGCTCCATGCGATCATGGGCTTCATTGACTTCTTCCCATTCATAAATGGAGTCAATAACAGGAACAAGGCGATCGTCTTTAAAACGAGGAAGAGCGAAATCAATAAAGGATTGAGTAAGTTCAATTTTCTTTTCAACAGGTTGGGAGCGAAGGGCTGTACCAATCACCTGAAGACGACGGAAAAGCAACAGACCAAGGTTCACGTTTTCTGCTTTGGCTCCGCCCATGGTGCCAATGATGATGAGTTTCCCGTCCATAGCGAGAGATTTGACGTTTTGTTCGAAATAAGATGCGCCGATAAAATCAAGAATAATATGAACCCCTTTTCCCCCGGTTAATTCCTTCACCGCAGGTGCAAAAGGACCTTCTTTGTAATTAATTGCATTATTGGCACCCAGAGTTAAACAAGCATCTAATTTCTCAGCACTACCAGCAGTGACAATGGAGGTTGCACCTACTTCACGCACCAATTGGATGGCTGCTGTCCCGACGCCACTGGCTCCGGCGTGGATTAGAACGGTTTGTCCCTGTTGTAACTTGCCAAGGAAGAAGAGGTTTAAGTATGCGGTTAGGAACACCTCAGGAATTGCCGCTGCTTCTTCAAAGGAAAAATGATCAGGAATAGGGATGGCCATCCCTGCAGGAATGGTCACCTGTTGGGCATATCCACCCCCAGGGAGAAGGGCACATACCCGATCGCCGGGTTTCCAACCCGCAACATTGCTTCCCACTTCTTTAACGACACCTGCCATTTCTAAGCCAATGATTTCTGAAGCTCCTGGAGGTGGGGGATAAAGTCCTCTTTTTTGCAATAAGTCCGCACGGTTTAGTGCTGTTGCTTTTACATCTACAAGAAGTTCGTCCGCCCCGGGACGCAAATCTTCAACTTCACCGATATAGAGGCGGGTGGAATCTTTTTCTACTAAAATGGCTTTCATAAAAAGGGAATCCTCCTTTTAAAAAAAATCACACGATTAAGGATATTTTATAGGGAATAGGTCAAAAAAGGAAGGTGAAGTCATATTTATAATAAACATGATAAATCAGAGAGAAATGGAATGGTGAAAAATTGAACTTTTTTTTGGTAGCAGCGTCCATTCTTGTTGCGTTTACCACGTTGTTTTTCTTTGAATTGCGAAAGGAAAATCAGGACGGAAAAGGGTTCCTTATTTCTTTGTTCGCGGCATTCCTATCATTTTTCATGCTTTTGTTGCCTACCGCCTTTTTCTTTATTTTGTTGTTAATCGGAAACCATTATTATCCTCAGGCTATTCCGTCAGGAGGATTAAACGATTTGGTTGCTGTTGCTCTCGCTGTTGCAGCTGGCTTGCATCTTTCGGAAATCACCATAGAAAAAATTGTGGAATCCAGGATTAAAAAAAATCAGGGCCTTTCCTTCCTTTATTTATACAGGATGGCACTGGCATGGGTCCTCTTATTGTTCTTTTCAAATTTCTTTTTTCACCTTCGCTGGGATTTAAATGGGATGATGGTCATAGGGGGATTGTACTCCTTAATTGGATATGTCATGCATTGCTTCTTGAAAAAAGAAGAAGATGTAATGAGCCAGAATATGTAAGAAGGAGAAGATCCTATAACGGGGTCTCTTGTTTGAAAAATTTAAAAGTTTATGGGGTAAGAATAAACTTAAAACCGTAAGGTTCAATTGTTGAGATGCTAATGAATCAAATCTGTTGCCTTTTTGCGAGCCGATACTAGGGAAACTGAAAGAAGGGCGAATAAAAGCCTTCAACCGTAAAGGAAACTTGCTGGTGCCAAGCAAAGCGAAGGCAACTGCTTAGTTGACTTATGCCGGAAGGAAAGCGTTAGCTTTCTATTCGGCGCATCCTCTATTTTTTTACCCAGATGTTTTGAAGGCGCGCCCGGAGTGAGGTTGACCGTCAGTTCAGCATCGTTGTCGGCGAGGAACTGGCATTGATTTGATTCTTAGCATCTCTTTTTTTTGTTTTAAAAGTAAACTAACGGTGTAATAAATTACTTGATAAGTATACCTGATGTGTTGTAAGATAAAAGCAGGTAAACTATAAGTATACTTTATGCACTTAGTGTATACATTGAGGTGAATATGTAATGGGGACCATTGAAAGGAAAGAAAAAGAAAAAAATCTTCGACGGGCAGATATTATTGGAGCTGCTGAAGCCCTATTTTTCGAAAAAGGGTATGACAGAGTCACGATGGATGAGATTGCAAAAAAAGCAGAGTTCAGTAAACGAACCTTATATTCTTATTTTGAAAGTAAGGAACAACTTCTACATGCCATTATGTATCGGGCCTACTCTACATTGAATTCATTAATCAATGTGGAACTAAACAATAAAGAAAAACTGAATGGGCTACAAAAATTGAAATTATTAGGAGGCGTATACATCAATTTTATCAACCTATATCCTAAGTATTTTGAAATGATTGCTTATTACAATGGATCGAAATGTGAGTTGCCCGCGGATGATGAATATCGGGTAATGAGTGACCAGGAAGGTGATAAAACATTACAGAATTTAGTCCGTTTTATTTATGAAGGAATTCAAGATGGCAGTGTTCGTCCAGATATTGATGTAAAGAAAACCGCCTTTGTTCTTTATGCGAATATTATTGGCATCGCAAGCCTGGTATTAAATAAAGCAAGTTATTTATATGAACATCGGTTAATGGCGGAAGATTTCGTAGAAGAAATGTTTGGATTTATGGAGAGATCTATTGCAAAAACAATAATTTGAGGTGATTAACAATGGGGAATGTGGTAATAACTCGCCGTGATTTTATAAAAGGAGCTGTAGCCCTTGGGGGACTGATGGCTGCAGGGGGTTTTTGGCGAGCGTTTGATACGGGAGTATTTCAAGCAGGGAGCGGCCCTGCTTATGAAGCCTGGGGAAAAAACGTTACTGGGATAGATGGGCTAGTGAATTCAGCGATACTGGCTACCAATGCCCATAATACCCAGCCCTGGCATTTTAAAATTGATAATCATTCTATTGATATTTTTGCAGATAAAACCAGGAATATTGGGACGGCAGATCCCTATTTTAGAGAGTTGTACATAAGTATAGGCTGTTCATTGGAGAATTTAATCCTGGCAGCGAAGGTGAATGGATATTCACCTAATGTAACGTTGCTCCCTAATCCAACAAACGATAGCCATGTTGCTCATATTGAACTGACAAAAACCCAACCTGTTTCATCCCCTCTATATGATGTGATTCCTAATCGACGGATGAACCGTGCCCCATATGAAAAAGATCGTGCTGTTTCTAAAGAGATCCTCCAATCCATGGTGAATTTAAATGAAAATTCTTCTGAAATAAAAGTGTTTATGTTTGATTCTGCAACAGATAAACAAAAGGTTGGAAAAGCCATGATTGAGGCTACGGAAGCATTTATAGGGGATCCGGATCAGGTGCGAGATGATACGAAATGGATGCGACAGTCCTGGGATACCATCAAAGAAAAAAAAGACGGCATTACACTGGATGCTCAGGGATTGCCTGGATGGATGTTAACTGTGGCGAAAATGTTGCCTCCAATGTCTCCGGAACAAAATAATAAATACTGGATAAGCAATGTCAGAGATAAGCAAATTCCAACGTCAGCCGCTTTCGGTTTTATTGCTGTACAAGATTTAAACAGCAAACAACAAGTGGTGCAAGCCGGACAATTGTGGCAGAGGATCCATCTCTTTGGAACCACAAAAGGCCTTGGTATGCACATCTTAAACCAGCTTTCTGAACGTCGGGACCGGGAGCTTTCCCAGGGAATAGAGCCGGTGTTTGGAAAGAAGCTGCATGAAATTTTAGGAGATTCTAAGTGGAATAGTGTCATTCAGTTTCGTCTCGGGTATCCAACAGCAGAACCTCATCATAGTCCAAGACGGCCTGTATCTGAAGTATTAATCTAAGGGATGAAAGGGTGAGAATACGTTGCATGCCGTTATTAAGGGAAGGTGGTTTATCCTTTTAGGATGGATTCTGGGTTTAACGGTTTTACTCTTTACTGGGCCGAATTTAACGAATTTAGTTCGGGAAAAAGGGCAGTTTACAATCCCAGATGACTCCTTGTCCAGCTTTGCCATGGATCTCCTGGAAGAAAAAAATAAAGACGGGGATACCCAGATTGCCATTGTGTTTCACAAAGAGAGTGCAATGACTGCAACAGACGAGGAATCCTTGCGCCAGGCTGTTGCCAATTTGGAGAAACTTAAAGAAAAGTTCGGCATCACCAGTATTTTGCATCATTTTGATAACAGTGAATTAAAAAAAGAATTGGTTTCAGAAGATGGCAAAACAGTCCTCATGTCATTAACGTTGAAAGAACCAACTCCTAAAGTAGATGAAGTCAAAGAGGGACTAAATCAAGCATTAAAAGATATTACGATTCCCCATTCCTATACGGGTGATTGGTTTATCTCTGAAGATGTTGTAAAGAGTTCCCAGGATGGACTTAAGAAAACAGAGTGGATTACCGTTGTTTTCATTCTTCTTGTATTGGTTCTAGTGTTTCGCTCCCCAGTTGCTCCGTTTATTCCCCTTTTGACTGTGGGAATCAGTTATGTCGCTTCAGAATCTATTATCGCTTTTCTTGTAAACATCTTAGATTTTCCTCTATCAAATTTCACGCAAATTTTTCTCGTTGTTGTTTTATTCGGGGTGGGAACGGATTATTGTATTCTTCTCTTAAGCCGTTATAAGGAAGAATTATCCCATTCAGAAAATATAACAGAAGCCATTATCAACACCTATCGAACAGCTGGTAAAACCGTAATCTATAGTGGCATTGCCGTCATGATTGGTTTTGCGGTGATTGGTTTTTCTAAGTTTAAACTTTATCAGTCGGCATCTGCAGTGGCTATAGGGATTATCGTTCTCCTGCTAGCGTTGTTTACCATTGTGCCATTTTTTATGGCTGTCCTTAAAACAAAACTATTTTGGCCTATGAAAGGATCCCTTGATCATAAGGATAGTAAAATGTGGCTGTGGTCAGGCAAGTTTTCATTATCACGCCCGTATCTTACACTTCTGCTTTTAGGTGTGATTTTAACTCCTTTTCTCATTTTTTATGATGGAAAGCTATCATTTAATAACCTTGATGAAATCGGGGATAAATACGATTCTGTAAAAGCATTTAAAACCATAGCGGATAGTTTTGGCCCGGGAAAAGTTTTGCCAGCCACCATTGTTTTGAAAAATGATGAGCCGATGGATAATGGAAAATATCTGGCACTTCTTGAACAAATCACCCGGGAAGTAGACAAGGTGGATGGCGTAGATTATGTACGCAGTGTTACACGACCTGTGGGGGATGAAATTCCCGATTTATATGTGAAAAATCAGGCGAAAACCTTAGATGAGGGTTTAGAAAAGGGAGATGAAGGGATTCAGTTAATAGCAAGTGGTTTGCAATTTGCAAGTACCTCTATTGCCAGTTCCAAACCAAAAATGGAGGATGCAAAGGATGGTGTGAATCAACTTATTGCTGGAACTGGCGAATTAAAGGGTGGCATGAGTGACTTGCAAAAAGGGTTAACCCGCCTGGAACAGGGAATGCGCCAGGGGACCATTGGTGCAGGGGATGTAAGAAAGGGATTAGCTCAAGTTAAGGCCAATGGGGAACAATTGCTTAAAGCTAGCCAGCAATTAGAATCCAAGTACAGGGAGGCAGGAACCCACCTTACAACGTTGGCAGGAAAATATACTGGAACAGAAAAGGATTTAAAGAATCTTTCCCAATCATTAAAAGAAATTAGTGCCCTTTTATCAGAAGTGGAAAAAAAATATCCTGAGCTAGAGAAAGATGCAGACTATCAAAAAGCTAAAAAAATGGTGAACCAAAGGGAACAGGATCTTACTCAACTGTCTTCTGGAATTAATTCTTTGAATCAACAGTTGCAAGGGATTGCTTCTGGAGTGAAAGAAGCCAATAGGGTTTTCGCGTCCTTAAATAAAAATCAGAAGCAGTTGACAGCAGGAATGGCTGAACTAATCAAAGGCCTAGAGCAGATGGAAAAAGGAATGATGCTAACAGCCAATGGCCAAGAACAGGCGATTCACATGCTTCCCTTATTATCAGGAGGATTAAATCAGTTACAAGATGGCCATAAACAATTACAACCTGGTTTTTCTTCTTTAACTGTACAATTAGATGGCTTAAGAAATGGGTTGGATAAGAGCGTAAATGGTTTAACGGACCTGTCCGGAGGGTTAAAGGATGCCAGAGATTATTTAACTCAACTTTCCCTTGTTCCAGATCCCCAAATGGCAGGTTGGTTTATTCCAGATAGCGTTCTAAAAAGTGATGATTTTCAGGAAGTTTTTGATACCTATATGTCTTCAGATCGAAAAACAGTCACCTTTGATGTCATTTTTAAGGATAACCCGTATTCTCTTGAAACATTAGATGAAGTTAGCAAGATAGAGGAAGCAGTAAAAAGGGCAACCAAAGAGACCTCTCTTGAAAATGTGAAAATGGGAATCGGTGGCGTTTCAAGTATGCAAGCAGACCTTAGAGAGGTATCAGAAGGGGATTATTCCCGTACCGTTCTGTTTATGCTCCTTGGTATTGGTCTGGTGCTTCTCGTGTTGCTTCGCTCCTTAATTATGCCCCTTTATTTAATTCTTTCTCTCATTATTACGTATTACATGTCAATGGCTGTTACGGAGACCATATTTGTAAATCTCCTCGGTTATAGTGGGATTAACTGGGTGGTTCCATTCTTCGCTTTTGTTATTTTGGTTGCTCTTGGTGTTGACTATAGTATTTTTCTCATGTCCCGGTTCAATGAGCACAGGGACCTCAATCCGGAAAAGGCAATCTTGCTGGCAATGGGAAAAATGGGATCCGTCATTATCTCTGCAGCCATCATTTTGGGAGGAACCTTTGCTGCCATGATTCCTTCCGGCGTACAGTCACTCTTGCAAATTGCTACAATCGTTCTGGTAGGATTGCTCCTGTATGCGTTCTTGTTCTTACCATTGTTTGTTCCAATTATGGTTAAAACCTTTGGCAAAGCCAATTGGTGGCCGTTTATAGAAAAGTCTGATAAAAAAGACCTCCTTTAATGGGGGTCTTTGTTGTTGAGAAAGTTTCGACAGCTTTTTCTTATGCTTGATTTTAAGTTTTTTACCTTAGTTACTATGGCTTTATATGTCGAAATATGAAATTTATATGAACTCCCTTTTTGATAGTACAAAAAAGGTAGATTCAAGATAAAATGATTTCAGAAATTATTTTTTTACATCTGAGAGGGGTCATCTTTATGGGAAGGCGAAAGAGGTATCGAAGTGTTTTAATGTCACTGATGACTGTTTTACTCGTTTCAAACCCATTTTTGGGTATAGCAAGTGTTTTAGCGGGGGAAAAGGATCCGCCTGCTACAGTTCCTAAGACTGTTCAAGAACCAGGATTAGATGTTTCTTTTTCTCAAAAGTCTGATTCCCCGATTGAACTTGAAGAGTATCGAACTGCAAATTCAAAGAGAATCTTAAAACCAAACGGCACGATGACGGAAGAAGTTTATGGTAAACCTATTCACTTTAAAGATAAAAATACAAATAAATGGGTTTCTATAGATTCCACTTTAGTTGAAGAAAATGGGAAGTATAAAAACAAATCTAATCGCTTTTCTGTTAATCTACCGAAGGATGTAAAAGGTCAGCTTGATTTTTCATTTGAAGGGACTTCTGTTTCATTTATCCCGATTTTTCCAAATTCAGTAATTGGTAAAGCTATAGAAAACAAATTAGATTTCACCGGAGTTTCTGCTGATACAGATATAAACTATCGTGTTTTGCCTGATGGTTTAAAAGAATCGATTATATTAAAAAGTCCGAAAGCACCTTTAAAATACTCCTATGAATTAAAGACTGAGAATTTAACATATCAGTTAAATGATGATGGATCCATTGATTTTTTCAAAAACGGAGAAAAGAAAGCGCTTTTAAAATTACAAGCACCTTATTTAGAGGATGCCAATTTAAAATTAAAAGATGCAGCCTATGTGATTCGAAAGGATTCTTTAGGTAAAACGTTTATTGATGTCGAAGTAGATTCAACTTGGATTAATGATCCTTCGCGAGCATTTCCTGTTGTCTTGGACCCATCTGTTTTTATACAAGATAAAAATCAAGTAGATAATACATATATTGTGGAAGGGGACGATTTTCCCCATTGGAATTATAGCCATTTATATGTTGGAAAAGATTCAGATTTAGGTAGAACTCGTACTTTATTGTGGTTTGATTTACCTTCTCTTCCCAGTGGGGCAAAAATAGTTAATGCCGAACTTCGTGTTTGTAATAGCAGGACCTGGGTAACCACTCAAAAACCTGTAGTTGAAGCTCGTCGAATTACATCCTATTGGGATTATGGTACAGTTACATGGAGCAATCAACCTTCAATTGGTCAAATTGATGGCACGTATCAAGCGGATACGGCTTACACCTGGGGATTCCCAGTATTAGGATTGGTGCAAGCTTGGTATAACGGGCAACAAAAAAACTATGGCGTAGAGTTAAAATATGCGGATGAAAATCTTATATTACGAGAACTGATTTCCAATGAAAATGCCACGATTGAGACTCCCTGTTTAAAGTTTGATTATGTGGTAGATGGATTAGGATCCCAGCCCTTTTGGACTTTTGATGGTTCTGTTAATATGGCAAACCGAAACCTCGTTTTTGGAGCTTCAGATATCGGTTTTGCTGGGCAAAATGTAACCTTATCTTTATCTCGGACTTATAATAGCCGATCTAATCAAATAGGTAAGTTTGGATATGGATGGAGTTCCATCCTTGATATGCTGTTGAATATTTCAACCGCAGGACCCTGTAGGTTAACAGAAGGAGATGGCTGTGTTCATTATTTTACGTTTACAAGAGATGGATATCACTTGTCGCCTCCAGGGTTGTTTTGGTCATTGGAAATTGCCACGAATGGTTATGTAACGACTTCAGATGGAACGAAATATACTTTCGACGGGTCAACAGGTCGTATTAAAGAAATAGCCGATGCATCTGGAAATAAAATTATTTATGGTTATGAAGGAACAATACTCAGGACAATTAAAGATGGAGCTAACAATTCAATAACCCTATATTATAATGCAAATGGGTTAGTGGATCATGTGTCAGACCCTGCTGGTCGTATTTGGAAGTATGGATATGATTCTGGTAAAAACCTTACTAGTGTTACTACTCCAGATAATAAAGTAACAAATTACACATATGACTCGAACCATAATTTAATATCTGTTAAATCCCCTAAAGGGAATACAGGATATATTTCCTATACATCTGACGATCGTGTGTCTTCTATTAATCCAATCAATGCTGTAACAAATAGTAACTTTGAAGTAGATTCAGATGGAAATGGGTTGCCTGATCATTTTTCCTTTAGTGGAGGACAAGATGGTAAGGCCAGTTTAGATTCTTCTAAAAAATTTGGAGAAAAATCTTTTAAAATTACTGCATCTTCTTCCAATACAGCAAATTATTCCATTTATGTTTCAGAACCAATTCCTGTAGATACATTAAAAACCTATACTTTAAGTGGTTATGTGAAAGGGAGCCAGACGTCTGGTACACAAACTACGTAATTTCCCTTTTAGCGTATGATGGTAGCAATAATTATTTGGATGAAGTGGGGCGTTCTTCTGAAACTGGAACGTTTGATGATTGGAGAACAGTATCAAAAAAAATTGCTCCTGGCACTTCTGATGCACTGCCAGCTGGAACAAAAACGGTTTATGTTAAAGTAGGAACCAGTAATGCATCTGGAAGTGGAACTAGCTGGTTTGATGGGATTCAATTTGAAGAAGGGGCTACAGCGACTTCTTTTGTCTGTGGTTCACAATTTACAATAAACCCTTCAGGTACACAATCTGCCCGATATGATGGAGATGGACGTAAGCATCTCTATACCATGAACAGCAGCCAAAACATAACTAAATACCAGCAAGATCCTGCAGGATTGAATCTTACAGAATCCTATACCTGGGATACCACGATTCCAAATACGATGACTTCTTACACTAATCCAGAGGGTAAAATATGGAAATATAAATATGAGCCTGAAAAGGGAAATTTAATCACGATTACTGACCCACAAAATAAAACTCAGTCGTTTAGCTGGGACAGTAAGTCAAATTTAACTTCTTATATTGGGAAGAAGGGAGAAAATTATAACTACTCTTATGAGGGGATTGATAACTTAACAAGTCGGGATCCCAATTATACAAGCCAGGCGAAAGAATATGATAATCTAAAGAATTTGAAAAAAGAAACCAATGCTTTAGGATTGGCTGCCAATGAAATTAAAAACAGCAGTTTTGAAAATGATATTGATACCGATGATCATTTACCGGAATTTTTTGATCCGAACGCTGGTCAACAAAATACGTGGAGTGTTGATTCCTCACAAAAGGTATTTGGTAATAAATCTTTAAAAGTAACGGCTTCTTCCGGAAATACGGATTTTTACACTGTTATTCATTCCGATGGAATCATTCGTAACCAAAATGCAGACTATGTTCTTTCCGGTTATTTAAAGAATGTGACCACGTCCGGTCAACAATCAACGGTTCTATCCGTACTTGCCTGTGATAGCAGTTGGAACGTTATCGGTGAAGTCGGCAGAATGACCTTAACGACATCATCGGACTGGCAACGCTGGTCAACGGTGTTGAAACCAGCTGATTTTCCATCAGGAACCAATGGGATTCGTGTAAAATTAGGGGCTTCTAATAGTACAGGCTCAGGAACTTCCTATTTCGATGCCATTCAACTTCAGGAAAACCCTGTGGATACAGCATATAATTTAGTGGACAACTCCAGTTTTGAACGGGGAGATTATTTTCCTTATTATTGGAACAAGTCAACTGTTGGAATCACTCGTTGGTCAACTGGATACTCTGGTGCAGGCGTTTCTATTGAAAATGCGACGCTCTTTGATGGAGTAAGATACAAATACTATTTTCCATACGATCGAAATAAAGACTATGCGTTCACTGCATTTGCAAAAACGGAAAACCTTTCTGCAAAAGTAGCGCATATAAAAATTGAATTTTATGATGCCAATAAAAATTTTATTAATGGTCTTACTTCAGAAATGCTACAGGGAAATACCGAATGGCATCGATTAAGTGTACAACTAAGTAAAAATCAGGCACCAACGAATACAGTTTATATTCGTCCTGTGCTGATGACAGGAAATGCAACGGGTAAGGTGTCTTTTGATAATGTACGGTTCCAGGAAGGACGCATTACAACAGATTATGGTTATGAAAGCACTAATACCTGGGTGAATAAAGTAACTGATCCTCTTGGGTACATTACTTCCTATGTAATTGAACCGAAATCAGGAAATGTATTGACAAAAACAGCTCCAAATGGAGATGTTACCGAATACACATACGATAGTATGGATCGGGTATTAACAACGAAACCTCCAGGGAATGATTTGTTGGTATCTTATCATTATGATGCCAATGGAAATTCCGATACGGTTACCCTTAAAAAACCGGGAACAACTGAAGAATATGGTCATACGACATATGTATACAATGGGTTGGATTTAATGGAATCTGTCATCAATCCATTGAATGGAACAACCACGTATGCTTATACCCCTTCTGGATTATTGCAGCAAATTAATACACCAAATCAGGATGAAATTAGTTTTAAATATGACAGTGTTGGTAGAAATACTGAAATTTATTTAAATGGGGATAAACAATACTCTTATGGATATGACGTTAAAGGGAATCTTTTATCTGCCAAAGATGAATTTTTAAACTTAACCTGGTCCGCCACTTATAATGATTTGAATCAAATAACATCCTGGAAGGATTCTTCTATAGGTACTATTAATTACACAGTAGATGAGTCAGGTAATGTTACGACAAAAAAATTAAACAATTTAAGTGGGACAACATTAAAAACAGAATCTATTACTTATAATAAGATTAATCAACCAGCTACTTTAACGGACTGGAAGGGAAAAGTAAGTAAATTTTTGTTTAATGAAAATGGAATGATTTCAAGAGTTTATTCAGGAATCGATTCGGGAAGTATTATTGCAAATTATTCCTATGATACTGGGAATCGATTAACTGAAGTAAGAAATCAAACGAATACGGGACAGATGTTATCTTCCTTCCTGTATACATTTGATCAAATAAAAAATAGTAATAGAATTACCAGCATTAAAGATCAAACTGGAAAAACCCTTGATTATACGTATACAACAAAAGGTCAGTTATATACGGAAGAATTGCCAAATGGTAATACGGTTACCTATACATACAATGAATTAGGGAATCGAACGAAACGGGTAGAAAAGAAACCGGATGGAACAGAAGTAAACACTATAAATTATAATTATACAATCACTAACAAATTTCAGATAGACAATATAGACGGAAAAGCCTGGTCCTACGAAAATGGCGGAAGCGGAAATGTAACCTGTGATGGAAAATATGATTATACATGGGACGCTTTCAATCGTATTACTGTAATCAAAGACACGGTAACCAAAGCCGTCAAAGCGACTTATAAGTATGATGATATGGGTCGTCGGATTGAACAGACGGTCAACGGACAAGTTACCAAATTCCTTTATGACGGGAAAAGCAACAGGGTTCTGGGAGAGTATGACGGAACAGGTAAGTTGATGAAGTACTATACCTGGGGCGGTTCCAATATCCTCCTAAGTTTAACGAAACGAAATACAGATAATAGTGAGACAACTTACTACACGGTTCGCAATGGGCACGGGGATATTGTACAATTAACAGATGGAAGTGGAAATATCGTCGCATCATACACCTATGATGCGTGGGGAAATATTGTTGGGAAAACAGGTTCCGCAGCAGATCTTAATCCTTACCGTTATGCAGGTTACCGTTATGATGATACGACAAAATTATATTATCTTATCAATAGATACTATGATTCATCTGTAGGCCGGTTTTTAAGTATTGACCCTGTAAGCGAAATACCGGATTATACTTATGCGGCAAACAATCCGTTATCCTATGTGGATCCTGATGGTCTTTGGCTAGTCGATGCCTTTTGGTTAGTGGTGGATGTTGTATCATTTGCTATTAAACCATCAAAAGCTAACGCTGCAATGATTGCCTTAGATTTAGCGTGTTTTGCAGACCCAACAGGAGTTGCTTCAACTGCTGTACATGTGGGAAGATTGGTCAATGCTGCAACTAAGGTTACAAAAGCTGTTAAAAATATTGGTAAAGTAGCTAATGCTATTCCTCCCAAAAAAGTTTACAGTGTTCTATATGAAGCTGGGGTAGGAAAGGGAAAATCGAGGTCAGCTCATCGAAATGCAGCGAATAAGGAATTTTATAATCAATTAAAGTCAGATCCTCAATTTAAAAAGTCTGCTGATGAACTTTTGGGACATGATACAATTGGTCATATGGAAAGTGGAAAAGGGAAAAATTTATTAAATCCTAGTAAGGATTGGGTATGGCATCATCAAATTGATAGGCCAGATAAACTTCAGCTTATTCCTAAAAGTCAGCACACAGATCCACTTTTACAAAATATCTTGCATCCTTTAGCTAATAGAGCAGGGGGATTTAAAGCTAATTTTGATAACTAATATTAAGGAGGCTTTATGAAACATTACAAAAGTATCCTTCAAAGAATTGTTGCGTTAATAACTTTTTGTGATAGGTGTGCTCTTGAAAGTTCTGTATTAGATGGCGAGTATCATTCGGTTGATGAAAGGAATGAACAAAGGCAAAGAATCTATAACTGGCTTGTAAGACATGAATATATTGATTTTCTAACTAAAGCAGAAAAGCGGATTTTTAACACTACAATAGAGGACATACCTAATCAAAATATTCGATTGATGTATAATCAATATGAAGCAGTTGAACCCCTTTTGTGGTCAGTAGGATTAGTTTCAAGACTGACAAGTTTTGAAAAATATGTATTAAAGGATTTCCATCCTATTTTAATGGAAATTAATGAAAAATTCGAAGATATGATAAAGGAAAATAACTTAAAGGACTTAAATGAAATTGTTCAACGAAGAGAATTAACCATGTTGTGGCATTGGAGAGCAAGAGTAGGACAACAGAAATTAGATCAAAATATTGATGAAATAATCTTATCTATTTTTGGGGATGAAATGAAAAAAGTTATAAAAAAAATAAAGCTTTCAAAAGAATTTCCAAAAGATTTTATAGCATTTGAAAAACCGTATTATCAATTGTCCCTTAAAGAGATTGAATTGCTTAAAAATATTGTGTCTTGGCGACATCATGCATATGAATGGATTACAAGTGATGAAGAATGGGACGATGTTGATACAAGCACCTGATAGAATTATAAACATATTTAAAATCAAAAGCCGATTACGTTTTGAAGTGACCCCCAAAAGTTAGACACGGTTATTTTGCTAGGCAGTTTGGTTTGAGTTCGATATTGTATCGGGCTCAAACCTTTTAATTTTATTATGGACTTTAGTCTGTTGAGCCTGAAGAAGGCGAAACATAAAACCACCCGCTATGCGGGTGGGCAATAAATTGTTATACAAAAAAAACTCACTTTCAGTTTTATAATAGAGATTGTCCAAGCCTCTAAAATAAGAAAGGAAGGTGAAATAACCGCATATCTGATGTGAAAAAATCACGATATACGGTTATTTGTGATGCGTACTTTCACGGTACGCTTATTTTCTATTTCGGGCTTACGTTTTAGTCTTGATTTTGCTTATTATTTTTAAATGTGTACGGCTAGTTTATATTTAACTGTAATTACAGTGTTACGGTTTAATGTATCAAGACAGGATATTTGCATTTAATAAATCGAAGTAGTTTTCGGTAAACGATTGGATGTTTTAATGTTTTTCAGTTTTTTTGTATTGATTAAGTGATAGAATTGTTTAAATCAAAAAAATTGAGGTGGAAATAAGGATAAAACAAATATAAGATGTGTATTGCAAAATAAAAGTGCAGACTTATGCAATGAATTTGTGCAGAGTCTAGCACTTTTTTTAGTGCTATAAAAAAAAGACTTGCCAGGTTACCCCAAGTGCCCTCACTGCTAAGTTGTCTACGCTCGAACAGGGAGGTTTAGAAAGGATGCTAGCAATGTCCGATATTAATTGTATCAAACACTTAAGAAATCAGAAAGATTGTCCATTACCAATATGCAGAGGCCTTCCAAATTAATTGGAGGATTGCTAAGAAATACGGGGATCAGGAACAACGCCTTTCCTCTAAGATCAAAAAGAAGGTGGAATGATGTAAGAAAATCTTTCTATTTTTTAATCCCTTAGAGGAAAATGTTTAAAAACTATTAATTTTTTTACATTTCTCTCATAATATTAACCTCATATGTTGTCTTTAATAGATTTGTGTGAATAGTATAGAAATTAAAAAATCTACACAATAGAATGAAATCGAACAAAAAGTTACATGGGAGGGAATTTAATGGCTGTATCCCAAATTAGTGAGAATAGCGAACGTCTCATCTATGAACTAATTGCTTCGATTACAGGTCATCATATTGAAGATTTGGACATGGATTTGTATCTGGAGAGTGATTTAGGACTTGACTCGATCAAAATGATTACCCTGATGAACGAACTGATGAAAATCATTCCCCAGGAAAGGTTGGATGATTTTTCAACTAAGTATCCCATTGAGTCTTTATTAGTATTACAAAAAATTGGGGATATTGTAGAAATCCTTGAGGAATGTGGTACAGAAAAAAAAGAACAAACCCAGTATTTAGAGATTTGTAATGCCCAGTATCCATTTCTTATTTCTTACTATTCCATTTCGACGATTACGATTAGTTCTGGGGTTAAAGTTAGAGGAGAATTGAATTCAAATCTTCTTTGGGAATCCTGGAAAGAGCTGATTCTTCGCCATCCGATCTTACAGTCTGTTTTTGAAATGGACAAGGGGGCAAAAACCTTTAAACAATACCGCTTGAAAATCGAAAACAATGTAATCCCTCCAAAACTTGAAGATAATGATTTAAGATCTTTTGATGTGGAACAACAAGGAGAGTTTATTAAAAATAAATTCCAATCTGCGATAAATAAAAAGTTTGATATTTTTACCTGGCCCCTCCATACAGTGGAAGTGATTCGCACCGGGCAACAGGAATATGAAATCTTCCTCTCAATTAACCATACAATTTCTGATGGTTTGGGGAATCAACAATTTTTAAGAGAGTTACTAGAAATTTATCATTCCAAAATAGAAGGTTACCCTCATAATTTACCGGAAATCATTACCTGCTCAAAATATAACAATATCGTTTCTCAAATGAATCAATGGCATAACGACGAAGAAAACAGTAATCTTGAAACATTTTTAAAAAATCAAGGAAGAGAAAAGTATTTCTTTAATCCTTTTGAATCAAGCCGCAAACCTGTTTTAGAATCCAGTGGAGGAATCAATACTAAATCCCAAAAATTTTGGATTCAAGAACAAATAAGAGAGTCCTTGCTGATGCGGGCAAAGTCCTGGAACACATCCTTATTTGTCCTGCTTATTAGTGCTTATTTAAAGACCATTAGGGATTATAGCGAGTATAGAAACTCAATTATTCTCAATTTGCCTACGGGGGGAAAAGTTTATCCAAACGTAGATGCAACGGGGATTCTGGGAGCTTTTGCACAAAATCTAGCATTAACATTCCATTGTGATCATGAAAATGAAGAATGGGAATCCTTCATTAAAGAAATTGATCGTGAAATTAAAAAGGATATTACCTCTGGCATAGATCGGGCTCAAACCTATAAAGCAGCATTAGAAGCGAAAGAACATATTGGATTACAGGACGGTATCATTCCTAAGACAGTAGCGGGCTTTATCCGTTCCACTTTGAAATCAAATCTTTACTTATCCTATGTAGGAGATACTCATTTCAAAGAATGTTATGGCAAATTAAAAGTAGTAGATTATGAAGGGTATACTTGTACAAATCCTGGTGCAATTGATAACCTTATCGAAATATTCCAGGGAAAGATTTTGATCACCTCGAATTATGACAGCTCGTTTTTTGATGATTCCTTTATAAATCAGTTTATAAACCGATTTATTTACTATTTAAAGGAAATCGCATCCGCTTCAGTTGATACTCACAAAAACCATTCCACAGAAAAAACCTATGATGAACAGAATACAAAAATGCTTTCAATGCTATGTACAGTAGTTGAAGAAGTATGTGCAAAGCCTGTATTGAAGGAAGATTTACATATGGACTTAGAGTGTGAATTCGGCATGGATTCATTACAGAAGATTCGTGTGCTGACACGTCTAGAAAAACTTGTTGGAAAAGTTGATAAGGAAGCACTGTTTAGCTGCAGAACATTAAGTGAAATGGTATCTGTGCTGGGAAATGAGCCAATCGTAAATAAGGAAATTCCCTATTTGCAGATTGTTGAACAGTGTAAAAAAACGCCGGATGCTATCGCTATAGAATATAACGATGAAAGAATGACCTATGGTGAATTAAACGAAAAATCAAATCAATTTGCCCATTACTTAAAAGCTAAAGGAATAAACAAAGGTTCCCTTGTGGGAATTATGGTATCTCCTGGACCCTTTATGTTGATAGGAATCTTAGGGATTTTGAAGGCTGGGGCTGCTTATGTTCCCATTGATCCAACCTATCCCATTGGGCGGATTAGTTATATTCTGAACCAAGCAAAATTGAATGCTTTTATTAGTGAACAATTTCTTCAGTTAATCATTGAAAAACTAATTAAAAATGAAACTACCATTCAATCTATGGTTTTTCTGGATCAGGAAGAATGGATGGACTATCCCAGAGAAGAACCGGAATGTGTAAATTCTGCGGATGATGTAATGACAGTATTATATACTTCTGGTTCTACAGGGAATCCGAAAGGAGTTTTGTTAACCCATAGAGGGTACATGAATCGGTTACAGTGGCATCAAACCATGTTTCAGTTAAAACCTTTGATGAAAATGAAAAATTCATTTCATCTTTTTGGGCATGTGTGTTAGGGGGCATGATTCCAGTCCCTCTAGCTTATCCTACAATCACCGGCAAGGAAACCACCCAATTAACTAAGCTTTCTACAGTATGGAATATCCTTGGAAAACCCCACATGATATCAGATGAACAGTTAGAAAAAAATCTTCAATTCGAGGGAATGAAACTTATAAATGTTGATTCCCTTCTCCATTCTGAAAAGGCAGGGGAAATCCAGCTTGCACAGAAAGACACACCAGCCATGATTCAGTTTAGTTCAGGCAGTACAAGCACACCTAAAGGGGTCATTCTAACCCATGATAATTTATTAACTAATATTGAAGGGATGGTTAGAGGTGCGAATTTAAACCAAGATGATAGTATGTTGGCATGGATGCCATACCATCATGATATGGGTCTGATCGGGTTTCATTTAACACCCACAGCAATAGGGATCAATCAGTATAATATTCATCCCCTTACTTTCGTAAAAAGGCCAACATTATGGCTCGATAGTGTAACAAAACATAAAGCAACGGTTACAGGATCTCCGAACTTTGGGTATCGCTTGCTGCTTAATCGGGCAAAACCAAAGAACTATATGACCTGGGACCTTCGCTCTATTCGATTATTATTTAATGGTGCAGAGCCTATATCTGTGTCTGTCATGGAAGAGTTTATGGCAGAATTACAACAATGCGGATTTGGGAAAACAGCTATGTTTCCCGTTTACGGGATGGCTGAAGCCTGTTTGGGCGTGTGTTTTCCTACGCTAGATCGTGAACCTTTCGTACATTCCTTAGATCGTGAAACCCTGGTTCGCGAAAATAAAGTGAAGGAAAGTAAAAGAACAAATGAGAATAGGATTCTATTGGTTGATGAAGGCTATCCTATTCCAGGGTTAGATATACGGGTGGTTGATGAATTTGGAGAAATCGTGCCAGAAGGAGTAGTAGGGGAAATTCAAATTCGAGGTAGAAATGTAACCTCAGGTTATATTAATAATCCTGAGGTTACCAATAAATCTTTTCAAGAGGAATGGTTAAAAACCGGAGACATGGGTTTTATGGTCAATGGCCGAATCACCATTACCGGCAGGTTAAAAGATATTATCTTCGTTAATGGACAGAATTATTATGCCCATGATATTGAAGGTGTGATCGATACAGTCGAAGGAGTTAAACCAGGGAAAGTGGCTGTATGCGGTTGGCATGATGAAGAGGAAGGCAAGGAAAAAGTGGCTCTTTTTTCTACCCTTCGTTTTCCTGAGGAAGAAATGAAAGGCATGTACAGAAAAATCTTAAGTCATGTGAATGAGGCGCTGGGGATCCCCATTGATTATGTTTGTTTGATTAGATCTATTCCGAAAACAACCAGCGGAAAAGTACAACGGTTTGTTCTTGTTGAAGGGTTTAAAAAGAATGAATTTAAAGATGAAACACTTTTAGGTACAGATTTATTTATGATGAAAGAAAAGGAACCCATGAAAATGGGAGAATATACGAATGTAATTCGTGAAATATGGGCAAAAGTTTTGGAACGACCTTTAGAAACCATTTCAGACAATCAACCTTTTATGTCATTAGGGGGAACATCCATTAAAGCAGTTCAAGTATTGGGAGCCCTTGAGGATGAACTATCCTTATCCTTAAGCCATGATCTATTAATTCGTTGCCGCACCATTCAGGAAATGGATGAATATCTCCTACAAATAGAGCAGGGATATCCTTCTCCTCATAAAGAAATTGCAGCAGCAAGGGAAATTAGCCATGGGGAAGAGGAAGAAATTGCGGTCATTGGAATGGCATGCCGTTTTCCTGATGCAGCAAATCCAGATGAGTTCTGGAAGAACCTGTTGGAAGGGAAATGCAGCATTCAAGATATTCCGGCAAACCGTTGGAATCGTGATGAATATTATCATCCCTCCCGGGAATTTGGCAAAACCTATTGCCAAAAAGGAGCTTTTATTGATACTCCTTATGACTTTGATGCTAATCTTTTTCATATTTCTGGAGAAGAAGCGGCCATTATGGATCCCCAGCAGCGGATGATGTTGGAATTGGTTTTTGAATTGATTGAAGTGGCTGGCTACGGAAAGGACCATGTGAGTGGACGGAAAGTGGGACTTTTTATCGGGGCTGGGGCCAATACCTATTATGAACATCATTTAAATACATTAAATCGTATGAATTTGCAGGGGTTTGCTAGTTTCTCAGCTCTTACAAAAGAACAACAGGAGGCCATTCTGGAAGAATGGAAAACAAAACTTGGCGTGACAGACGTTCACCCGAATATTCTGGTAGACAATTTATTGAACATGATTGCCTCTCGTACATCCCAGGAATTTAACTTTAAGGGGCCAAGCATGGTGATTGATACTGCCTGTTCTTCCTCGCTGGTCACTTTACATATGGCTTGTGAATCATTACAACGTGGGGAAAGTGAGGTTGCCATTGCTGGAGGAATTAATCTCCTGTTAACCCCCACTCCCTACCTTTATTTTAGCCAGGCTGAAGCCCTTTCTGCCAGTGGACAATCCAGGGTATTTGATGCTACTGCTGATGGATTCGTCCCTGGAGAAGGTGCAGGTTTAGTGATGTTAAAACCTTTGAAAAAAGCGCAGGCTGATCAGGATTCTATTCTTGCTGTCATCAAAGCCAGTGCAATTAATAATGACGGGCATTCTATTGGGGTTATGGCACCCAATCCAGATGGGCAACGGGAAGTCATTGAAAGTTTATATGTTGAGAAGGGGATTAGCCCGAACAGTATACAAATGGTAGAAGCTCATGGAACGGGAACAAAAATAGGGGACCCCAGTGAGGTTCGGGCGATCGATCAAGCATTCAACAAATGGCAAATCAATGCTCAAACCATTGCGATTGGATCGGTTAAAGCAAATATTGGACACCTTTTAGGGGCAGCGGGAATTGCCAGCTTTATTAAAACTGTATTGGCTTTGACCCATAAAAAAATTCCCCAAAATGTGAATGTATCTATACCAAACCCGATGATTAAATGGGAGAAGACTCCTTTTTACTTCCTTTCAGAACCTCAAGAATGGCAAGTAAAGGTGGGAATGCCCAGACGAGCCGCCATTAATTCCTTTGGTTTTGGTGGAACCAATTGTCATATGGTTGTGGAAGAGGCGCCGGAGGTTCAGGTTTCTACAGAAACCCTGAAAGAACCATCAAAGCATGTTCTGTGTTTATCTGCCCATACAAAATCAGCTCTTGAGAAAAAAATGTCAAATTTACAGTCCTATCTAGAAAGACATAAGAAAGGTTCATTAGGGGATGTGTGTTATACGGAAAATGTCTCACGTACTTCTTTATCATATCGATCTAGCTTTGTTGCAGGGTCTATTGAAGAATTAATTAGTCTTCTTAGTAAAGGTACCAAAGCTGAATTGCCTTATTATCATTCTCCCAAAGTGGCTTTGATGTTTACTGGACAGGGTTCACAGTATGTGGGGATGGCAAAGGAATTGTACCAGAATCTCCCTGCCTTTAAACAAGTGGTGGATGAATGTTCTGAGGCTTTTTACCCTTATCTGCAACAAAAGATTACGGACTTCATTTATGGTGATGGTGCTGATGAAAGGATATTGGCACAGACAAATATTACCCAGCCTGTTGTATTTACCATTGATTATGCCATAGGCAAGACAGTAATGAATCTTGGTGTGAAACCATTCTGTATGTTAGGGCATAGTGTAGGGGAATGGGTGGCAGCCTGTCTTGCAGGGGTTGTATCGTTACAAGATGCAGCAAGACTTGTGGCCATCAGAGGGAAATTAATGCATGAATTAAAAACAGCCGGAACTATGGCAGCAGTATTCACATCCAGTTCCGCCCTGGAATCATTACTCGAACAATTCAAGGATTCTTTATGGGTTGCTGGATATAATGTGACACATCAAGTTGTATCCGGGGAAATAGATGCCATGGAGAGATTTTTAAAGGAACTTGAAGGAAAAAGAATTCCTTTTAAACGATTGAAGGTATCCCAGGCATTCCACACACCCCTTATGAATCCAATGTTGCCCTTATTTAGAAAAGAGTTAGAAAAAACAACCTTTAACAAGCCTTCCATTCCCATTGTTTCCAATGTGACCGGGGAATATATGAATGAGGAAATGGATGCAGACTATTGGGTCTATCATATTTTAGGAGCTGTAAAGTTCGAACAAAGCATACAATATGTTCTTAATAAAGGGATTTCTATTCTTGTAGAAGCAGGTCCCGATGGAATTCTTGCCGGGATGGCAAAAGGAATCCTTGCTTATCCAAATAAAACAATTCTGTCTACCCTGGATCGCAAAAAGGACTCATGGCTGAAGCTTTGTGAAACACTAGGGAATCTCTATCAATCAGGGGTAAAGATTTCCTGGAATCAGTGGTATAAAGATCGTTCGTATAAGAAAATTCCCTTGCCATCTTATCCTTTTGAGGGGAAAACATTTAAACCGGACTTTGGAGATGGGCAAAGGATTCATCATTGGTTTTATGAATGGAATTGGCAACAAGAAGAAGAGGATGAGTTTGATGAGATTGGCAAGGGAGCTATTCTTGTATTTGATAATCAACAACGAAAAGGAAAAGAGATTGCAAGAAAAGTAGATGGAGAGAGAAACCCTGTTTATACCATCCTTCCTGGAAATGATTTTTACTATGATGGGCAGGGCAACTTTGTCATTGATCCCCAAAATGCTGGCCATTATATTGCTTTGCTGCAACAGATTCCGAGAGACATAGTTGCCGTTCTTCATTTATGGAATATGGGAAATGAGAAAATTGAACCAAACCAACTTCTTTTGGATGATTACCTGCTAGTTAATAGTGGCTATAGTCTACTATTCATAGGACAAGCTCTGGCTGAACTTTCCCTGGAATCTGTTCGGGTCATGATTTTGACCAATAAGACATTCTCTATTTTGGATGAAGAGCTGGTAGAGAATCCACATCAGGGAATATCTATTGCCCTTGGTCTTGGATTGGATTCGGATTATGACTGGATGAAGACGTACATCCTGGATATGGATTTCGCTGAATACGATGCACAAGAAGACCAGTGGGTTGATACCATCATTCATGAATTAAATCGGAAAATGAATGAGGAATCTATTGTAGCTATTCGTGGCCGAAAACGATATGTTCGTTCTCTTAAGAAAGTCGATGTAGTAGAAAATAAGGAAGAAATGTTCATTCAAGATGGAGAAACTTATTTAATCACAGGGGGTAGCGGACATATTGGTGGGGAAATTGCTAGGACCTTAGCTACTCAGGCAAAGGTGAATTTGGTTTTAACAGGCAGAAGGGAAACTGCTCCAGTATCTCTTATGGAAGAACTGAGAGAACTTGGGGCCCAGGTAGATTATTATTCTGTTGATGTGATTGATCAGGTAAAAATGGCAGAAATGATTGAGGACGTCAAAAGGAAAAGAGGTTCAATCCATGGGGTTGTTCATGGGGCTGGTGTGGTTAATCCTTCGTTTATGAAACTCTTGCAAAAGGACCTTGATGAAAAACAAGACGTGTTACATCCAAAAGTGAAAGGGACTATTATTGTAGATCAATTAACAAAGGACCAACCATTGAAATTCTTTGTCACCCTTTCTTCCGTTTCTGCTTCGAAAAAATCCTGGTCAGCAGGATTAGGAGATTATGCAGCAGCAAATGCCTTTTTAAATAGTTATAGTATGTTTCGGGGAATGAGTCAGAGTACTGGACGTTCTTTATCAATGAATTATTCCCTGTGGGATGATCGTGGCATGGGGTCCCTTTTCGGTGATTTATCTGTGCTGACGGTAAAAGCACAAAAACTGCAACCCCTGCCAGCAAAGGAAGCAAGCCAGGCTTTTTTACAGGCTTTACATTATGATCAACAACATGTTATTCACATTTATGATCTAATCAAAGAATCGGTAGAACAACAGATTACCCCAGGGAACAAGCTGACTCCAAAGGTCAACCATGCTGAAAAAATTTCCCTAAAATCTGCACGGGAATTGAGAAGCATTGTTTATGAAGTGATTGCCAGTGAAAGAAATGAGCCTGTAGATCAATTAGAAGTTAGTATGAATTTTCTTGATTTATCCATTGATTCCATGAGAGCAACTAAGGTGATTGGGGAAATAGGGAAAAAGTTAAACTTGGAGCTTTATCCTACCTTATTATTTGAATATCAAACACCAGAGGCGCTGGCAGATTATTTGGAAAAAACATATGTAAATCATGATACAGAGTTAGTAGTAGTAGATTTTGATTCAGAAAAACATAATGATGACATTCAGGATATTGCCATTATTGGAATGAGCCTTCGTATTCCAGGAGCAAATAATCTGGAAGAATACTGGGATCTTCTTGAAAATGGAAAATGTATGATTCAGGAAGTTCCTGCAGATCGCTGGGATATGGAAAAACATTATAGTCAAGATCCCCATTCCTTGCATACAACCAATACAAAACACGGCGGATTTATTGATCAACCTTATGACTTTGATCCGATGTTCTTTGGAATGTCCCCTAAAGAGGCAGAGGTAACGGATCCGCAACAACGCATCTTCTTGCAACTTGCCTGGGAAGTTTTGCAACAGGCAGGGTATGGGGGGAAACATCGAACCAATAAAATTGGTGTTTTTGTGGGAACAGAACAAAACAGTTATATGGAACATTTCATTGGGTATCGTTCCTATATGTTAATTAAAGAAAGTTTAGAAAAACAGGATGCATTTCTTCGTTTGTCCCAGGAAGATCGTCAGGTAGTTTTACATGAAATCGAAGGGATCCTAGATCCAGGGGAACTTGTGGCTGATGCCATTGCGGGGAATGGATTAAATGAAGTGGCCGCACGAGTAAGCCATTGTTTAAATTTAACAGGTCCCAGTATGATCGTTAACACTGCCTGTTCGTCTTCCCTGGTCGCTCTACATCATGCTTGCGAAAGCATTCGTCAGGGCCAGGCGGAAATGGCGATTGCCGGAGGGGTTAATCTGAATTTAACAGCGACACCTTTTGTTAGTTTAAGCAGGGTGACAGCATTGTCCCAGACAGGGGTTTGTTATCCTTTTGATCAACGAGCTGATGGTATGGTGTTATCAGAAGGGGCTGGTGCAGTACTCCTTAAACCCTTAAAGCAGGCCATAAATGATGGAGATTATATTCATGGGGTGATCAAAGCCTCTGCCGTCAATAATGATGGACATTCTCAGGGGATTACTGCCCCAAGGCCTCAGGGACAAGCAGAAGTCATCCGACAGGCTTATGTAAACGGGGGAATTCATCCCGAAACCGTTTCTTATGTGGAAACCCACGGTACAGGAACACCTCTGGGAGATCCCATTGAAGTAGAAGGCATGGTCCAAGCCTTCCGTTCCTTTACAAGTTTCTGTGGAATTGGATCTGTGAAATCATCCATTGGCCATATGCTTTCTGCAGCAGGAATTGTTAGTTTAATTAAGGTGGTTCTTGCGATGAAACATCAAAAGATTCCTCATACCATTCATTTTGAAGAACCTAATGCAAACATTATTTTTGCCGAATCTCCTTTTTATGTGGTGGATAAAATGCCACGGTCATGGAAGCGGGAAGGGGAAATCCCACGACGGGCAGGAGTAAATGCCTTCGGATTTGGCGGGACAAATGCCCACGTTATTCTTGAAGAAGCTCCAGAAGTCCTTTCCGAAGGATTGAATCATGAAGAACAAGATGGGCCTTATGTTTTGTTCCTTAGTGGAAGGACGGAAGAGGTCATCAAGAAAGTGGCCAATCAGTTAGGTGCCTTTGTAGAAAACCATCCTGAAGTGCCTGTTTCTTCGATTTGTTACACCATGAATCATGGACAGAAGGAAATGGCGCAAAAATATGCAGTGATGATCCAATCCCGGGAGCATTTAGTAAGGGTGCTAAAAGGAATTGAAAATGGGGAGCCTCTTCCAGAGTTGATCAAAGGAAAGTCCAATCCCAATAGGCAGACTCCTGTTCATCTATTGCTTGATGGAAAGAAAGATTTCTCTGAACAATATAATAAGGGGATTCTATTCGCTAAATCAGGTATTCAACCTGCCTATCTATTCTGTAATAATAATGGAATGCCTTTAGGAGAAGCAATCATTAACGATTCTCAATGGAATTGCTCCGTCATTGAAGTTGCAAAGGATGAACCATGGCAAAAAGAGGTGGGGAGGGGGGATGTGATTCTCCACTTCGGTGAGGAATCTTTGCCCAATCACATCATTGGAGTGAATCTAACTGAAACCGTGCCAGTGATTATGGCGAAGCTCTACACCCTGGGTGTCAGATTTAATCCCGGGTTCCTTTTTGCACAGAAAGAAAAACGAATTCCCTTGCCTACCTATCCTTATGAAAATAAGACATATACCATTTCTCACCTATCCCAGGCACCTGATGTACCCCAAAAGAAAGTGGTCAATGAAGGGGATGTGGATCAGTTGAATCGGGATTTGCAATTCTTAAAGGAAAGCTTCTTTATAGGGTGATCATCCGATGAGAAAACCAATCATTTTTATGTTTTCTGGACAGGGGTCCCAGTATTATCAAATGGGACGGGAGTTGTTTGAGAAACACCCGGTTTTTAAGAATACGTTCTTACATTTGGATGGCATCGTGCAGGATTTAATTGGACATTCCATTGTTGAAGAGTTATATAACGAAAACCATCGTCTGCAAGACCCTTTCCAGCGTACCTTATTTACCCACCCGGCTATTTTTATGGTGGAATACGCACTTGCCAGGGTATTGTTAGAAGAAGGAATTGAACCGGATTATGTTTTGGGTACCAGTCTTGGTGAATACACAGCGGCAGCCGTTGCCGCTGTGTTAACACCTGAAGAGATGCTAACCTGTATTATTAGGCAGGCTCAATTGGTGGAGACATTTTGTATTCCTGGAAGTATGATGGCAATCCTGTACAATTCTCGTTTGTTTCATGAAATGCCGGAAATCTATCAGGGCAGTGAATTAGCAGCCATTCATTTTCATTCCAACTTTGTAATATCCGGGATGAAAAGGACATTGAGGGAAATAGAAAGACAATTGATTGCCAGAAACATTGTGTGTCAAATGTTGCCTATTTCTTATGCCTTTCATTCTTCCTTTATGGATCCTATTGAGAAAGAATATAAAAGGATTTTACACAGTAAAGGTTATAAAAAACCCCGGTTTCCCTTAATATCCTGTGTTGAAGGCTCAATTAAGGAGGATTTCACTGCAGAGGATCTCTGGAAGGTTGCCCGTCAACCCATTCAATTTAATCGGGCTTTACAGGCTGTGCAGCAAAGGTGTGATGAACCCATCTACTTGGATTTAGGTCCAAGGGGTTCACTTAGTAATTTTATTAAACATCAACAGGGGTCTAGCTCTTCACTGTTTGCATATCCCATCATGACACCCTTTGCCCAGGAAATCCATCATATTGAAAATGTGAAAACCATCTATCATTTGAATAAAAGACAAGAGGTTAGGCAGGAAGTGTATGCTTAAAATACGAGCGGTTAAATTAAATGAAGATCCTATGCAATTCTACGGACTGATATTAAATCGTGTGGACGAGGATAAACAAAATCGAATGAAGCGGTATGTGCAGATTGAGGATGCCCGTCGCTCCCTTTTGGGAGAATTAATGGTTCGCCTGGAAATTATGAGAGACCTGGAAATAAAAAACGAAGATATTCACTTTTACTATAATTCCTACGGAAAACCTTTTTTGAAGGGGCTTAAAAACTATCATTTCAACATTTCCCATTCAGGGGAGTGGGTCGTTTGTGTTTTCAATCAGAGTCCCATTGGTGTTGATATTGAAAGAATAATGCCCATTGATTTGGGGATTGCTTCCCGGTTTTTTGCTAAAAAGGAATACGATGATTTAATGGAGAGAAGGGAAGAGGAGCGGTTAAGTTATTTTTATGACCTTTGGACAGCAAAGGAAAGTTATATCAAAGCCCTGGGAAAAGGTCTGACTATTCCCTTAAACTCTTTTTCTATTGATGTTCAATTCAATAACATATGCATGTTTGGGATGAATAATAAGGAGTGGGGCTTTAAAGGGTATACGATTGACCCCCAATACAAAATGACAGTATGTGCAAAAACAGATCAATTCCCTGTTCAGGTAACCATAAAAGGGGAGAATGAAATATATCAGGAAATCATTTGACTTGCTTTCATAATAGAAAGGCAGGGAACACCCTCAATTAATTGGGGGTGTTTTTTGCTTCCAATATGGTACTATAAACAAATGAGATGAAATGAAAGAAGGAAGTACTATGAAAATATGTACCATTGGCCTTGGCTATATTGGTTTGCCAACCTCGATTATGTTTGCGAAGCATGATGTAGAAGTGGTTGGTGTTGATATTAATAGAGATGTAATTGAATCCCTGAACGGGGGAAGGATTCATATAGAAGAACCAGGATTACAGGAAGCATTGCAGGAGGTAATTCAAAAGGAAACTTTTCGTGCTTCCTTAACGCCGGAAAAGGCAGATGTTTTTATCATTGCTGTTCCAACCCCCAATCACAATGACACCTATAAGTCCTGTGATTTGACTTATGTTTTATCTGCGGTGGAAAGTGTGATTCCTTATCTGGAAAAAGGAAATGTGTTGATTGTGGAATCTACCATTGCCCCAAGAACCATGGATGATGAAGTGAAACCATTGGTTGAGGGGACCGGTTTTGTTGTTGGACAAGACATTTTCCTGGTTCATTGTCCTGAACGGGTGCTTCCCGGACAAATCCTTCATGAGCTTGTCTACAATAACCGCATTGTAGGCGGGATTACCCCTGCTTGCACAGAAGCGGGGGCGAAGGTGTACGCCACCTTTGTCCAAGGCGAGATTATTAAAACCAATGCGAAAACAGCTGAGATGTCCAAGCTTATGGAAAACACCTTCCGGGATGTAAACATTGCCTTAGCCAATGAATTAACGAAGGTTTGCACGGAATTAGACATTAATGCCCTAGATGTAATTGAAATGGCCAACAAACATCCAAGGGTAAACCTGCATACGCCAGGTCCCGGGGTGGGGGGACATTGTTTGGCTGTGGATCCTTATTTTATCGTAGCAAAAGTGCCGGAAACAGCCCAAATGATTAATCTGGCACGGACCATTAACCGTTCTATGCCTGATTTTGTGGTGGAAAATATCAATAGCCTCATGGATCAGGTGGATGGTAAAATCCTTACCCTTTTTGGTTTAACTTATAAAGGGAACGTGGATGATATCAGGGAAAGCCCGGCCATTGAAATTCTCGAGAAGTTAAAAGAACAAAACAAGTATGAAATCCGGGCTTATGATCCTCATGTCCAAAATGCATTAGTGATGGAGGATATAGAAGAAGCAGTTAATGGTTCCGATTTAATTGTGATTTTAACAGATCATAATGAATTTAAAACCATAGCAGGGGATCAATTGCAGGGAATGGCCCATAAACGGGTTTTTGATACAAGGAATGTGATTCAAGGGGACGTCCAGGGATTTGAGTATATCAATTTTGGAAATTTATATGAGTATAGTAAGAGGGGAAATGTTGTAGTGTAGAACTTAAATGAGGGATAGTAGGGTCAGACACAGGTCTTATCTTTACTATCCCTTTTCAATATATTTCCTGAATTAAAGTCTTCACATTTTTTTAACTGCGAAAGTTGAGTAATTATTATTATGGTATTAATTTTTTAATGCCAGAACCGTGCACTTACAGGAACTTTTTTAACTCCTGATTGATAACTGTATTCTATATAAAAAGTAGGACCTCCATAACTTACAGAAAAACCCAAAACATCAACTGCTAGGTTTGTATAAGTATGTCCCAGTTCAGCCATAGCATATGCTACATCATTAACTTTATTAGTCTTTTCAACAATTACATTTAATACTGCAGATGTTGGTACATAATACGTATTGTATCTATCATTAAATTGCAGAGCAATCCCGTCAACCTCTGTTCTATTTTTATTTCCAGAAATATTGACAGTATATGTTTGGTCTGGATTAGGACTATAATTTGTATAAGTGACAGCACCATATGGTTTTCCATCATGTGTCATAATACCATCGGTAGCCCAGATCATTGAAATTAAATCTTCTTGATTATCATATCCATTAGGTAATAAGGATAGTCCTAAAAAAGTGGCAACTAGTTGTGCCCGTGAATTAAATCCGTTTTTGGCGGATAATGTGTAAGTGTATAAATGACCTGTTATACTATATAAAGAATTTGTTCCATGATCATAATATGATGATGTTCTTACATTGCTTTTTTTAGATGTCATTCCTTTTTCTTGTTTTAACTTATTTTTTATCTTTTCTTTCGCTTTATTATTATCTACTAAACTCTCAAGAGAAGTAACATTCTTCTCTTTTTTTAACTTTTTAGCTTCTTCTACAGTAACAAATAAACAATTTCCATTTTCATCTATTTTTACATATTTTTTTGAAATAGTTAAATTTTCTAATTTCGCCCCATCTTCTAATTTGATTCCTTTAGGTACTGTTGATAAAATGCTTTTATTATTTTTGGAATTATATGATTTTTGCTCAACATATTCGGTGGAAACAGATTGATTATTTAAAGCATCAACTTGAGTATTTATAGTATTATTCTGCATTGCAAAAGTAAACGTAGGTACAAATAAGGATAATGCAATACATGCTGTTAAAATACGTCTTTTCACAAGTTTCGCCCCTCATTTATTTCAAATTTTTTATTTACTACTTGCTATTCTTGAATATAAAAATTCATCCTCGCTTTCTATTTTTGTAATTAAACGTGTTTCAGGATTTAGCCAAAGTTTTTCTTTAATTGTATCTTCTTTCAGTTCAGATTGATAATCATCAGGATACTTTACTTTAATCGTAACTTCATAGATTGCATAAGGTTCCTCATATGTAATATAGTTTGGTTCACTTATTAGAGCTACTTTATAACCATGTTTTATTACATAATTTCCTAACCGAGCAATTTTAGACTTACTTTCTTTATCAGCTTCAAGACTTATTTGTGCCTTTCCTGAAAGATAACCTTCTTCAATATCTTTATAATAATTTTTAATTTGTACTACCATCTCTTTTTTTGCAGATTCATCAGGATGTGTAGCAAGATTAACATTACATGCTGATAAGGTAAAAATTACCATAATTATGTATGAAAGCTTAAACATATTTTTCATACCTATCACCCCCTTTATCTTAATAATTGGTAATTTATTATTGTTTGTATTTTTATTCTATATTAGTTTAAATGGTAATTTTTATTATATTTTTTACAACTTTTTGAATGTTTATGGCAATATAAAAATGTAGGTTATGGCATTTAATTTTTGCAGGCCCCTCTGAGCTAGCAAAAATTTAAAAAAACCACTTGTCAACATTCCAAAATACTCATACACTTCCTGTTTGGGACAATTCATGCAGGAGGTATTTAAGGAGATGCTGGCAGTGGCCGAAATTAATTATATCAGACAAGAGGTTAACAATAAAGGATACGGGTATTCAGATGTAGCCAAAAGAACGAGGCGGGATCCCAGAACAGTTAAGCGGATATGGAGGACTTCAACGAACAACCAAAAAAGAGACAAACGAGAGTATCACGGGTTTTAGGACCAGTGAAAGAAATTATAGATGAGTGGATTAAGGAGGACTTAAACAAGAAAAAGAAGTTTCGTAGAACGGAAAAAAGAATGTGGGAACAGTTGAGGAATTATATCATTTTCAAGGTTCTGACCGTACCGTTCGCGATTATGTTTCCAAGAGGAGAGAGGAACTGCTAAACGAGGCTGATCAAGCAGCCTTACCTTTGGAATCCATTCCAGGAACAGCACAAGTGGATTTTGGGGAGGCCCCATTTATTTATGAGGGGGATGAAATTGAACTGCCCTTCCTGGTTGTATCATTTCCAAATAGTAATGGTTTTTTATTTTCAGGTCTTTCCTTCTCAGATAGAGAGTGTTTCTTAGAAGGATTAAAAGGGTGTTTCATCACATAGGAGGAGTGCCAAAAGCGATCCGCTTTGACAATCTGGCGCCTGACGTCAAGAAAGTATTGCCAAATGGAGAACGGCAGTTAACGGAGGAATTCCAAAACTTCGTTTTGCATTATGGCTTTGAATACGAATTCTGTAATCCCGGCAGTGGAAATGAAAAAGGGCATGTAGAGGCGATGGTAAAGTATGTAACTCAACTTTCGCAGTTAGAAAAATGTGAAGACTTTAGATGGCTGTAAGGTTTGGAGCCATTTAAATATAATGCAACGAAATCTTTACTAAAACTCCAAAAGGAGTTTCAAGGTCGTTCCTATGATTCCTTAATTAGTCATACAACAATTGTCTTTGCGCGATACATCGTGCTGTCCTGGCAAAACCGATGTAGTACGGACCAACGAACACTAGGCGGTATGTTTTATGAACTTTGTGATGAAATCAGTGATCTCGATTGGGCTATTGCACTTCAGCAATTAATCGAGCTTCTTGAAGATACCCTAAAAAAGGGAAACAAGAAAATTCAAAAGTTAATTAAAAGTCAACTACAACAGTGGATAGCGAACTTACCCAACTATATCAAGGCATATCTGCCTATTTCGTGCTGCGAAAGTTGAGTTAGAAACAAATATTGCAGATGACCTAGAATCACAACATTTAGATTTTAAGCAATGGATTACAAGAAGTTTTGATGACAACATTAAGTTGATGTTAAAAATGGCTGTATGTATGGCCAATGGTGGCGGTGGAAGTGTTGTATTTGGTGTTGCGGATAAAGTTAAAGGAAGATCTAATGCAATAGTAGGTGTTCCGCAAGATTTAGATACCACAATACTTCAAAAAAGGATTTATGTGCAGACAGATCCTCATCTAACACCAGTATTTGAGGATATAGTAGTTCCAGAGGGCTCAAAACGGTTATTGTTGATGAATGTGTACTCCGGCATGCCACCTTATACTACGACCGATGGTTCGGCAACGATAAGACAGGGCAAAGATTGCATTCCATATACAGGTTCGTTAAGGCGTAAAATGATGGATACATCAACACAAATGGACTTTACTGCAGAAATTATTCACGAAGATTGGAAAAATCTATTCTCTCATTCTGCAATGGAACGTGTCCGTGAAATTATGTCTAGGGAAAGGGTTGATGAACATCTATTATCATTATCCGATGAAGATTTATTAATATCAATCGGAGCACTTAAAGATAATTATTTTACAAAAGGTTCCTTGTTACTTGTCGGGAAACCTGATGCTATTTCAAAATTTATTCCTCAACATAGATGGTCTTATAGAAAAATGATTAGTGATACTGATTATTCCCTTAGAGATGATGGAACACATGCTATACCCGTAGCATTATATGAACTAGAACGATATATTGCTGTGGATAACCCAATGGTAACTGTTGAATCTGGACTGGTACATCCAGAGTTTAGCACATATCCGACAATAGCAATAAGGGAAGCATTACTGAATGCATTTGGTCATCGGGATTATCGAATGATTGGTACTATTATGTTGAAGCAATATAAGGACAAGCTAATACTAACGAACCCTGGGGAGTTTGTTGGAGGTATTACACCTCATAATATTCTCCATCATCCTCCTGTAGCTAGGAATAATCATTTAATGGATTTGTTGGATAGATTAAAATTAGTTAATCGTTCAAACTTGGGTGTATCAAGGATTTTTCGGTCTTTATTAGTTGAAGGAAAAGAACCACCTATCTATAGGGAAGTTGGAAGTAACATTGAGCTCACCTTTATATCTTCTCCTTTAAATAAAAACTTTAAAAACTTAATTGATCAAATGACGAAAGAAAATCATCACATTGATGTTGACCATCTGCTTATTTTGCAATATTTAATAAGACATGAAGAAATTGATACTTCAATAGCTGCAGATGTAGCACAAAGAAGTATAGAACGGGCCCGTGAATTACTCAGCAGGATGCATAATGAATTTAACTTATTAGAATCTATTGGTCGTGGAAAAGGAAGATATTTTACTCTCTCACGTAATGCTTATGAAATGTTAAAAGGTGAAATGAAATATGAACGGCAGCAAAGTTTGGATAAAGAAGCAGTCAAAATTCGAATTCTATCTATATTAAAAACAAATCGAAGCTTAACGAACAAGGAAATTAGGCAGTTAACAGGGATGAACAGTAAACAAGTACAACGTTTAATACAAGAACTCGAACCCGATGGTGTAAAGATTATAGGAAGAGGAGCAGGAACAAAATATATTTATTCATTCTAAAATAGGGACAAAATAGGGACAAAATAGGGACATTATTAGAAAAAATAACGAGGACTTTTTAAAAGAATCCCGCTGGAAAAATTCCAGCGGGGGGTTATGGAAAAGAAAAGAAATACTTTTATTTATTACTTAGAACTAGCATACCTCCATACGCCTTAACAAAAACCCCGTCGGAAACAATTCCGACGGGGTTTAATATAACCACTATTATTTTTGAGCAGCTGCAGTTTCGTTAGCGATTTGACGAAGTACAGTTTGCAGGATACCGCCATTGCGATAGTATTGAATGTCAACAACGCTGTCGAGACGAACAACCACGTCGAATTCAATTTTAGATCCATCGTTTTTCTCAGCTACTGCTTTCACAGTTTGGCCTGGTTTAACATCGTTGCTTAAGCCAACGATGCTGAAGGTTTCAGTTCCTTCGAGACCGAGGTCAGCTGCGCTTTTTCCGTTAGCAAATTGTAATGGAAGGATACCCATACCAACAAGGTTGCTGCGGTGGATACGCTCAAAGCTTTCAGCGATAACAGCTTTAACGCCGAGTAAGAAGGTACCTTTTGCAGCCCAGTCACGGGAAGAACCAGTACCGTATTCTTTACCAGCAAGAACAACTAAGTTCGTGCCAGCTTCTTGATATTTCATAGATGCATCATAGATGCTCATTACTTCACCAGTTGGAAGGTAAGTTGTTACGCCACCTTCAGTGCCTGGAGCAATTTTGTTGCGGATACGGATGTTAGCGAAAGTACCGCGCATCATCACTTCATGGTTACCACGGCGGGCACCATAAGAGTTGAAGTCTTCGCGAGCTACGCCACGTTCAGCAAGGTAAGTACCAGCTGGGCTAGCAGGAGCGATGTTACCAGCAGGAGAGATGTGGTCAGTAGTCACAGAGTCTCCAAGGTAAGCAAGAGCTTTTGCGCCAGTGATATCTTCTACATCGCGAAGATCTGGGCCGAGGCCTTTGAAGAAAGATGGTTCAGCGATGTAAGTAGATTTTTCATCCCATTGGTAAAGGTTGCCTTCTGGGAATTGGATTGCATTCCAACGTGGGTTAGCTTGGAATACATTGCCATATTCAGCTTCGAACATTTCTGGTTTAAGAGCAGCATTAACTGCATCTTTAATCTCTTGGTTAGTTGGCCAGATGTCTTTGAGGTAAACGGCTTGACCGTCTTTGCCTGTGCCGATTGGCTCAGTAGTTAAGTCAACGTTTACGTTACCAGCAAGAGCATAAGCAACAACTAATGGAGGTGAAGCAAGGTAGTTCATTTTTACTAATGGATGTACACGGCCTTCGAAGTTACGGTTACCGGACAATACAGAAGCAACAGTTAAATCGTTGTCAGTGATGGCAGTAGCCACTTCTTCTGGAAGAGGACCGCTGTTACCGATACAAGTTGCACAACCGTAACCAGCAATGTGGAATCCAAGTTGTTCGAAGGAAGTAAGTAATCCTGCTTTTTCAAGGTATCGAGCAACTACGCGAGAACCAGGAGTTAAGCTGGATTTCACGTATTCAGGTTTAACAAGTCCAGCTTCAGCAGCTTTCTTCGCAACAAGACCTGCACCGATTAATACACTTGGGTTAGAAGTGTTGGTACAAGAAGTGATTGCAGCGATTACAACAGAACCTGCGGTAAGTTCAGTGTTTTTGCCGTTTTTATGAGCCACTGGAATTGCTTGTGCAATTTGCTCTTCAGACATTGCAAAACCGTTTTGGTCAATTGGTTTGCGAATGGTTTCGTTGAATACGTTTTTCATTTCAGTTAATTCAATGCGGTCTTGAGGACGTTTGTGTCCAGCAAGGCAAGGAACAATAGAACCAAGGTCTAATTCAACGATGTCAGTGTATACAGGCTCAGCAGCATCATCAGTAAGAAGAAGTCCGTTAGCTTTGTAGTAAGCTTCTACAAGAGCAACTTGTTCTGCACTGCGGCCAGTAGCACGGAGGAAGTTAAGAGTTTCTTGGTCAACTGGGAAGAAGCCCATAGTTGCACCGTATTCTGGAGCCATGTTAGCTACAGTTGCACGGTCAGCAAGGTTAAGAGCACTTACGCCAGGTCCGAAGAACTCGACGAATTTACCTACAACGCCTTTTTTACGAAGGATGTTGGTAACAGTAAGAGCAAGGTCAGTAGCCGTTGCACCTTCTGCAAGAGTACCGGTTAATTTGAAACCGATAACTTCAGGAGTTACAAAGTATAAAGGTTGGCCAAGCATACCAGCTTCAGCCTCGATCCCGCCTACACCCCAACCAACAACGCCAAGGCCATTGATCATCGTAGTGTGGGAGTCAGTACCTACAAGTGAATCTGGATATACAACGGTTTCACCGTCTACAGTTTTAGTTGCAGCAACAGAAGCCAGGTACTCAAGGTTTACCTGGTGAACGATACCAGTTGCTGGAGGAACTGCACGGAAGTTATCGAATGCAGTTTGTGCCCAACGTAAGAAGGTATAGCGTTCTTCGTTGCGGGAGAATTCTAATTTCATGTTGTTTTCGAGGGCATCTGGGTTGCCGAAATCGTCAACCATTACAGAGTGGTCGATAACAAGGTCAACTGGAACAAGTGGGTTGATCCGTTGTGGGTCTCCACCCATTTCAATCATTGCGTTACGCATTGCAGCAAGGTCAACAACGGCAGGAACACCGGTGAAGTCTTGAAGAACAATACGAGCAGGTGTGAAAGGAACTTCTTTGTTAGCATCTTGACCTTCAGCCCAGTTTGCTAATTGATTAACGTGTTCATCTGTGATTGCAACGCCGTCGAAATTACGAACAGCAGCTTCAAGCAATACTTTAATAGAGTAAGGGAGTTTGGAAATGGAACCAAAACCTTGCTCAGCTAATTTCGGAAGGCTGTAGTAAGAATAGCTTTTGCCACCCACTTCCAGGCCAGAACGAACGGAAAACTTATCATTAATAGCCATTTTGGGACCTCCTTGAATGTTTATAACCTCTCCACGGTTTCATTATGTGAAACCGCGTTTCTATTTCCGATACTATTATATCCTTTATATCCTTTCACGTTCAACAAAAAAATATAAATTCTTTTCCAATGCTATTGACTAGGTTATAATGGATAAAAAATGCAACTAAGTTTCATTATATGAAACAAGAACCTACTTCAGTTTGAAAGGTGAAGTGATGGATGTGCCGGAGAATAAAATGACAGTTAGGGCAGTCGAGCGTGCTCTGGATATTCTGTTATGCTTTCTAGACCGGAAGGATTTAACCCTTACAGAAATCTCGAAAGTGGTTTCTTTAAATAAAAGCACGGTATATCGCCTGTTAAGTTCCCTTGAAGGAAAAGGGTTTCTCATTCGTAATCAGGAAACAGAGAAATATCGCCTGGGTTTTAGAATCTGGGAATTGTCGGCGAATTTAAATCGGGATCACGATCCATCCGTTTTATTGCTTCCTGAATTAGTTCGCTTGCGAGATCTGGTAGGTGAAACCATTAGTTTGTATGTACGAGATGGGATGGAACGGGTGCGCATACAGGCTGTTGAAAGTACCGAGTCCATCAGGCGTGTTGCCCCGGTAGGGATTCGTTTGCCTTTATCCGTGGGAGCCTCCAGTAAAATCTTAGTCGCCTATGGGGAAACAACGGTAGTAGATCAAGTTCTTAATGATTCTGGTTGGCCAGAAGGAATCGCTAAACCTTTTTATCGCCAGCAAATTGCGGAGATTAAAGAAAAAGGATTTGCCACCAGCATTGAGGAACGGGAAACAGGAACGGCAGCTGTATCAGTTCCTATATTTAGCAGGGATAAACAATTGCTCATGGCCTTATCTGTATCTGGCCCATCAAACCGGTTAACCATTGAAAAAATGAAGGAAAACCTCCCTATTATTAAAGAGGCCGCCCAAAGAATGGAAACCATGCTTCCATAGGTAATATTAGGCACCTTGAGGGGACATAGAACCATTGACTCTTATAGGTTGTTCCATCATAATGATGGTAATACTTTCGGTAAAATATTAGAAATGAAAATGAAACATCTCCAGGATGAAAAGGCCTTCCCTCAGGGGAGGCCTTGTTGACGTATAATTACCTTTTCACCATATGTAGGGGTTCAGGAGGAAACAGAATGACTAAGATTAGTATGGAAGAACAGTTAAAAAAGAAAATATTAATTCTTGACGGGGCCATGGGCACCATGTTGCAGCAAGAATCTTTGACAGCTGAAGATTTTGGTGGGGAGGAATATGAAGGTTGTAATGAAATCCTAAACCTTACCCGTCCAGAACTTATACAAAAAATACATGAAACTTATTTAGAGGCTGGCGCCGATCTTATTGAAACCAATACCTTCGGTGGGACGGCAGTGGTACTGGCTGAATATGATATTCCAGAAAAGGCTTACGAAATAAATGTTAAAGGGGCACAACTTGCCCGTCAAGCAGCGGACAAATGGTCAACCCCAGCATGGCCTCGCTATGTGGCAGGATCCATGGGACCTACCACGAAAACCTTATCCGTTACCGGTGGCGTTACCTTTGAAGATTTAGTGGAAGATTATTATCATCAGGCCCTGGCTCTCATTGAAGGGGGCGTCGATGCTCTTTTATTGGAAACAGCCCAGGATATGCTCAATGTAAAGGCCGGGGGAATCGGGATTCAAAAAGCCTTTGATCAAACAGGCAAAACGTTGCCTGTCATGATTTCAGGAACCATTGAGCCAATGGGAACTACCCTGGCGGGACAAAACATCGAAGCTTTCTATATATCTGTTGAACATTTGCATCCTGTATCCGTTGGTCTGAACTGTGCCACAGGCCCAGAATTTATGAGAGACCATATTCGTACCCTTTCCGGATTGGCTGGCTGTTCAATTAGTTGTTATCCCAATGCAGGCCTTCCCGATGAGAATGGACATTATCATGAATCTCCCCAAGGGTTGGCGCAAAAAATGGCCGGCTTTGCGGAAAAAGGGTGGATTAATATTGCCGGGGGATGTTGTGGAACTACCCCTGCCCATATTCGTGCCATGGCTGAGACCTTGAAGAATTATAAACCACGGCAAGACATGGGAAATCATGGCCATGTGGTTGCTGGTATTGAACCTCTTTATTTAGATAAAGACAATCGCCCTCTCTTTGTGGGAGAGCGTTCCAATGTAATTGGATCCAAGAAATTCCGGGATTTAATTGTAGATGAGAAGTATGAAGAAGCTTCGGAAATTGCTCGTGCCCAGGTCAAACGGGGGGCCCATGTAGTTGATATCTGTCTGGCGAACCCAGATCGGGATGAAATGCAAGATATGGAAGCTTTTCTTCAATATGTTGTTAAAAAGGTTAAGGTTCCATTAATGATTGACTCGACAGACCCGAAAGTCATTGAGAAAGCTCTTACCTATTCCCAGGGGAAAGGGCTCATCAACTCAATTAACCTGGAAGATGGGGAAAAACGGTTGGGAGATATGGCTCCAATCATTAAAAAGTTCGGTGCGGCTGTAGTTGTGGGCACCATTGATGAACAAGGAATGGCCGTAACCAGGGAACGGAAGTTGGAAGTAGCCCGTCGTTCCTATGACATCCTGGTAAACCAGTATGGTCTGAATCCCCAGGATTTGATTTTTGATCCTTTAGTATTCCCTGTTGGGACAGGGGATGAAGCGTATATTGGCTCCGCCTTAGAAACCGTTGAAGGCATACGTTTAATAAAAGAAGAAATGCCAGAATGCCAGACTATTCTTGGGTTGAGCAATGTTTCCTTTGGTTTGCCTGCAGCAGGTCGGGAAGTATTAAATGCGGTATTCCTGTACCATTGCACCAAAGCTGGCCTGGATTATGCCATCGTAAATACGGAGAAGTTACAGCGCTTTGCTTCTATCCCTGATGAAGAAAAAGAGATGGCAGAAGAGTTGCTCTTCAAAACCAATGATGAAAATTTAGCCCGTTTTACTGCCTTTTATCGGGAGAAAAAGGTGGTAAACACCGAAGAGAAATCCAATCTCCCTTTAGAAGAACGGTTGGCACACTATGTGGTGGAAGGAACCAAAGAAGGATTGGTGCCTGACTTAGATGAGGCCCTGGGGAACTACCCTCCTCTTACTATTATTAATGGACCTTTAATGAAAGGGATGGAAGAAGTAGGCCGTCTCTTTAACGATAACCAATTGATTGTTGCTGAAGTGTTACAAAGTGCAGAAGTGATGAAAGCTTCTGTAGCCCATCTTGAGCCTCATATGGAGACAAGTGAGTCAGCAGTGAAAGGGAAAGTGCTATTAGCAACCGTAAAAGGGGATGTCCATGATATTGGAAAAAATCTCGTTGAGATTATCCTGGGTAATAATGGATATGAAATTATTAATTTAGGGATTAAAGTAGCTCCGGAACAAATCATTCAAGCATGCAAAGAACACCAACCTGACTTGATAGGTTTATCTGGATTGTTAGTAAAATCTGCGTTGCAAATGATTACAACCGCCCAGGATTTAAAAGCAGCGGGAATTGATACTCCCATTTTAGTGGGAGGGGCTGCCCTCACCCGCAAATTTACAGATACCCGCATTCAACCTGAGTACGATGGGGTTGTATTGTATGCGAAAGATGCCATGGATGGCTTGAGTTTAGCCAATCAGGCCATGAATCCAGATCAACGGGTGAAATTAGAGGAAAAACGGCAACAAGTCCTTAGCCAACAAGGGGCCGGGGCAACGACACAAATGAAACAAGAAAAAAGAGATGGGGAAAGAGTGGAACGTTCTGCGATTCGGACCGATGTTCCTTTACACCAGGCACCGGATTATGCCAAACACATCTTGCTGGACTATCCTCTTACCCATTTAAAACCCTATTTAAACCTGCGCATGCTTCTCGGTAAACACTTAGGTATTCGAGGAAATGTGGATCAGTTGTTGAAACAAGGGGATGCCAAGACTACTGAAATGATGGCTGTTGTGAATGAAGTATTTAACGAAGCTTTAGAAAATGGGTTAATTAAACCCCAGGGAATGTATCAATACTTCCCTGCCCAATCCAAAGGTAATGAATTGTTTATTTACGACCCTAAGGATTCATCTAAAGTGATTCAATCCTTCGATTTTCCAAGGCAATCAAAAAATCCATTCCTTTGCTTAGCTGATTTTGTTCGCCCAATAGAAAGCGGTGAAATGGATTCTGTTGCTTTCCTTGTTGTATCCGCAGGCCAGGGAATTCGAGAAAAAGCTGAAGAATGGAAACAAAAAGGGGAGTATTTAAAATCCCATGTGATTCAAGCTCTGGCTTTAGAATTGGCGGAAGCCTTTGCAGAACGGGTTCATGAATTGATTCGGGGTGGTTGGGGATTCCCAGACCCTACAGATATGACCATGCTAGAACGTTTTGGCGCACGCTACCAGGGAATTCGGGTCTCTTTTGGATACCCTGCATGCCCCAATTTAGAAGATCAAAAAGGTCTTTTTGTTTTGATGACACCGGAAGATATCGGTGTTGAGTTAACGGAAGGATGTATGATGGAACCAGAAGCATCTGTTTCTGCCCTCGTTTTTGCACATCCAGAAGCACGTTATTTTAATGCAGATTAGCCTCGTTGGGGGGAGCAAGAGTGAAAAAATTACCTTTGAAAGATTACCTTACCGATCATTTAATGGTAGGGGATGGGGCGATGGCAACCTGGCTGTACCGCCAGGGTGTCCCCATCGGGGTTAGTTATGAAGAATTAACTACGTTAAAACCTGAATTGATCGCAAATGTCCATAAAGCCTATTATGAAGCGGGTGCCCGCTTTATTACCACCAATACCTTTGGTGCCCATCGCAATGCTTTAGACCGATATGGATTAGGGGATGAAGTGGCTCGCCTGAA
>CALNBV010000242.1 GCA_937874515.1 uncultured Paenibacillaceae bacterium | reverse complement strand
TTACTTGAAGTAAAAAAGATAAAAAAAGGCCATCGAGACTTTCTCGACAGCCTGAGGCTTCCCATTGGGAAGCCTCCTGTTTTGCTAACTATTTTTTTATTTGTTCTTTTTTCGAGTTTCTTTAATGGTTCCCTGTTCCTCTGGTTTAAAGGAATCTTTATTTTTAATCGTTTCCCCCTTTTGCAGTTTCTCTCTAGAATGATCTCGAGTTTCTCTTGCCATTTTAAAATGACCTCCTTTTTTTGTGTAGTAAGGACTAGGGTTTTATTGTTGCCTAAATCGTATTTTATTTTGCGAAAAAGCCGATATATTAATTGGTTTGTGTGTTATAATTTGGTAAATTAATGGTGTAACAAAGGTTGTGATAATCTTGTCGAGATCATTTAAAGTTAAGTTTAGAGACGGTAAAACTTTAATTATCAGTGATATAATCAAATTTGAAGAAAGACAACAAGAAGAAATAAAGGCAATTGCTGTAGATTATACGAAAGCAAATCTTTGTAAATATGAAGAAGAAGGAATAGATTTATCATATTTATCAGAAATACAAAAAGAAACTATTTTAAATAAAAAGAATAGAATTGTTTCCGGAAAAACACCTGATGAATTACAAAAGAAGAAGATCATAACTATGTCACTACATTCCCTTAAACAAATGTATGAAAGAATTGGTTCCAATGAACTGACTGTAATCCTAAGTTTAATAGATAGGATTATCCATTCTGATTTTGTATTAAAGGCACAATTCAAAGGTTACCCTACTCTTTCTTATACATTAATGGAAAAAAATGATCCTGATAAATTCAAGTTTCCTGTTTTCTTTTCAAGAAAAATAAAGAACCAAAATTATTAAATATTGAATATATTATGTTTAAGGATTAAAATTTTACGTATAGGTTAAAAATTAATTTGAAAGGGGATGTGTTCAATTGACAACCACATTTAAAAGGGTTCCTACTATTAATAGGAAAATCGATAATAAAACAAAGGACGTCACTTGGAGTATTTCAGGTATTGAATATATTGTTCGAAATGTCCCCTATTCTATGTTAAGTGCTATAGACAGTGAATTTTTAGATTTAGATGTATCAATCAGACTAACTGCTATTAGAGATTTGATGGTTGAAAATGAAATACCTCACGATATAAATTATGAAGACTTGGCACATATTGAATTTTAAATAAATAAAAAAGGCTTCCGCCCTGGAAGCCCTTTTTATTTATTTAACTGCAACGCCCATCATTTCTTCTATATCTTCATTAGCATTGCCAATTAATTTCAGTCCAAATAATTCTTGCAGTACACCCACAACTTCAGGAGTTAAGAATTCTGGCGCTTTTGGCCCAATACGGATATCTTTGATTCCCAGAGAGAAGAGACCCAGAAGAATAGCAACGGCTTTTTGTTCAAACCAGGATAATACAATACTCACAGGGAGGTCTTCTACTTTGCAATTTAAGGCATCAGCCAGGGCACCCGCAATTTTCACTGTTGAGATGGAATTGTTGCATTGGCCCAGGTCAAGGAAACGAGGAATTTCTGTACCTGGTACAAGCCCATAATCTACATCGTTAAAGCGGAATTTCCCACAGGAAGTGGTCAAAATCACTGTACTGCTTGGCAGAGTGGTGGCTAATTCACGATAATATTCTCCACCCTTTCCTGGCGCATCACAGCCTGCGATAACGAAGAAACGGGTAATCTTTCCTTCCGCAACAGCCTGTAAAATGGCTGGGGCAAGAGGCAATACATTTAAGTGGTGGAAGCCAGTGGTTAATTGAGCTTCAGATTCCATATTGGCATCAGGTAAAGAAAGAGCTTTTTCAATTAAAGGTGTGAAGTCATCATTTTCAATTTTTTGTACCCCTTCTAATCCAGCAACGTTATAACTGAAGAAGCGGTCTGCATAGGTTCCCTTAATAGGCATAACACAGTTGGTTGTCCCAAGAATTGCACCAGGGAATTCTTCAAATAAACGGCGCTGGTCATACCATGCTTTCCCAATATTCCCCTTCAAATGGGCGTATTTCTTTAATTGTGGATAGCCATGGGCAGGTAGCATTTCTGAGTGTGTGTATATATTAATCCCTTTTCCTTCACTTTGTTTTAATAAGTGTTCAAGGGCATAGAGATCATGGCCAGTTACGATAATGGCTTTACCTTCCACTTTATTTTGGGGAACTTGAACAGGTACTGGAACCCCGAAACGGGTTAAATGGGCCTCGTCCAACACTTCCATCATTTTAATGGTGGCTTTACCTACTTTCATAGCCATATTCAAATGTTCTTCAACATTAAAATTCACATTGGTTAAAGTAAAATATAGGGCTTCCTGAATCGTTGCATCTACTTCAGGATCTGTATATCCCAATTCTCTTGCATGGGTTGCATAAGCAGCGACCCCTTTTAATGCATAAATAATGGTGTCCTGCAGGCTGGCTATGTTCTGGTCTTTACCGCAAACACCAATGACCCGGCAACCTCCCGTAGGTGTTTGTTCACATTGATGACAATACATATTATTTAAACCCCCCAATATTATGAACTTAGAATGTTTAGCGCGCGCTGTTTTCTAAATCCATAGTACTGGCATTTACAAAGAAAGGATGTGATAGATATCACAAAGTACGAAAATCGTAAACAATAGGGTATTTCCGATTTCCATTAAACCGACTTGTAATGGGGTTAGATTTCTTCCCCCAACAATAATAGCCCGCAGCATGGAAGGTACATAAGCCAGAATCAGCCAGACTTGTCCTGTGAAAAGCCCAACTCCTGCCACCAATAAAATATGGTACCCCCAGGATAGATAGCGGAACTTCACATTCCTTTTCTCCCGAATCATGGTTTTTACAAAGAACACGGTTCCTAAGAAAAATAGAACGCTTACAATCCATACATATACTTGAAACATGGACCAATGACCAAGTGCCACATAGGCACTGGCTACCCCACCCACTGCCATTTCAAAAATGGCCACCACATCATTCCAAAAGTTCCTCTCCCGATTTTTCCTGGCAAAAAAAACATTGATAATAAAGAGAGGAATCGTAGCCAAACCCGCCCATACTAATGCCGGGTATTGAAATACAACAACGAACAACAGGATCGTGGCAGGAATTCCATAGATCAGAAGCCAGCGAGTGTAAAAACGTGAATCCCCTTTCTTCTTAATCAACATCATAAGAGGATTTAAAGCGAGATATAATAAGAACCATCCTAAAAACAAAGGAAGATGCATCCATGTTGGATTAAGAGAAAGTCCAAGTAAAAAAGGAATAATTAACATAGCCCAGGCACCATGCTCTCTTGGCAGTAAAAGTTTCATCATCCATTCACCTCGTTGATTAAAAGATATGACGCCAACTATAGAATAACAGAAAATAAATGCAATACCTGTGATATTCATCACCCATTATAGAAACTTTTTCATATAAAATGTAGTTAAAAGGAGGATGATCGTAAAATGAAATTTATTAGTATAGAGCAAAAAGACCCAAACCAACCTTCCAAAAGGGGAAAAATCATGGATTGGGATGAAGGTGTCGTTGTAAACTTACAATTAGGAAAAGGACAAAAAATCCCTCCACACCATACAGGGAACACCACTTTAGTCGTGGCGCAAAAAGGCCACGTATTATTTACTGTTGAAGGTGTTACCAATGAACTGGTTCCCGGTACCCTTTTATTAATGGATCCAAATGAAGAACATGAGCTGGAAGCTGTGGAAGACTCCAGCCTTTTCGTAATTAAAATGGGCACCGAGGTACCAAAAAATTGCCTCGATAATCAAAAATAAACTGTACTAAAGACGTCAAATTTTCCTCCCCTTTTTTAACGTATAATAAAAGTAGGAAGTAAAGTATAGCTGGTTTGTGCCAGGCTTATAAGAAGGAAGGGGAGGCGAATCGTGATGAAAAAGTTATATTATATGGTTGGTGTTGAGGGACGCGAGATGCCGAACCGGGAGGATTGGTTTTCTCACTGGGATTGCATCCACGCTTCCAACGCTGACGAAGCGGTTAAACTTTATTTCAAACAACACCGATTTGCTCTTAAGGATGTAGACAAAGAACTGGTGGAAGTTTACGACGTTCTTGCAGAGTATGAAGCACCTTATGATTATTTAATAAATAGACAAAAAATATCCTAACATACCAAAGGGGAAGAATCGATTCGGATTCTTCCCCTTCTTTAGGTCTCATTCATGATAATAAATTTCCCGTTATGTATATCTAATTTATTTTCTTTGCGATATTGCCCTAATACTCTGGTGATGGTTTCCCGGGTGGTTCCCACCATCGATGCTAAATCTTGATGGGTCAATTCAATGTCGATGCGAATACCATTTTTAATTTCTGTGCCAGATGCCTTTCCAAGGCCATGAAGAATATGCCAGACTCGTTCGGAAATATCCCGACTAAGCAATCCTGATAAATGATCCTGTAAACTGCGCATTTTTTGCTCCATGATTTTCAACATTTTCACGGATAGGGAAGGGTTATGTTCCAATAATTGCAGGAAGTTAGCCACATCAATCACATAAAGAATTCCATCCTCAACAACCATGGCGCTTGCAGGGTATTGGTCTCCACCAAATAGGCCGATATGGGGAAACATTTCACCATCTCCGAGGATATTGATAATTTTCTCACGGCCTTCTTCATCGGTTTTAAAGGTTTTGACCCGCCCATGACTTATAAAATAAATGGCCAGACAATCCTCTTCTTCATGAAAAAGAATATCCTTCTTTTTCACTTTTTTCATACGAAAAAGGGATAGGACCTCTTTCATTTCTTCCTCATTAAAAGAAGAAAACAGGCCAATTTTATGAAAGGTTTGCATTAAATTGTTTTCCATTTGTTTTTAATCCCTCATTTTTTTATACAACAATAGACAAAAGCAGGGGGGAAATTCAAGGGAATAAAACATAGGCGTACAGAATCAAAGTGTTGTAATAATTCCGCTCTCATTTGCAAACTATATTGAAAAGCAATAAATTGCCCTCCTGGTTTCAAACATTTAATCACTTCATCCAAAATTTGGTGGCGATGGGATGGTGAAAAGTTGGCAAAAGGCAACCCGGAAAAAATACAGTCCACCTGTTTCATGCCTAACTCTTCAAGATATATAGATAATTCTTCAGCTAAAGGACGAAAATAGAGTTGGGGAAAACGGTCATTTAATTGCCTGCGCATAATGCGGTCCTGTTCAATAATTAACCCACGGGTCCCCGGATTCATTGTATCATAAATAGGAGCTGTAATTGCCCCTGTCCCCGCACCTAATTCAACAAAAGATTCAACCTTATCCCACTTCACGTTTTTCAACATTGATTTAGATAGAAATGAGGAACTAGGAGTTACACTACCTATTTTCTTTGGGCTATTTAAAAATTTATACAGGAACATCACTTTATCTGGAACCATTCTTACCCCTCCTCAGAAGTCCTTACCATCATCTTAACCCCTATACTTTAAGAAAAGGGTAGGAAAATTCTTAAGTTATTCTTAAGTTCTCATTTACCTATCTTGGACAATATAAGGAAAAGTTATGTAGTTTTATTTTTTGTAAAGCAAAAATACATAATAAACTGTTGCTGCTAAAAGGAGGTCCGCAGAAGGTTCCAGTATACGAATGCTATGGTCCATTGCAGAAACCGGGTCTTCCTGGATATACTCTACAATGGTTTTTCCTTTACTATTTCTTAATGTACTGGTTTTGATCATGTATTCTTTTTTAAAGATGTACTGTTCACCTTGATATTCAAATTCATAAATATGGTTAACTGAAATGCCTTCCCTTTGATAGGTGGTGTTCTTTAATACAAATTGCTCCTGTTTAGGTCCATGTCCCACTGTCACCTGTAGGGTTAAAAACTTATTAAAAAGGGACTTCCAGAAACTAAGTTCTTCAATTCTAACGACCTCCTCGCCCCGTTCATTACTCCCTTTTAAATAAATAAATGGAATATTCGTTACCATATAAATAAGCCATATCCACCAGTTTTTATAATACCGTTGTATGGTGCCCGCTGAATTCCCATAGTGATCTAGAATGGGAACAGGTTTTGTAGAAGGAAGATATAGGTTCCGCCGAAAATAATACTCTCCTTCTGCAAGGGCAATATGATTTTCCCCAAGAGCAAGTTCTTCTTTCTTATTTAATCTGCGTACCAAATTCCTGCAATCATAAATGGAAAACAAAAGAAGGAGCAATAAACCAAAAGAAATTTCAAATTTAACTTCCATATCCAATGCGGTCAAATAAATAAGTGCTGCTATACCAGCAATATAGAGGGATAGTAAACCAAAACCCAATTTTCTTTTTCTCACATAAATATGACCTGCCCCAGGCAAAAGAATGGAAAGTGCGACAGCTAGTCCTGTTTTGTACATGCTGAAAAAACTCCTAGTATGATTATTGTAATTAACTTCCTGTATTCGCCAAAAATCGGCAAAAACCCTCCTAATTCCCACTCATATGGGCTAATTTCTTGCTGAATAATAAGCCCAAAGGAAGGAGGAGTTTTGATGAAGTTGATTCGGCTTATTTTAGGCCTTGTTCTTTTATTGGTGCCTTTTTCTACAATGGGAGCAACCCAAACCCATGCTCAAGGCATGGATGTTTACACGGTAAAACCAGGGGATACCTTGTGGATTATTGCCCAAAAGTATCAGGTTGGTCTTTCTGAAATCATTAATGCCAACAAACAATTTAGAAACCCGGCATTAATTTATCCCGGACAAAAAGTAAATGTTCCTCTTCTAACTGCAGTAAAATCCGTGGAAGGGGAAGTCATTCGCCTTGTCAATGTGGAACGAAGCAAACGGGGACTGAAACCCCTTGTAAATAACTGGCAACTCTCCCGCTGTGCCCGTGTAAAGAGTGCCGATATGAGTACTAAAAATTACTTTTCTCATACTTCACCCACTTACGGTAGCCCTTTTCAGATGATTAAAGCCTTTAACATTGCCTACTCTACGGCAGGGGAAAATATTGCAGGGGGACAACCTACCCCACAACAAGTGATGAACATGTGGATGAATAGCTCTGGCCATCGAGCAAATATTTTAAACCCTAACTTTACCCAGATCGGGGTTGGATATGCTACAGGTGGTTCCTATCGTTATTACTGGACCCAGATGTTTATTCGCCCTTAAATTTTCACTTTTTGTAACCGCAATGCATTAAGTACTACGGAGATGGAACTGAAAGACATGGCTGCACCTGCCAACCAGGGGGCAAGGAACCCAACCATAGCGATGGGAATACTAATGGAGTTGTAGGCCAGGGCCCAAAACAGATTTTGCTTAATATTGGACATGGTTTTGCGGCTTAATTGTATGGCGTTAGCAATTCCATGAAGATCCCCACGTATTAAATTCACATCTCCAGCTTCAATAGCTACATCTGCCCCGGTGCCTATGGCGATTCCTATATCAGCCACTGCTAGCGCCGGGGCATCATTAATTCCATCCCCAACCATGGCTACTTTTTTTCCTCTGGATTGGAGCATGCGGATGACTTCCACTTTTTCATGGGGAAGGACTTCTGCAATGACCCGTTGGATGCCTGATTCTTTTGCAATGGCATGAGCCGTTCGTTCATTGTCTCCTGTTAACATGAGCACATCCAATCCCATCCGCTGCAAACGATGAATCGCTTTTCTGGAGGTATTTTTTAATGTATCGGAAACCGCAAGCATCCCTACAAACTTCTGGTCAAAGCCCACCATCATCACTGTTTTACCTTCTGTTTCCCAGCAAATGGCCTGGTCTAGGCTTTTCTCAGATAAATGAATTCCCTCTTCGGATAGAAACTTACGGTTCCCGATGATAATTTTTTTTCCTTCAACCATTGCCTCAACCCCATGGCCTGGATACGCCCGAAAAAAGGTGGCTTCAGGCAATGCCATTCCTTTTTCTAAAATCCCTTCTACAATGGCAGTGGCCAGAGGATGCTCTGAGCCTTTTTCCGCTGCTGCGACGTATTTAAAAAATTGCTCTTCGAAAGGGAATTGCACAAGATAATCCACTAACTTTGGTTTTCCCTCCGTAATGGTTCCCGTTTTATCCAGGATCACGATATCCGCCTTTTCCAGGGTCTCTAAATGTTTTCCTTCCTTAAATAAAATGCCGAATTCAGCAGATCTGCCTGACCCCACCATGACAGAAGTAGGAATTGCAAGGCCTAAAGAACAAGGACAAGCAATAATTAAAACTGCGATTGCTTTATTAATGGCATTGGAAAGGTCCCCCGGTGTGAAAACAAAATACCATGCACAAAAAGTAACGATAGCGATGGTTACCACAATAGGGACAAAGATTTCCGATAATTCATCTGTTAACCGTTGAATGGGGGCTTTGGACCCTTGAGCTTCTTGCACAATACGGATGACCTGTGCAATGGCTGTTTCCCGTCCAACCTTTATGGCTTTCACTTTTAAAACACCATTAGCATTGATGGTGCCACCGTATACTTGATCCCCAGGCCCTTTATCAATAGGTATGCTTTCCCCTGTTAACATGGATTCATTGATTGATGAATTGCCTGATAACACCTGTCCATCCACAGGCACTTTTTCACCAGGTTTTACAATGACTACATCCCCTGGAATGACCTGTTCCACAGGAATTCGATATTCTTTTCCGCCTCGAAGAACTACTGCTTCTTTGGCCTGTGACCTGGCTAATTTTTTGATGGCATCTGTTGTCCGGCTTTTGGTGCGGCTTTCTAATAATTTCCCTAATAAAATAAACGTAATGATCAGTGCGCTGGATTCAAAATATAAATCCACATGTTGGAAATGGGGTTGTCCAATGCTTTGAAAGGTTAAAAAATGGCTATAAAAATAGGCCGTGGATGTGCTCAATACCACAAGCACGTCCATATTGGCACTTCCCCCTTTAATGGCATTCCATGCCCCTTGATAAAATTGCAAGCCAACAAAAAATTGAATAGGGGTGGTTATGGCTAATTGAAACCATGGGTTAAGAAATAGCTCTGGAACAGGGATAAAAGAGGTAAAGGAAAAGTGGGCAAACATTGCCCATAAAAGGGGAATAGATAAAAGGGCAGAAAAAATAAACTTCCAAAAAAGAGTTCGTTGTTCATGTTTATGGGGATCCTGGCCTTTTTTTTCTTTATAGATCCCAAATCCCAAATCATTTATTTTTTTTTCAATGTTCAGCATACCAACTTCTGTTTGATCAAAGGTAACCGTGGCATTTTCCATGGTAAAGTTTACATTTACATCAACAATTCCGTCCATTTTTTTCAGGGTACGCTCAATGCGTGAGGCACAAGCAGCACAGGTCATTCCGGTAATTTGTAACTCTGAACGTTTTGTTCGACTCATGGTTCGGCTCCCCTTTATGGCAAGTTTTCTATAAAGAAAATATATTCAAAGATGTCCTAATCATTCCACATCCTTACCAGAGCCAGGGATTAATGCTGGGAATCCAACCACTAATAACTAATCCTCGCATAATGGAAATAAAGCCAATATAAAGGGCCAAACAATTCGCTAAAAATAGAATGCGGGAGCGAAAAGTTCTTTTTAACAGGGATGAAAAAAGCCCGACGAAAATTAAAGCAGGAAGGGTTCCTATCCCAAAGGAAAAGAGGGTTAACATCCCATCTATTACACTTCCTGTAGCAGCTGCTTTCATGTGCATGGTATAGGTCAATCCACAAGGAATGAAACCAAGGAGAAGCCCACTGCTTAAAACGGAAAAAAAGTCATTCTTTTTTCGATTTTCCCCTAACCATTTTTTCGCCCATGGAAAGGCCATAGGATTCAATTTATCCAGTGGCAGTGTATATTTTTTAAGAATCCATAAAATAATGAGGATTCCTCCCAATATATTAGCAATGCCTTGAAAGCCAACAATTTTCCCTGCGGCCTCTACAAAAGAACCGACAAAACCCATAAACCCGCCAATTGCTGTATAGGTAATAATTCGCCCTGCGTTATAAGCGAATAAGGTTTTAAAAAGGGACTCTTTTGATGTAAGTGTCCATGTTGAAACAATCCCCCCACACATCCCGATACAATGGGGTGCACTTAAAAGTCCTGTAAGGGCAATGATCAAAAAGTCTAACCCGCTTCCGTACAAACAGTCGCCCCCTTTGCTGAAGCCATCCCTTATATCATTGTAGTTTTTATGGGGAAAGGTTATGTCATGTTGTACTTGGCCTTTAAAAGATGTTTCACAGCATACAGGTATTCCAGTGAATAACCCCTCCTTATCAACCTAACGGTCTGATTGAAGAAGGGGCTTCCTG
>CALNBV010000241.1 GCA_937874515.1 uncultured Paenibacillaceae bacterium | reverse complement strand
CTTGGGATGGGTCTCCTATACTACTTATCACCTTTATCCCCTTCGCTCAGAGAAAATAGAAAAAGCGGCCCTTAAAGGACCGCTTTTTCAAATGGGGGGATAAGGTCTATGAGAAGATACTGACGATTTCTTTAAACTTATCGATAAAGAAGAATCGCAGTTCGACCTGGCTATTGGGTTGTTGCTTTTCGTAATCATGAGAGTCTACAAACTCCTGGGGCAATGTTTCTACTGCCGTTTCCTTATGTGGGGAGGTTACTACTGGAGGTTGTTCTTCTAAAGAAGCATCCTCGATAAGGGCATCCATAAAAGGATCCTCAATATGAACCTCAATTTGTTCTGTCCGTTCCTGTGGTAAGGGTTCCACAACCTGGATTTCCTCAGTTTTGACTTGCTCTCGCTGATCCTGGTTTTCTTTCTTTTGCACAGCAGTATCCCCACTTGAGATATCGACGAAACAGAGAGGAGGAAACATGACACACCACCAGTTGCGGCCTTCAGCATTACCCAGGGTAATAAGGACCGCTTCGTATGTCCCGGCAGGAAACACCTGGGCTCCATACATTTTCGTTGGGAAATCAGTAGGCCCTAATTGGACATCCGAATCATAAGTAAATCCTTTTTCCTCTAAGGTGTCACGGACCAATTGTTGCAATTCTGGAAGATGGCCGCCAATCACTACACGGGCGTCATCTACGTTGTTTGCATCCTGGGCCCATTGGGACACATAGGATATTACACGGTCACGGATGATTCGTTTAATTTGTTGATCCTCAGGCGAATCACTATTAGCCAAAATGCGAAGGCGAATGGATTCATTGGGCACGTTGCTTTGCGCAAAAACCGATGCTGCTTCCTTTTGGCCTTCCCAACTCATAATAAGAATAAAAAATATAAAAATAAGATATAAGTGCTTTTTCACTTCTTCTCACCCTTTCCTATCCCCTGGTCATCAGTATGAACAGGAAAGGGGAGGTTTAAACATGAATTATCAGAAAATTAAAATATTTAAATTAAACCGTGCCAGTTCCTTGCCGAAAAGGGTACTTGCCTTTATGAACGAATGGCGATGACATGGCGACCAATGCCTGCGTAATCATCAATGATATACGTTTCTTGAAACAAGCCCGTATCCTCAAGCATGGCTTTCACATCTTCTGCCTGGCCCATGCCTACTTCAAATCCTACGAAGGCTTTGTCCCCAATAACAGGAGGGAGTTGGTTAATCATACGTCTGTACAAATCCAACCCATCTTGCCCTCCATCAAGAGCAGAGAGAGGTTCGTGGTCTTTCACCTGGGTGTCTAATCCAGCAATATCTCCACTTGGAATGTAGGGAGGATTGGATAAAAGGACGTTGATGGGCACAGTGCCATTTTGGAAGGGAGATAGTAAATCCCCTTCGAGGAAGGAGATTTGTTGTCCCACACCATTGCTCCTGGCGTTGCTTTCCGCTGTTTTCAATGCGTCTGGAGAGATGTCCAGGGCAAGGTATTTCCAGCGAGGGGAACCAAACACGGCCATGGAAACAATAATCGCTCCGCTTCCTGTACCCACATCCACAACCACGATGGTTTGGTCTTCAGGAAAAATTTCTGGAATGCGTTGCAGGGCTTCTTCCACTAACAATTCCGTTTCAGGACGGGGGATCAAGACAGATGGATTGACGTGAAAAGGCAATCCATAAAACTCTTGCTCTCCAAAAATGTATTGTAAAGGCTCCCCATTGGCCCGCCTTTCCATGATTTCTTTTATTTTCCCCCAGGAGTCCTCAGGAAGAGGATCTTGCAGACGGGTGAGAAACGCGGTACGATCCCACTCTAAACAATGGCGGATAATGTATTCAGCAAGAAAAGGCCCGTCGATAATATTATTGGATTCGAAAAAACGAGAAGCCTGTTGCATGGCTTCTCGTACAGTCATTGGATTCATATGGTTGTTATGCTCCTTCCGCATTGCGCAGGAGTTCTGTTTGCTCATGAAGAATGAGAGCATCGATAATTTCATCTAATTCCCCATTGAGAACCTGGTCTAATTTGTGCAGGGTTAAGCCAATGCGATGGTCTGTTACCCGGCTTTGGGGGAAGTTATAGGTACGGATCCGTTCGCTACGGTCCCCAGTACCAACAGCAGATTTACGAGTTTCTGCGTATTCAGCAGTTGCCTCTGACTGCATTTTATCCAACAAGCGGGCACGAAGAACGCGCATGGCCTTGTCTTTGTTTTTGTGCTGGGATTTTTCGTCCTGGCAAGATACCACGATTCCAGTAGGAACGTGGGTTAAGCGAACCGCAGATTTGGTGGTATTAACACTTTGTCCGCCAGCGCCGCTAGAACAGAATAAATCCACGCGTACATCATTTTCATTGATTTGTACATCGACCTCTTCCGCTTCTGGGAGTACAGCAACGGTAGAAGTAGAGGTATGAATCCTTCCACCTGATTCTGTGGAAGGAATCCGTTGTACCCGATGGGCACCACTTTCAAATTTCAAACGGCTATACGCTCCCTGACCATTAACGGAGAAGATGATTTCTTTGTATCCGCCAATGCCTGTAGGATTGGCCTCAAGAATTTCTACTTTTAAGCGATGTTTCTCTGCATAACGGACATACATACGATACAAATCGGCAGCAAATAGGGCGGCTTCATCCCCACCAGCGGCACCCCGAATCTCGATAATCACGTTTTTATCGTCATTGGGGTCTTTCGGAAGGAGAAGAATACGAATGCGTTCTTCTAAGTCGTCCTTTTGTTCTTCCAGTTCACCGATTTCCATTTTGACCATTTCCCGCATCTCATCGTCCAATTTCTCCTCGAGCATTTCTTTTGCATCTTGGAGTTGGATTGTGACTTCTTTATATTGGCGGTAGGTTTGTACCGTATCCTCTAAATCTGATTGTTCTTTTGAAAATTGGCGTAATTTTGTGGGATCGTTCATGACATTAGGGTCACACAATAGTTGAGTTAACCGATCATAACGTTCTACCACAGATTCAAGTCGTTGAAGCACGGGGCTCTTCACCTCAATTTATAAAAATCCGTAACATTCCAATTATAGATGAAGAATGAATATAAGTAAAGGAAACGAAAGGAAAAGGAAATGGCCCCGAGCATACCCGGGGCTTTGTTTTCCTGTTTTTATTTCATGGTTTTATTTTTTGACGTATAGACCCGCACATTAAAGCGAGGCATTTTTCGTTTTACGTTGGTATACACTTGTTTTTTCACATCGTTAATTTGTGCTGTTGTTTTGACTGACTGATTTAATGTAAGACGTACATAGGCCGTTGCTCCATTTGTATAAACGGTCGCCCGTTGCACACCTGGGACCCGACGGGCAGCATCGGACATTGCATCTGTAGCCGCTCCTAAATTATGTACATCTGTCGAACGGCCGCTAACCATATTGGGATTGGGTACAGAATCAAGTTGTTCATTGGTTGAATAGCTTTTAATTCTTGCTTGATCATTATTTGTACAGGCATTTAAGGACGATAAGATGAAAATTGAAACAAGGACAACGATTAGTTTCTTCATATTGACCACCTCCTCGCTATATTTTCTCGCGAGGAAGTAGATTTATGCACAATACAAAAAACAGGCGGAAATTCCGCCTGTTTTAAGTACGCTGTTATTAAAGATTGTATTTCTTTTTGAAACGGTCTACACGGCCACCTACATCGAGGAATTTTTGTTTCCCGGTGTAGAAAGGATGGCACTCAGAGCAAACCTCAACTTTAAGGTTGTCTCTTACAGAACCGGTTTCAAAAACGTTCCCGCAAGCGCAGGTTACTTTTGTTAGGTTGTATTTAGGATGGATTTCCGGTTTCATGTCGTTCACCTCTTTCTGCCCTGAATCATGTACGAAACAGAGTTATCACACACATAAATGGATTATATCACGATTAAATTTCAAATGTAAAGGTCTGATTCAGGGAACCTTCGGTGGAACATGAGTATAGGAACCAATCATCACGCCCGGCAATTCCTGGCGATAAATTTCCATAGCCTGTTTCATGCCATAAATTTCCCCTTTGGGCGGGGGAATCATGGACAGGTAACTATCAGGGTCAATGTTTAAATTCCGCATTTGGATTAAACGGATGCCTGTGCGGCGAATGAATTCAATCATGGCCTCCATTTCTTCTTCCCGGTCAAACACTCCTGGGAAAACCAAATAGTTAATGGAGGTAAAGACCCCTTTTTCACTGGCATAGGTTGCAGACTTTTCTACATCTGCCAGGGTATAGCCCCTGGGATTGTAATAGGCATTATAGTGTTCATCAATGGCACTAATAATGCTGATCCGCATTAAATCTAGCCCTGCGTCAACAATGGCACGAATTCCATCAGTGTACCCTGCATTGGTATTCATATTAATATAACCCATGGTGTTTTTTTCCCTTACCCGGCGAATGGCCTGGGAAACCAGAGGTGCCTTGGTGGAAGGGTCCCCTTCACATCCCTGGCCAAAACTAATAATCGACTCTGGCTTTTTCAAATGAAACAGCATGACATCCTCTAACTCTTCAAGTGTTGGAGTGAAGTCGAGGCGGGTTTGGGGAGAAATAAAGCCGCTTCCTTCTGGCTGTTGGGAGATGCATCCATAACAGCCAGCGTTGCAGGTACGGGAAACAGGCAATCCCCCTTCCCAGCGATTAAAGAAGGTATTGGATGCTGTTAAACAGCCATATCCCAGTGCACAGTTACTTAAATGCTGATATACCCTGTTATCAGGGAATTTCTTTAATAATCGCTCCACATGTTTATCCAATTGATTGCGGGGAAAATTAT
>CALNBV010000240.1 GCA_937874515.1 uncultured Paenibacillaceae bacterium | reverse complement strand
TGCCCAGGCCAGCAGCCCTATGGAAGGCATGGTTAAATAACTACTTACTTTTACGAACACCCTCCACTTTCACAAATTAGTGGGGGGTGTTTTTTCATTCTGAAAGGGAAATAACTATTTTTAACAATACTTATGGATTGTAGATAGGAGGTTTCCCTGTGGATTTAAATAGTATTATGATTAGGCGTTTCCTTTTTCCTGCCATGGAAAAATTCAAAGGAAATAACATTCAAAAGAATATTGCACATTTAAAACACTCCCAGTCCCTTACTAAACATGAACTGGAAATCCTGCAAAAGTTCAAACTAAAAAAGCTTTTGCTTTATTGCGTAGACCATGTGCCCGCCTATTCTTCTTATCAATCATTAAAAAGAGAAATAGAACGAGACCCTTTACAGGCCTTACATCGTTTTCCTGTTCTTACGAAGCAAGCCTTTAGACAAAGAAGTTCTGATTATGTAAGCTCTTTAATGGATGAAGCTTCTCTTATTCCTAATCGGACCGGGGGTTCAACGGGGGAACCTGTGAAATTTTATATAGATCGCCACACTGTTGAATATTACGAAGCCGCCAGGTATCGGGGCCTTTCCTGGTGGGATATCCAAATCGGTGAACGATGCGCCATGATTTGGGGTTCTCCCATCGAACTAAGGGAAAATAAGAAATTATCCTACAAACTGAAAGAACGATTCTTGAAAAATAGAATTGTTATTCCCGCTTATGATCTCAATCCTGATTCCCTGCAAGTATACATAGATACCCTTAATCAATTCCGCCCATCTTATTTATACGGCTATGCTTCCTCTCTTTACCTGTTGGCGAAATTAATGTTGCGTAAAAGTATATTTTTAAATTTCATTCCAAAAGCTGTGTTATCTACTTCGGAAACCCTTTACGATTTTCAGCGGGAAGCCATTGAAGAAGCATTCAAATGTACCACCATCAATGAATACGGTGCAAGAGACGGAGGAATTCTAGCTTATCAATGCCCTGAAAAAAATATGCATCTCACTCAGGAAAATGCCTATATCGAAATCGTTGATGTTCATACCAAAACCCCTGTAGAACATGGGGAAAGTGGTTTAGTCTTAGTAACAGATCTCAATAATTTTGCCATGCCCCGTCTCCGCTATGAATTAGGGGATGTTGCAGCTCTATCTGCGAAACAATGTTCCTGTGGCATTCAATTGCCTTTATTAGAAAAAATAGAGGGCAGAGAAGATGATATTTTTGTAACACCAAAAGGGAATTATGTTCACGGTCATTTATTCAACCATATTGCCCGTAATTTGGATGGGATTCAACAATTCCAGGCCATCCAGCACAGTAAGACAGACATCACCTTAAAGATTGTGAAAAATGAACAATTCACCGATAAACAGATTCAGCATTTTCGCAATGAAATCCTTAAATCCATTGGGGATATTCACCTTCAGGTTGAATTTGTGAATGAGATTCCCCGTACCCAATCAGGGAAAACAAGATATACCTTCCGGGAATTCCCTTTAAATATGTAGCCAGATAGCCAGAGCCAGTCAAAATTGACTGGCTTTATATTTTCGGTATTCTCATTTGCCAGAGGCCTTTTCCTGCTTTCACTTCCCTCTCCTGCCACCCTATTGCCTTTGGCAGAGGGATGGAACGGGAAAAATGTGCATAATGGCTTTGCCATACCATTCCCTGGTCCACATTCTTTTTGCTTTGCACTTCTTTAGAGCGCTGCAAGTACAAAACCCCATCCTTGTATTGATACTGAACATCCTTAGAATCCTCAATCCCTTGCATCTGCACGGAAATAATATAGTCAGAATCTGTTTCCTCTACTTTCAACTGTTCACTCATTTCTTCCCACATACTGCCCCAATTAGGCCATTCAAAACCATTTAACATGTTTTCCATGTCCACAAACATTTTTTCAGCCCAGGAAAAAGGCCCCCGTCTTTGCGAGAGGCGATTTTGGTTTTTCATTGGATCTTTCATAGTCAACTCTCTCCTTCAACGATATTCAATTTTATTAAATGCTTATCTGTAGCAAAATGTGTGGGCAACCCTTTTGTTAACCCCTCACATTAATTGTTAACCAATCAATAATTTAAGTTGACAATTATGGCGTAAATCATTTAATTTAAAAGAAACCTTCGTTTTATGTCAGGAGATTTCGCCATGGAATATATAAATCATGTTCTTTCTTCTATTAAAGAAAAGGGCTTATATCGTAATTGC
>CALNBV010000239.1 GCA_937874515.1 uncultured Paenibacillaceae bacterium | reverse complement strand
AGGTTAGGTGAAAATGATTATATGAAAAAACAAACTAAATTATTGATATCAATAACAATCATCTTACTCGTTATTTATACTGGGAATCTTTTATATCAGCAATTTACTACTACTTATGGACTCTAGAGAATTAATTGAGGTTTAGACGTTCCAAAACCGTCAAAAATGAACATCGTTTATGAAAGATATGGGGAATACAAGCAATCATTTATCTCTATATTTTTCAATTTCCTCCTCCATATTTTTATCCTTAAAATGTATGTTAGCATTTTTTAATTGAATTCTTATTAGCAATTCAAGTTTTTCATTAATGCTTGATACAGTCCATATTACAAATCCAACTATGAAGACATTAATTATTAAAATAACAATTCCAAAAGCCTCCACATGATCACCCTCATAAACACGAATTTCAGTATCGCTTATTGAAGTATTTTGCCCCGTTCGTTTAAGTACATTCCTGCATAATCGTTTATTCCATTTAATATTCACAGTAGATACAACAAAAAGTGGGGGAGAGGAGTAAAAAGTATCCCTGGCACAACATTATTTCTAAGTGATCATGGATGAACCTTTTTGCCAATAAAGCGTAAGGGTTTTTGTTTTCTATAATAATGTTATGTCAACTTAAAAAGAAAAAGGGAAATTTCAAGAAGATATAAGAGTGGTTATGTAAAATAACAATGGTTAAAGAACCAGGGGAATTTGAACACCAGAACACATTACTTGATGTAACAAGGAATAACCCTTTACTAAAAAACTAAACAGATGAAAACCTGAATACAAATCCATTACTACAGATTTTAAAACGAAAATCGTTTAATTGATCAACCAGGGCTGCTGGAGGCATTTTTCTCCTTTGATTTCTCAAAATAACAACATATTTCTTAATTCGAGATATTCATTTACAACGTCCTATAATATATATTATGTTAACTTGGGAAAAATTAAGGGTGTGGATAAAAGTCTGTGGATATGTGTGTAATGTGAATTATAGCAAAATTCGACTTTATGTATCTTTTGCGTTCTTGTTGTTGAATGAAATTTTTTCAATCGCCAAAATAAGGTTAAAAGTGACCGACTTTTATAATTTATCATAAAGTTCTCGGAGAGAAAAGTCATTTTACGTCGTTTTTCAAACAATTTTATATATGTGCACAACTCCCCTCCCCTTTCAGGATAATTTCGTTTTAAATAAGCCTTCCTTAGCATATTTATGTGCAAAGGGAAGAAAAGGAGGAGAATCAACTATGGAACGTTTTACCCGGCCTTCTTGTTTGGCGATGTTGAATACAAATGTCTTACGGGATGATTGGTTAGAAGAAAAGATGATTCCGCCCCGATTAAATGATACACCCGAACGAACGATCATTAATTTCTATTCTGGTCTGCAAGCATTAAACGGAACGGATAGAAGTAAATTTATTGCTTTTTCATATGGGTTTTTAGCGCCTTCTTTACAAAGAAAAGTAAGTATGGAAGAAGTAGAAGATCGACTTAACGGAATTAGTGGGATTCACTTGATTAAAATAATCCGTTTAGCGAAAGATCGGAACCAGCTGTTTGCTACTAGATTTTTTATAGAGTTGGAGATATTGGAGGAAAGTTCTAACGAAAAAAGAGGAACCCGGTTTTCTTATTTGTATGGTTTTATGGATGTAATTCAAGAGCAAAATGTGTACCGGATTTCCCAATATGAATTTGAAGGTGAAAAATTTCAACCCCGTTATGATTATGAATGGAATTATAATGGAGAATCTTATGTGGATATTCATTATGGCTGCCATTGTAATCTTGTTGAAAATCGTTACCCTACTCGGAAAGATGGCTATGTAAAAAACATATTCGTAAAAGGAATTGATCAAAAAGATTATTTATTTCGTTTTGTAGAATTAACAAACGGCGTTGACTTTGAAATTCAATCCTTTCAAAAGGATGCTGCAGGCCAGTGGATCCCTACTAAAATACAGCTCTCCCCTCCTTCATCTAAAGAAAACGATAATAAAGAAGAAGAACTCAATAAATAATCCGCCCTCAAGACCTGGGGGCGGATTAATACCCCTTCACCTATTAAGGTAAAGGGTATCTTTATACATACATATACATTATGTAAGGTTGCATGTAATTAACGGACTATTTGAAATAATCTGTACCATATCATCAGCGCAGGGTGTTTTGTTGAATGTGTATTATTTCCCGAAGTCTGTGGATGCTCCCCCAGGGGCAGTAAAATACCCCTGGGGGTTGGATTAGTCCATTCCACTTTTAGGATGTTATTTATATTCCCTCCAATCTAGTTTGCTTTCATTAAATAGCTCAGAAAAGGATTTGTTTTTTTCTCGTCTTTTTTGTTCTTCAATCCTTTTTCTTTGTTCTTCCTCTTTCTTTTCATGCTCTTTTTGGCGCAATTGTTTCTCTGTTTTATTTAATTGAGCTAAGGTAGCAGCATCTAGTAAATCTTTTAAATTCATGCCCTTTTCTCCCCTTTTTTTGTGATATGGTATCATGATTTTTACAGATGGGCAAGAAAAGTCAGGGGCAATGAACGGTTTTTATATGCTGGATATTACAATGGATTGAATTTTCGTTTCCAGTGATAAGTTCAGCAAAATTGTTTTCTACCTTTTTTAATAATCCCGTTTTATTAGGATGTAAACCTAAATCGAACACTACAATACGGCCTTCTATTTTCTTTAATAGTTCTTCAAATGTTCTTAATAATGGGATATCTGAGGAATAGATTTGGTAAGATTTAAGTGAAAATGGGGTTTGATTTTCCTGGTAAGGGATCAACCATTTTAAATGTTGAAGTGGGATATAAAGAGTTTTAAAAATAGGAGAATTAAAAACAAAGTAATTTGTTAGGATACTCGTAATATAGCCATGAAGAGATTGATTTCCTGTTACAAAAATCTCTACAAACATCCCTTTTGCATTAGTTAGGATTTTTCGATAAGATATATTTTCTTCAAGTTGTAAATGATTAGAAGATGAGGAATAACTAATTTGATCATCCTCTAAAAGTTTAGGTTTTATAAATTGAACATGTAATAACGGGATATAGAAGAAGTGATATTTTCCTTTAAGAACAAGAATATCCGGTCCTGAATCAATAAGAATGCCTGAATGTATTTTGTCCCCAGATAATTCGATATCTACTGGCTTTCCTATATAGGATTTAATGATGTCCACTCTTCTTATCTCCTCTCGTTATTTTCTCATCTCCTTTTTGATTTTGAAGATTTTCTAGAGCTAGATGATTTTTGTTTGCTTTGATTAAGGGTGCCATAGCGGTCAGAATAGAATATTTTTAATTTATAATCATCATCAGAAATTCTATTCGCAATGGGTTCATTGGACATTCTGGATTGAATGTATTCTTCAAAAACTTCCGCAGATCGATCTACTTTTTCTTCTTTTTCATTTTTTCTATAATTAGTTTCTTGTTTTTCTTGATCCTTATTATTGCTATCATTGTTATCCTGGTTTTCTTGTTTGTTTTGGGTTTTATACACTAGGCTCTTTACATGGGATAAAACTACATTTATGACTTCTTTTTTTGAAGATACGATAAGATTATCGCCTGAGATTTCAATTGGAATTCCTTCAACTTTATTGGGTCCGCCATCAATGTTTACCCACTGATATTTATAACTCATAATCAAATCAGCAAATGTTTCTGGATGATTGAATTCTTCTTCTTCCTCGTCTTCAGATTTTGTAGTGGAATTTTGGTCAGATAAGAATCCAATGGTTTTAATATGATAAGTTGGTACATAAGTTCTTCCCTTGTCAGATTCAAGTACAATATAGTCTGATTGAATGTCTAATAGTTCCCCTTTAAAAGAGCTAGGCCCTTTACGATTGACTTGAATGTTTTTCCCAATTAAATGATTAAGATCCTTTAGGCTCATAACCATCACCTTTCATTTTGTTTTATCATATTTTTTTAATTGCTATTTTCATTTTTGTTGTCATCATTTTTGTTTTCTTTTGGTGCTAAGCTAATGCTTTTTACATGTTGCACAAAAACAAAGATGATTTCTTTTTCGATGGATATTGTAAAATAATTATCATTTGCTTCGACGATGACACCAGTTAAGCAATCAGGGCCTCCCCTATTAATTTGAACCATATTGTGTTTTAATGCTCCAATTGTGGATACGAATGAATCCTCATGTACATAAGTGAGGGAGTCTAATCCATCTTCTCCTTTTATGCTTTCTGTTGCGGTAGAATCAAGTGTCATGCTTTGGGTATGGGCACTTTGATAGTAAACAATTTCTTTTTTGTCAGTCCATAAAATGACATAGTCAGAATAAACCCCAAGGAGATATCCTGATTTAGATTCAGGGCCCCCTCTTCCCACTTTCACCTTTTTATTAATAAAGTTTTCAATAAAGTTAATCTCCTGATCCACTACGAGTACATCTTGCCTTTCGGCTAATACATCCTGTCTTTCTGTTAATACGCTTTGTTGCTCTTCCATACAAACAACCCCCGCCTTTCATCATTATAGGTTTTTTGTACTATATGTCTATTGTATATAGGTCCCTTGTGTTCTACACGAATACCCATTTTTCAAAGGTTTTCTTCGGGAATTATTGGAAATAGGGGGATGTTTTCTTTGGACCTGGGACAACTGACCTAATTTTATTGAAGAAAAAAACAGTGATATATATATAATGGGGTGTTTATTCTTGGACGAATTACATGGGGGATATAGGCGGAAATGATGAGAATAGGCATGCATGTAGTCCAAGACACATGTTCCTTTCATAAAAAAAAGCAGAACAACCCCCTATGGTTTGTCATTAGGGGGTCCATTTAGTATGTATGGATATAATTCCCTTTACATGGGGAGATTAATTTACAGATGGAAAACTCCAAGAAGGTTATTTATAAAACTTCGAATATTTTTCATAGTGTAAAGAACGGACTCTTCAATTCTGGGCAGAACTTGCCTTCCTCTTTCATCGATTTGATAGATCCTTTTGCTTCTTCGATCGCTTTCCCACTCCCCTATAATCCAGCCATGCTCTTCCATGCTACGAACAACCTCATATAAATAACCTTCTCCTGGTTGCCAACCATAATTCATTTGAAAATAGGTTAATAAATCTGCTGGGATTTTTTCGTTTTTTATTAGTTCTTTTAACATGACCCACTCAATGACTTCCCGTACATTAATTAATTTACTAAAGAACTTCTTTTGTTGAGGTTGTAAAGGAAAAACAGTGGGGCGTTTTAATGGATTCGCACCAGATAAATCATGGATAAATAGTTCAACAATTTGTTTTAATGCCATATAGGGCTCAAAGTATAAACCATTGTATTCCAACAACTTATTTGTACCCTGTGGAGTAATATGAAATATCTTCTTTCTACGGTCTTGAACCGGACTTTGTTCAATAAATCCTATTGTCTCCATTTCCTTTATCGTGGCATAAAAATGGGATCGGCTCATTTTCTTTCCTGGCAGTTTTTCTTTTAGATCTTCATAAAGGGAAAGAATCATGTCATCTTGTTGTTCCAGGCGTTTTAACACCATAATTTGAAATAGTTCTTTATGGCTAATGTGAAAATGATTGATCGTTAGAACATTCATGGAATCTCCCCTTCCCTATTTTTTAACCATAATGATACTCGCTAACGGAATATTAATTTCGTTACACAGGCAGCACTTTCCTTTATTACGAATGAATTTGTATGTAAAATAATGAGAGTTTAAAAATTATGATAAACTAATGGATATGTGTTTTATATCTAAATAATATTCCGTTAGCGAGGTCTACTGTATCATATAATTCTCGGAATGTGGAAGGGAGTCCTTTTTCTTGTCTGGTATTTTAGCTTTTTTTCCTCATCCTGATGATGAATCTTTTTCCTGTGGCGGAACCCTGGCCCGTTACGCTGCACAGGGAATTCCCACAACTCTTATTTGCGCTACGAAAGGTGAAGCTGGCAAAAGAAGAGGACAGCCTCCCTTCGTAGAAAAGGAAGATCTGCCCCGTGTTCGCGAACAAGAATTGCTTGCAGCTACTACTATTCTTGGAATTCAAGATGTCCGTTTTTTACATTTACCTGATAAACAACTAAAACATTATGATCCAGAACCTCTGACAGATAAGGTCTTAAGTCTCATTCATGAGATTCAGCCTGATGTTTTACTCACCTTCGGCCCATATGGAGCCTTTAATTATCATGCAGACCACCGCACCTTAAGTAAATGTGTCATCCGTGCATTTCATGAAAGTAAAACTGTAGAGAAGCTATACTTCCCTGTTTTAAGCAAAGAATATGAGCAACCTGGATTAGTCAACGCGAAACGAGAACAAATGACTAAAATTGATATCCGTTCAACCTGGCCTTTAAAAATTAAAGCCTTGCAAGCACACTTAACCCAATTTCAACAAGAAAAATGGGTATGGAATATGGAAGAAGCCCAACACAAGTTACCACCCTGGGAAGGGTTTATCCAATATCATCAACCTTATGTAAAAAATGAAGAGGATTTCTTCAGGTAACCAAAGGAAAAGAGCGGATCCTATTATAGATCTGCTCTTTTTATGGTTTCTATCATACTGCGGAAATATCGGCCCGCTTTTTCCATTTTAGCACCATACCAGCTAAAGGATTGTCCATCCACAAAAACGATATTTACCCCTGGAAGTTCTGATTTCAATTCATTTTTGTGTTCTTCTGAAAAGGGAAAAGGTTCCGTGGATAAAAATAGGTAATCAAGGTCTAATTCCCTTAATTCTTCTGCTGTAACTGCCGGATATCTTTCTTCCTTATGATCCAACAAAACATTATAAAAGCCGCATTTGTCCAACATGGCAGAAATAAAGGTGTTTTTTGCGGCTGCCATATATGGTTTTCGCCAAATCAAATAGGCTACTCTATTATTATCTACCCCTGGCAAAAAGGCAAATTCTTCTTCAATACTTGAAACCATACTCTTCGCTTTTTCTTCTTGATTGGTTATTTCCCCTAGTACATCAATCATTTTCAGGGCATGATTATAATTCTGTACATCAAAGATAAAAAGAGGAAATTCCTCCATAAGTGCTTCAGCTACTTCTTTGGGGGTTTCTTCTTTGTCTGTGACAATAAGGTCAGGTTTCAGTTCCCGAATTAAATTTACATCCACCTGTTTTGTCCCGCCAATGACCGTTGCACCTTTCACTTTTTCTTCTGGATGAATACAATAACTCGTCCTGCCAACCACTAAATCATCTAACCCTAATTCATATAAGGTTTCTGTAATGGACGGACATAAGGATATTATTCTTCTAGGTGTATTAGAAAAGCAAACCTTACGCTCCATTCCATCTAGCATTTCTTTCATCGTTCTCCTCCTCTTCCAGGTTTTTTCCCGCAAAATTGAATCACATGGCAACGCCCATGATGAAGCTTCCCTTCAAATCGTTCAGTTTCACCAAAAAAGAAGTGCTCCACGTCCCAATCTTTAAAAACCTGTAAAAAATCCTCTGGCCGATATAACATATCTATTGATAAAGGACCGCCTGTTTTATAATCTAGTTGATTGATCGAATAGACTTCACACAAAAAGGAACCACCAGGTTTTACGGCTTCTTTTACATTTTGTAAGGTTTTTAACCGTAATTCTTTGGGAAAATGGCCAAAAATACAAATGATTGAATCCCATTGATCTTCTTTCCAGGTGGCCTCCCACAAATCCACCAATTCCGTCTTTACTTCTACTTTTTTACTTTCCGCCAACTTGCGAGTTTTCTCTAAACCGGAAGGAGCGAAATCCCAGGTTGTGACACGATGTCCTTGTTGAGCCAAAAAGACGGCATTTCGCCCTTCACCTTCCGCAATGGCTAATACTTCACCGATTTGAAGTTTAGATGCCATTTGTTTAATAAATACATTAGGTTCAGTTCCATATACATACTCATCTTGGGAAAAACGTTCGTCCCAAGGATTCAGTGGTTTGAACATTTTTTCCCCATCCCCCTCAATCATCTTATATCAAAACTAAATTGTTAACAATATTGTAACATATTTTGTCTTGTTTTTTCATCATTTGATGTGCTTGGTAATTTTTTGACAGGATTCTTTTTATTTTTAAACGCTCGTTTAAAAATACTGTCGAGGGTATATCGTAACTTTCCTTGTGGCAGGTTCAAGAGGTAATATAATTATGTAACACACCCAATCCAGTGATTGATAAGGTTACCCGGTCACCTTCTATTAACCAGGGATGTTTATCTTCTCCCAGTTCAAGGATACAACCACTCTCAACAGGACCCGAACTGATAATATCACCGGGATGTAATGTGACATCTTTGGAAGCATGGGCAATCATCTCTGCAAAAGTGTAAAAGATGTTGCGAAAATTCCCTCTAGACAGTTCTTTTCCATTAATAAATGCTTTCATTTCCAAATCAAATCTTCCCTCATCACTGCGAAATGGCAACAATTCATCACCTGTAACCAGAAAGGGCCCAAGGGAAGTGGCAAAATCTTTCCCTTTTCCAAATCCCAATCCAATTTTCCCTTCTTTTTGCTGGAAGTCCCGTGCACTCCAATCATTTAAAATCATGTATCCAAATATATAGTTTTCCGCTTCTTTTACAGATAGGTCTCGTCCTTCTTTCCCAATTACACAGGCCAATTCTAATTCATAATCTAATCGTTTACACTGTTTGGGACGGCTGATTCCTTCCCCTGGACCATAAATGGATCGAGGATTGCTAAAATAGAAGGCCGGGATTTCATACCATTCATCAGGAAATGAATTCTTATTATCATCAAATGCAGAGAAATTGCGAATGCTCACAGGGTCTGAAATGGGCGCATGAAGGCGAATTTGATTAAAGGGAACCCCTATTTCCCGCACAACGAGAGGTTGTTCCTGAATAAATCCGGCCACATTACGCCACCCTAGTTGCACTTCTTCTCCCGCTTTCAACAAATCTAACATAGTCAAGACCACTTCCGGATATTGAAGTTTTTCACGTTCCATATATTTAGCTGCTTTACGCAAGGGTATAACAAAAGCTTTGTTTCCAGCCCGGCATACCCAGCCAAGCTCCTGTTGTTCTGCCATGCGAAAAGTAATCCATTTCATGATAATACCCCTCTCCTAAATCTTTATATATCCATTGTATTAAAGGGGTTTTGGTTCCTATGCCTAAACCTTTGTCCTATACAAAAAGGAAATGGAACTCTCCCTTGCGAATATCTTTATAAGTTCATTACACAAAGGGGGTCACATTGACCATGCAAACAAGTAATACTAATAAATCGCGAAAGGGTATGGCTCTATTTTTCACCTTGCCTATCTTCTCTTGGGCCTTATATGATTTCGCGAATACTATTTTCTCTTCAAATATTAACACCATCTTTTTCCCCCTTTACTTACAAGCCAAAGTAGGAGGAGATCCGGTTCTTGATCAATTAGCCAGTTCATTTATTAGTTATTTAAACGCCATAGCCAGTATTTTTCTAGTCATCTTTAGCCCCTTATACGGGGTATATATGGACCGCTCCGGAAAGAAAAAATTCCTGCTTGTTGTGTTTGCTCTTTTCTCTATTTTGGCAACGATTTTCATGGGTGTTTTTGAATTCTGGCAAACCAGTGCTACTATTTTTAATTTATCTTTGTCCTTTATTCTCGTCATTTTCTTATTTGTAGTTGCGAAGTTTTTCTATAATTCCAGCCTGGTCTTTTATGATGCCATGATTTCTGATTTAGGAAACAAACAAGAAATTCCCCTTATTTCAGGATTTGGGGTTGCCATAGGTTATTTGGGGACACTGGTAGGTTTATCGGTATATCCCTTTGCAGGGGATGAACAATATGCCCTTGCTTTTCTCTTAAGCGGTCTTCTCTTTCTTATATTTAGTTTGCCAATCTTTTTCCTTTATAAAGAAAAGGAAAAGCCAAACCCAGCTCCTCAAAAATCCACTTCTTTTTTCAAAGGATATCGGGATATTTTCCAAACCTTTAAAGAAATGAAAGCTTATAAACCTATTTTCACCTTTATGATTGCATATTTTTTCTTTAATGATGCCCTGCAAACGGCCATTGCTATGATGGCTGTCTATTCGAAAATTGTATTGGGATTTTCCACAGGACAATTTATTCTTCTTTATTTAGTGTCTACTGTTTCTAGTATCATTGGTTCTTTTGTCTTCGGTTATATTACGAAAAGGGTTGGTGCGAAAAAGGCAGTTAATCAGGTGGCGATCATTATGATTATCGCTATTGTTATGGCAGCAATCACAACTTCTACAGGTCTCTTCTGGGTGGCTGGCAGCCTTTTCGGAATTGCTCTTGGTTCCATGTGGGTCACTTCCCGCACTCTGATTGTTGAACTTACCCCTGTAGAAAAACGAGGGGAATTTTTCGGTCTCTTTGCCTTTTCGGGAAAAGTTTCCGCCATTGTAGGTCCTGTAATTTATGGTTCCATCACTTTATTGTTTGCTGCAAGCGGAACTCTTGCCAGCCGTTTCGCCATCGGATCTCTCGCTGTAATGGTCCTTATTGGGTTGCTCTTCCATATACGCATTAAAGATTTGACAGTAAAAAATTAGTAGGTAGACGTGCATACCGTTAATTGAAAAAATCCAAGAAAAAACAACTCCTAGGGTTGTTTTTTTCTTGGATTTTTTCTTTAATTTCAAGTATAGTATATATCTCCCTTCTAGATCAAAGTTTTTCCAAATGATATGCTCATCCACCCGAGTTGTAAACTTAACTTATAATGATTTAATATTCCATTCAAAATCCCAGTTTCCCTTTCGATAAACCGGGCTTCCAATTTTATATACGTAAAGATCCATATACTCCAGCGTGGTCTGAAGGCCATAGTCCCCTTTCCCTTCTGCTCCACTGATTTTCCCCTAACAACAAAGCTTCCCCTGGTGTCCAACCATTCTTAAACAAAATATAATCAATTCTCTGGTGTAAACCAGATACTCCATTTAATAAATCAGAGTCCTGGCAACAGGTAAATCCCTGTCCTTTCCCCACCTCCAGCCATAAATCATGAAGCCCACTGGCAATAAAATTTCCATAGGTGGGTGTATCAGAGCCTGTAGCATTAGAATTTAGATCGCCCAAAAGGATCAAAGGAAGGGTTGTATGAGCCGGTCCAGAAAGCAACTCCATCCCCTGGGCAACCTGAACCCCTGGCGAATAAGAATCCAAATGGGTATTAATGACCCGAAGGGCCTTTTTACCTTCTATATCCACAAAAGACCATCCTCGCAGTATTGTGCATGAACCCCTTCCAATTCTCACGGTGAAATTGGTTGTGAAGATCCCTTTTTGCCGATGAATCACCTTATACCCTGAATCTTTGCGAAGCAAAATCACATCCCTGTCTAACATCCTCACTTCATTTCCATGGCTTGTGGGAAGTTGAAACAACACATTATCGTTGATCACTGCCACTTCATAGTGTAATCCTCTATTTTTCAACTGGCTAACTACCATTTGCAAAAAATCGTATATGACCACATCTACATTAGGTATAGTGAACTGGACCAAACTCACTTCCTGGAATCCAATCACATCGGGTCTCTTTTCAGCAATAGCACTGGCGATGGCTTTTGCACGAACAGAAAAATGGGTGGCAAGAAATTGCCGAAAGACCTCCGTTACCCGCTGGGGAATTTGTGGGGGTGCAGCACGAAAAAGGGGTGTTAAATCTGCACCAGCATAAAGATTCCATGTCACAAAGGAAACCATTTCATCACCCCATTCTACAATCTATATAGTAAATGAAGAAATAGGACCAATGGAAACGGACAAAAAGGAAATGCTAAGAATCAAATCGTGCCAGTTCCTCGCCGACGAAGATGTATAAACTGACGGTCAACTTCTCTACGGGCGCGCCTTCAAAACATCTGGGTAACCCTCATACTTATATAAATTCTTTAAGTGAAATAAAAAATAGGCTAGCGATGGCGCTAGCCTTAGTTACCTTTAAGGAATATTCTTTGTTACTGTCTCCATAGCCTTATAGGTCATGGGTCCTGTAATTACTTCAGTAATCTTACCATTGGAATCAAGGATGTACGTGGTAGGAATCGCAGTCACACCATATTTTCTGTCCCCTACTTCACCTGTTTCATCCATTAATACTGGATATGAAATGTTATAATCCTTTAAAAATTGTGGAACACTGCCAGGGGTCCGTTCTGCACTGGTTAAGTTAACTCCAAGAATGACGATCCCCTTGTCTTTATTGGCTTCATAGAATTTCGCCATATCGGGAATTTCTGCGCGACAAGGACCACACCAACTTGCCCAGAAGTTAAGAATGACCTTTTTCCCACGGTAATCGGATAACTTGACCGTTTTTCCATCGGAGGTCTTTAAGGTAAAATCAGGAGCCGTGTCCCCTTTTTTCGTTCCAACCTTTGTACCTACTTCTGAATTTGTCACGCCTTTGTTCTGATTGATATTGCTATACACAACCCAACCCACTAACAATAAGAGGACAGCAATAATAATGTACTTTTTCATGAATAAATGTTTTCACACCTTTTACCTATTTTGCTTCTTGAATGGCTAAGATTAATTTCTCTTCCACAGGTTGTGCCAGTTTCGGCAATTCATCATTGACCAATCCAAGAATGGCTGTCGGTTTTACAATACCAATATGGGTACGCCCATCCTTTTCATATACTACGACACGGCATGGCAGAAAATAACCCACCATTAAATCACTGGTGAAGAATTCCTTTGCAATCCCAGGATTACACACTTCAAAAACATGAAATTTAAAATCCGCTTCTACGCCTTTATTCTTGAGGGTTGCGGGAATATCCAGTTTCCAGAGAACGCCAAATTTGTGATTCTGCAGTGAAGTTTCTACAGATTCAATGGCTTCCTGAATCGATTTATCCGTTGTAATTGTAAAATGAAAATCCATGGTTATACCTCCAATTTATTCCCTATGCATACTGTGCAACCATTTGTTGGAGAACCCCTAAAGGTTGTGCCCCCATAATGGTTTCAACTTCTTTCCCATCTTTAAAAAGCTTTAATGTAGGAATGCCCATAATCTGATATTTCGCAGCAGTTGCAGAGTTCTCGTCAACATTTAATTTCGCAATGGTGATCCGATTTCCTTCTTGTTTGTTTAATTCTTCTAATATAGGTGCAATCATTTTACACGGCCCGCACCATGGAGCCCAAAAATCAACCAATACTAATCCATTTTGAATGGTTGTATCAAAGTTTTGATCATTAACGTTTACAATAGCCATTTTACCTTCACCTCTGTTAATTTATACAGTTTATCTTTAAAAATACCCCTACCGGTATATTATAACGAAAGGTCAAGAAAGTCAATGAATTCACTCGCTGTTTATTGGGAATATTACCCTATAGATAGTAACCATTGGAGGATTGCCATGGCACGAATTGTAATTGGCCTATTACTGTTCGCTTCTTATTTAGTGTTAGGAAACAATGTAAAAGAAACTCCTGAAGCCTTTACACATTCACAAAGAGGAACGATGGTAGAATCTTTTATCTCTGGAATGGAAGCCCAAACCCCAAAACAAGCTGTTGAACTGTGGGTTTTAGGTGTAAATAATCGAAGTGGAGCGATTCAATATGCAACTCTCTCCCCTGACCTGCAAGAAAAGACGAAAATTCAATTTGAAAAGAAAGGATGGGGAACAGGACAATCTAGTCCCTGGTTAGAAAACATTCGTTTTGTAAAAGAAGAAAAAATCAATAATACAACACTACAATACACCCTGGAGTATGATTTGGTTTCATCCAACTGGCAATGGAACAAAAAGGGACGTAAATTTATTACCGTTGAAAAAAATCAGGACCGGGTAAAACACTGGTATATTACAAAAATCACTACAAACTACAATAAATATGAAGCCTTTACCCCTGCTGAGAAAGTAAATCGCATTCTAGAATCACAATAAAATGAGATACTAAGATTCAAATCGTGCCAGTTCCACGGCAATAAACCACCCCTAAAATTTGGGGTGGTTTTGTATGTGACACTTATTTTTTTTGGCGTTTTTTGTCTTTTTCCTTATATTTTTTTTTGTACTTGTCCTCTTTTCGATACTTCCCTTTCCCTTTTTCCTTAGACTTCTCTTCTTTTCGATACTTCTCTTTCCCTTTGTCTTTAGACTTCTCTTCTTTTCTGTGCTTCTCTTTCCCTTTGTCTTTATGCTCCTCTTCTTTTCTGTGCTTCTCTTTGTCTTTATCATGATGTTTTTTACTATACTTGTCTTCTGATTTTTTCTCAGATTTGCTGTCAGATTTCTTCATATCAGATTCAGACTTACTTTCGGAGATTGTTTCAGGTTGGGAAGCAGGGGAATAGACCACCTCTTCATCGGTCATGGTGAGAGGTATTTCCATAGCTTGTTCCCATACCTGTAAAATCTCAGAAGCTACCCGATCCCACTGATATAATGAAAGGGCGAGTTCTCTTCCTTTCTCCCCCATTTTTTTCATCAATGACTTATTAGATAGGATTTCCCCGATTTTTTCTGCAAAATTACTAGGGTCTTCAGGATTCTCAACAACTAACCCATTTTCTTTGGCCACAATGACTTCAGGATTCCCGCCTCTAGCAGTGGTAACAATAGGCAACCCCGCGGCCATTGCTTCATAATGGACCCTGGCTAAGGGTTCTTGCCAAAGGGATGTGCAGACAAATAAGTCGGCAGCAGCAAACCAGTTTTGTATTTCACTGGGTTTCACAAATCCTGTGGTGACAACAGGAACTGGCAACCTTCTTGCCAGAGACCAGATCGGAAGAGCGTCGTGTAGGGAAAGAGTGTAGATCTCGGTGGT
>CALNBV010000238.1 GCA_937874515.1 uncultured Paenibacillaceae bacterium | reverse complement strand
GGAGAATTGCCGCCGTCCAGAACCCCGGCAATTCTCCCATCCAAATCCTGTAGTACATGCTGGGCAGTTGTAGGGCTTGGCCGCCCGGAAAGATTGGCACTTGGCGCAGCAATGGGCACACCTGCCTCATTAATTAAATCCAGGGCTACAGGATGGTCTGGCATACGAACAGCAACTGTATCCAATCCAGCTGAGGCACGCATGGCTGTTCCCGGCTTTTTCGGCAAAACCAGGGTGAGAGGACCTGGCCAAAAAGCATCCATCAAGGCTTCCGCCATGGGTGGAATGTGGGTAACCAGTCCCTGTAGTTGATATCTGGTGGATATGTGGAGAATCAGTGGATTATCTGAAGGCCGGCCTTTCGCTTGATAAATTTTATCTACAGTTTCATCCACAAGGCCATTGCCTCCCAGACCATAAACCGTCTCTGTAGGAAAAGCGACTAGCTGGTTTTGTTGAATTAATTTCGCTGCTTCATGAATAGAAGATTCGTATTGTGGATAATCTCCGCTGTTTTCCACATACTTTTCCACAATCCAATGTTTTGTATGTATTTTCACTCATCATCACTCTGTTCTTTGTATTTATTGCTCTTTTAGTTATAGCCTGTTTATCTTACAGATGCAATATTTAGAGTTATACACAAACTGTGGATAAAATGTGGATAACTTATACGTATTGTGGATAGGATATATCGGGTTCCCTTTTGCTGCTCCTTATCACCTTTATCCCCTTTGCTCAGTTTAGCTCGCAAGAGCTTTACTTGGGGTCACTTCTTATCACCTTTATCCCCTTTGGTCAGTTGGGCTCGCAAGAACTGGCACGATTTGATTTGATACACATCGATCTGAAAACTACACTAATACCCTTCGGGTATAAACCCATATCTTACCTGGTTCATGATTTAAGGGGATAGAAGTGCTAAAGAAACCAAATGACCCACATCGTTCACCCCTAAATGTAATATATATATTGAACTTTTCCATTTATATATTACATTTGGCAGTAGGAAGGGGTAATAATCCGTGAATAATAGATTGAAAATCGCTCGCGTGCAAATGGATTTAACACAACAACAATTAGCAGAAAAGATCGGTGTGACACGACAGACGATTAGTTTAATCGAAAAGGGAAAATATAATCCCACCTTAAAACTATGTTTAGAAATTTGTTATGCACTTCATAAAACCTTAGATGAAGTATTTTGGGTAGAGGAGAGAGATTACCATGAAAAAAGTTAAAGATGAACGTTTGCTGATAGAAAATCTGAAAAGTATCCGCTTTGCCTTTCTTTTTCAAACAATAGGGATCGTGGGAATTTTGGTTTACTCAGGGGTAAAAGATGGAGTTACTGCCCTCTTAAATAATCCATTGTGGATTTTGCTGTAGGGGACAGGGTAATATTAGGTTTTTACAATTTAAAAAACGCTGTGGATGTAGAGGATGGTGGGCATGAAAAGAAACCATGGTCTTTGTATAAGAAGGGATTTATCGCAGCTATTATTGGCGTTATTTGCACCGTCTTGCTGCTTTTTGCTCCCGGGGTTACAGAGCAAAATGCCCTGGTTATGGGGGTTGTCCTGTTCTTCTCTGTTTTTCTTGCCTTTTCTATCTCCCATTTCTTAAAAAGTCGCCAGGAATAGTATTTATCCTGGCAATTGTGGGTCCTCTACTAACGAAAGAATCTAAACACATTTATCTGTGGTTAAATAAACTGTTCAAATGGGAACACCCCCCTCCACATTCGGAGGGGGGTGTTTGCCATTTCCATTTATGATTAGTGAACGTCTCTTTTCTTAAAGTTTCCGCCTTTTACGTTGTTAATTGAACCTACTGCTAAAAAGGCTCCATCATCAATATCTTCAATGACTGCTTTTAGTTTAGCTTCTTCTAAACGAGTGATTACACAGAAAATTACCTTTTTGTCTTCGCCAGTGTAGGCACCTTCACCATTCAAATAGGTGACTCCACGTCCTAAACGGGCAAGAAGGGCTTCCCCAATTTCCTCATGTTTATCACTAATAATCCATGCGACATAGGATTCATCTAATCCAAGCATGGTGATGTCAATCATTTTATAGGCAATGAAATAAGCAATTAAAGAATACATTGCCTGTTCCCAACCAAATACAAAACCGGCGCTGCCAAGGATAAAAATATTAAAGAACATGACCGTTTCCCCTACGGAGAAAGGAAGTTTTTTATTAAATACAATGGCTACAATTTCTGTTCCATCCAGAGAACCTCCATAACGGATCACCAACCCTACACCAATACCAAGAATAATTCCGCCAAATACTGCTGATAAAAAAGGATCCTCAGTTACGACAGGTACTTCATGGAGAAATGTTGTACTTACTGACATAACCAAAACACCTAGCAATGTAGATAAAGTAAAGGTTTTGCCAATTTGCTTGTAACCTATGATTAGGAAAGGTACGTTGAGGAAAAAGAGGAAAAGTCCAAGTTTAACACCAGTTAAATGGGAAAGGATAATAGAAATCCCGACAATACCACCATCAATAATATTATTAGGAACGAGGAAAAGTTCCAATCCTATGCCTACCATACAAGCACCGAAGATGATTAATAATATGCGTTTAGCAAGATTCGCTTTTGTTGCTTTTCTGTGGGTTTTCTTCGTTTTTTCACTATATTCCATCATTTCACTATACTCCATATACGAACTCCCATCTGTTTAGATTCTACCCTGTTTTTTGTCTCTACTAACAATTATAACGCAATATATCTCCTTATAGGCAATTTTAGGCCAAAAATCTGTCATTTTTTGCGGTAATTTCTGCAAAAGAAGAGGCACCAATACAGGTGCCTTAAAGAGAAGTTGGAGGACAAACTATATGAAAACCTGGGATTAGTCAGGAATTCAAGCAAATTAAAAGTTGATATTCAATGTCTTAATGCGCTCCACAAATTCCTGGATTCGCTGTTCTGTGGTTAATAAGGCAAGGCGAACATACCCTTCACCAGAGGGGCCAAATCCTGTGCCAGGAGCTACTACCACATTGGCATTTTCTAAAAGAAAGTCGCTGAAAGAGATTGAGTTAAAACCATGTGGAACAGGCAACCAGCAAAAAAAGGTGCCTTTACTTATGGGAGCATTCCACCCCATGTCATGCAATCCTGCATAAAGAAGATCCCGGCGCTTTTGATACGTTAATGTGAGCTCCTTTACACAATCCTGGGATCCATTTAAGGCTTCAACGGAAGCCATTTGTATGGCACCGAAGATGGAGCAGTAATAATGGTCTTGTATGGTATTTATAAGTCCAATAACTTTCTCATTCCCAACGGCATAACCAACTCGCCACCCGGCCATGTTATACATTTTAGACAGGCTGCCAAATTCTATTCCTGTTTCTTTTGCTCCGGGAAGAGAAAGAAAACTTAGAGAGGGCTCTCCATCATAAAGGATGGGGCCATAGGCAAAGTCATGAGCAATGACAATGTTGTTTTTTTCTGCAAATTGGATGGTTTCTCGAAAGAATCCTGGGGTTGCAATGGCACCTGTTGGGTTATTGGGATAATTTAAAAACATTAACTTCGCCCCATTACGTTGCTCTGGGGAAAGTTTCGTGTAATCGGGCAGAAATTGATTTTTAGCCAATAGAGGCATTTCTACCATTCTAGCCCCCGCCATGGCAATGCCAGACCAATAGTCGGGGTAGCCCGGGTCCGGAACGAGAACCTGGTCCCCAGGGTTTAAGAGACATTGGCTGATTTCCACTAATCCAGTTTTGGAACCGGGAAGGACGGCTACTTCTTTTTCCGGGTCAAGGGTTACTTGATGGTGGACGAAATACCACCTAGCAATGGCCTCTTTTAATTCCCTGTAACCCGTAAAGGGGGAATAACGATGGTGGCGAAGATTTTCCCCTTCCTGTTGCAACGCTTTAATAATATGGGGCGGTGTGGGCAAATCCGGGTTTCCTTGCCCCAGGTTGATGACATCGTGGCCTTCCTGTATCCGCCGGTTTGTTTTGGCTACCAAATTGGAGAAGAATTGGGCAGGGAGCCTTTTCATTAATTCTGAGGGTTGGATGTGAACCGGCATATTCTCTTCCTTTCTCACATTCTTATGTTCGTTTTTTGCGGCGGACATGAAGATAAGTCACCGCGAGGGCAAGAATTAATACCAATCCTTTGACAATATCAAAGGCATAATAAGGTAAGTTTAGCATGGTTAATCCGTTTAGGAGGATTCCAATAAGCACTGCCCCAAAAAAGGTTCCAATGACATTGGGTTTCCCAGCCCCAAGAACCGAGTATCCTACAAACACTGCTGCAACGGATTCCATAAGCAAGGGTGCGCCTGCGTCCATTTGTCCCGAGCCAACCCGGGCTGCAAATAGGATTCCTCCCAATGCAGCAAATAGCCCTGAGAAAACATAAGCCCATGTGCGCATGGAATAAATGGGAATGCCGGAAAGGCGGGCCGCTTCCTGGTTGCTGCCTATCATATGAAGCATGCGCCCAAAACGGGTGTATTTCAATAATAGATGGACTCCAACCACCAGGAGAATAAGAATTAGGACGGGTACCGGCACTCCAAACAGTTTTCCCTGTCCCAACCAAAGGAAAGAGGGGGAGAGAACTCCTGGGGCTGTGGTTCCATCGGGTAATGGCATTTTATTATAAACGGAATAACCCTGGGTGTAGGTTTTCTGAACCCCTCCAATAACATAAAGCATACTAAGAGTTGCCAGGAGGTCAGGGATTCCAACCTTTACGATTAAAAAAGCATTTAGCAAACCGATCATGGCACCGGCAAGGAGAGCAGCAAAAATAACAATGGCCAATGGTTGTTCATACCAAACCATGAGGGATGCTGTTAGTACAGTTGTTAAAGAAACAGTGGAGCCAACGGATAAATCGAATCCATCCACAATAAGGGAGAAGGTAACCCCAATGGCTACAATCGCTACGATGGAAATAGATCTAAGTATGTCCGTTAAATTATCGTATGTAAAAAAATAGGGTACTGCATAACTGAAGTAAAGGAGCACAAAGAGAATCACCAATAGAGCCCCGTATTTATATAAAAAGTTAAGCGCTGTCTGTTTCATCTTGATTGGTTCCTCCGCTGGCATAATACAAAATGGTTTGTGGATCCATTTCTTCTTTTCCCAATTTTTTTGTAATGTGCCCCTTATAAAGGATGTAGATGGTATCAGATATAGCTGCCAATTCATCCATTTCCGAAGTGAAATAAACTATACTTATCCCCTGTGCCACAAGCTCTTCGAGAAGATAAAACAACTCTTTTTTTGCCTGAACATCAATTCCCTTTGTTGGTTCATCAAGGAGAAGGACCTTCGTATCACTGCCCACCCACTTGCCAATAACCACTTTTTGCTGATTGCCCCCACTTAATCTTTCAACAGGGAATTCTAAGTGGCTGGCCTTAATTGAAAGGGCATCTACGATTTTTTGACCATGTTCCCTTTCTTTTTGCCGACGAATCCAACCCCACGGGGCAATGGTTTTAAGAATAGGCAGGGTCAAATTGGCCCTAATGGATTCATTCACGAACAATCCTTCTCCCCTTCGTTCCTCTGGAACTAAAGCAAACCCCGCTTCTATGGCCTGTTTGGGAGAAGAAAAATACATAGGATTTCCTTCCCATAAAATATCTCCCTGTTGTCTTGGGGAGGCAGCAAAAAGGAGCCGGGCCAGTTCTGTTTTACCCGCACCTACTAGTCCGGCAATGCCCAGGATTTCTCCCTTTCTCAGTTGAAAGGTAACATCTTTCACTCTTCCTCCATCTGATAGATGGTTGGCTTGCAAAAGAGGATCACCTACACTGGCCGTTTTTTTCACAAAACCATCTGCCCGTTTCTCCCCAAACATTGCTTCCACAACAACCTCCGGGGATGTAGCTGAGACAGAACGATTTAGGACCAATTGGCCATTTCTTAGGACAGAAAGAGTATCGCAGAGGGCAAACACTTCCTGGAGCCGATGAGAAATGAAGATGATCCCTACCCCTTTTTCTTTTAAGTTACATATCTGTTGCAAAAGGATCTTTGTTTCCGGGCCACTCAACGGGGCGGTGGGTTCATCAAATATCATTATTTTTGCATTCTGCATGAATGCTTTTGCCAGTAACACCATCTGTTTTTCTACCAGGGTTAAAGAATCTATTTTTCTTTTCGGATCCAGGGGGAAGTTTAACTTCTGCAACACTTCCTCTGCTTCCCGAAAAAGAGTTTTCCAATTGATGATGAGGGGCAAACAATCTAAGAAAAGGTTTTCCCCTACTGTTAGGGAAGGCACCAGGGCTGTATCCACTTCTTGATAGACACAATGGATGCCCAACTCTTTCCCATGGACAGGATTTTCTATAACCACTCGCTGTCCATTCAGATAGATTTCCCCCTGGTCCCCTTGATAGGCACCGGATAGAAGTTTCATAAGAGTACTTTTTCCGGCACCATTAGCACCAATGAGGGCATGGATTTCCCCGGACTGAATGGATAAATTGACATCTATTACCCCTGGGGAACCAGCAAAGGTTTTACTAAGATTTCTCACTTCAAGGAGCGCCATGCTACTTCATCCAATCAGCATTGCCTTGCTGGCTGCTGCCCCATTCTTTGATATACTTCGTTAGCTGGTCGGTTGTAATTTTTTCCCTGGGTAGACGATCCCTTGTAATGAGGCTAGGTTTTAATACGACTTGTTCTGGTGTTGTATCTCTATGTAGCTTTTGATACAAATAACGGACTTGAACCCGACCTATATCTTTTGGATCCACAGCTGAAGTCGCCACCCAGGGACCTTCTGCATCTTGCAACATTTGCAAGTCTTCATCACTCATATCAATTCCATACACTTTAATTTCTGTGCGTCCTGCTTGCTTTATTGCCCGGCTAGCCCCTTTAGCAAATTCATCCCATGCAGCAAACACAGCGGTAATCTGGCCTTTTTTCGGGTATTTTTTCAGAATAGCTTCCATTTGGGCCTGGGTATCCAGGGCTGTATTCTGGGTAGCCGCTCCAAATGCAGCAATTTCCTTGATATCGGGATGTTGTTTCAGGAAATCCTGGTAGGCAACCTGACGCCGTTCCATGGGGGCAAATCCCGCTACCCAAATTTTTACAAGGTTGCCTTTGTTCCCATGATCTGCAGCCAATTTTTCTAGTACAGATGTGGCCATTTCTTGATCTCCCTGGGATAACACAGTAACCCCTGGGATTTGGATATTGGCATCGAATACCACCACTGGAATCTTTTTATCCACGGCTTTTTGAATGCCATTTTGCAACGCCTCAGGTGTTCCGTGATCAATTAGAATGCCATCAAAGTGCTGATTTACCGCCGCATCTAAATTGGCCGCCATTTTTCCTAAATCTCCATCAGAGGCTAAAACGGTGACTTTCCCGCCAAATTTCTCCACCTGTTCTTTAACACCTGCAATATATTGGGCTGAAAAAGTGCCTAAATTTAATTGCATAATCAACGCAATTCGTTTACCTGAAAGATCCCCTTGCTTTGTTGTTCCTGCCGGTTTCCCTGTGCATCCAGTAAGCATAAGAATGAAAGAAAGTAACAGCGTCACCAAGATTATATAAGCTTTTTTCATGTCTACATTCCCTTTCCCAGTTTATTATGCAAAGGACGGATCGTCATAGGGGTTAGCTACCCAACCTGCTGGATTAATAAAGAGACGAACAGCGAGCACTTGCCGATCATCAAGCAAGGTAAAAAAGTGAGGGGTATTCTCAGGAACGGAGATTACTTCCCCTGGATCCAATTCAATATCAAAATACCCGGTTTCCTCTGTCCCTTTAATGACAAAGGTACCATGGCCTCCCACAATGGCCCGCACTTCATCTTCAGAGTGGGTATGGATGGATTTAAATTTCTCCAGGAGTTCTTCAATTCCTGGAGAAATTTAAATCCATCCATACCCACTCTGAAGATGAAGTGCGG